>NZ_DASWYS010000264.1:0-7495 GCF_036404855.1 Roseateles sp.
ACCTGCTCATCTGCTTCGGCGCAACCGAGGCCCTGACGCCGGGCGCCGCGGCGTTGCTCGAGGCCCTGGCGCCGCGCTGAACAGCCCCAGCGCGCGACAGGACGTTCGGCATCGGCTACACCGTCGCCCATCTCCCTTGAAAGGCATGCCATGGACCTGCAATTGAAGAACCGCCTGGCCCTCGTCTCCGGCAGCACCGCCGGCATCGGCCAGGCCATCGCGCAGTCGCTCGCGGCGGAAGGCGCTCGCGTCATCGTCAATGGCCGCAGGCAGGCGGCGGTGGACGAAGCCGTCGCCGCCATCACGGCCGCCACCGGCAACCGGCCGCTGGGCTTCGCCGGTGACCTGAGCCAGCCTGACGTGGCCGAGGCGCTGGTCAGGCAGCACCCCGGCATCGAGATCCTCGTCAACAACCTGGGCATCTTCGAGCCCAAGCCTTTCGAGGAGATTCCCGACGCCGACTGGCTGCGCTTCTTCGACGTCAATGTGCTCAGCGGCGTGCGCCTGGCGCGCCTCGTGCTGCCGGCCATGAAGGCCGCCAACTGGGGCCGCATCGTGTTCATCTCCAGCGAGAGCGCGGTGCAGATTCCGGCCGAGATGATCCATTACGGCATGACCAAGACGGCCCAGCTCGCGGTGTCGCGCGGCCTGGCCGAGTCGCTCGCCGGCACGGGCATCACGGTCAACAGCGTCCTGCCCGGCCCCACGCGCTCGCGCGGCGTCAACGACTTCGTCGAGCAGCTCGCGCAGTCCGAGGGCAAGAGCTTTGCCGACTTCGAGAAGGAGTTCTTCGAGAAGGTGCGGCCGACGTCGCTGATCAAGCGCTTCTCGACGCCGCAGGAGGTGGCTGCCATGGTGACCTACGTCGTCAGCCCGCTGGCCTCGGCCACCACGGGCGCGGCGCTGCGCGTGGACGGCGGTACGACCAAGAGCGCGTTCTAGCCGCCTTCGCCCCAAAATCCCGTCTCCGCCGCTTCACCCACCTTGCATGCGCCTGCTCCTCGTTGAAGACGACCCCATGATCGGCGAGAGCCTGCGCGAAGCGCTGCGCCGCCAGGGTTTCGCAGCGGACTGGGTGCGCGACGGCCAGGCAGCGGACGCGGTGCTGGCCAGCGGCGAGCGCTTCGACGCGGTGCTGCTGGACCTGGGCCTGCCCCGGCGCGGCGGCCTGGACGTGCTGAAGAGCCTGCGCGCCCGTGGTGACGCGACGCCGGTGCTCGTGATGACCGCGCGTGACGCGCTGACCGACAAGGTCGCCGGCCTGGACGCCGGCGCGGACGACTACTTGGTCAAGCCCTTCGAGCTGGACGAGCTGCTGGCCCGGCTGCGTGCCGTCACGCGCCGCCACGGCGGCCGCACCGACACCGCGCTGGCCGTGGCCGACCTGCGCCTGGACCCGGCCACCCGCGAGGTCACGCGCGCGGGTCGGCCCGTACTGCTGTCGGCGCGCGAGTTCGCGCTGCTGCAGGCGCTGCTGGAGCGCCCCGGCGCCATCGTGTCGCGCGCCCAACTGGAAGATCGCCTCTACGGCTGGGGTGAAGAACTGGAGAGCAACGCCATCAGCGTCTACATGCACCAGTTGCGCAAGAAGCTCGGCGCCGACCTGCTCCACACCGTGCGCGGCCTGGGCTACTACGCCGGCCCCGAGAAGGCATGAAGCTGCTCTCCACGCTGCGCGGGCGGCTGTTTGCGCTGCTGGCGGTCCTCGGCGCCGTGACGGCGGTGGCCGTGGGCGGGGCCACCTATTTCAGCGTTCGGGCCGAAGCGGACGAACTGTTTGACTACCAGTTGCGCCAGACCGCGCTGTCGCTGCGCGACCAGGGGCGCATCGCCGGGGACGAGGCCGCCGCGCTCGCCGACCCGAGCTTCGACTACGTCGTGCAGATCTGGTCGCTGCAGGGGCTGGAGCTGTATTCCAGCCGCCCGCAGGGGCTGACCGAACCCCTGCCGGCGCGCGCCGTGCTGGGCTTCTCCAACCTGCGGCTGGGCGGGCAGGACTGGCGCGTCTTCGGCGCCGCCACACCGCTGCGCGTCGTGCAGGTGGCACAGCCGCTGGCCGTGCGGCAGAAGCTCGCGGCGCTGGCCGCGCTGCGCAGCATCGCACCGGTGGCCTTGGCCCTGCCGCTGGTGGCGGCGGCCGTGTGGTGGCTGATCGGCATCTCGCTGGCGCCGCTGGCGCGCGTCGTCCATGCCGCCCAGGCCGGCGGCGCCAACGCGCTGGACGCGTTGCCCACCGCCGGCCTGCCTGGCGAGATCGCGCCGCTGGTGGAGTCTTTCAACGGCCTGCTCGGGCGCTTGGCGACGGCCTTTGACGCCCAGCGCAGCTTCGTCGCCGACGCCGCCCACGAGCTGCGCACGCCGCTGACGGCCTTGAAGCTGCAACTGGGGCTGTTGCGCGATTCGGCACCCGGCGAGGAGCAGGATGCCGCCATCGCGCGACTGCGCGGCGGCATCGACCGCGCCGTGCACCTCGTGGAACAGCTGCTGGCGCTGGCGCGCGCCGAGCCCGGCGCCAGCGCGGCCGAACTGCCGCTGGACCTGGCCGAGCTGGCACGCCAGGCCGTGGCCGACGTGCAGCCGCTGGCCGACAAGGCCGGCGTCGCCCTCAGCGTGACGGCACCCGACGCGCTGCCGCTGGAGGGTGACCCGCAGGCCCTGCGCGGCGCGTTGCGCAACCTCATCGACAACGCGGTGAAGTACGGGGCGCGCACGGTGCAGGTGAGCGCGCTGCGGGGCAGCCGAGGCGCCCCGCTGCTGCGCGTGGACGACGACGGCCCCGGCATCCCGCTGGAAGCGCGCGAGCGCGTCTTCGACCGCTTCCAGCGCGGCGAGGGCTCGGGCAGTGCGGGCGTCGAGGGCAGCGGCCTGGGCCTGGCCATCGTGCGCGCGGCCGCACGCCAGCAGGGCGCACAGGCCCGGCTGGCGGACTCCCCGCTGGGCGGGCTGCGCGCGGAGATGGTCTGGCCGGCTTAGAGCAGCCTAGACCGGCATTCGGCTTCGATCGGCTTCGTTCAGCTTGGGCCGGCTCAGCGGCCGGCAGCGGCGTGCGCCCGGCGCTGCCAGCGCTCGACGTCGCTGATGACCCGGTCCCAGGCTGCGCGGTCGTAGGTCACGGCGGCGAAGAGGTTGTCCTGGGTCGGCCGCTGCCTGACGGCGGTGCCGGCGAGCGCCTCCAGCGCCTCGTGCGCCGCTGCGACGCAGCCCTTGAGGTCGGCGAAGGTCGAGGCAACGCGGTGGAACAGCACGCCGCGGTGCAGCTCGGTGGCCTTCATCGAAGGCGCTTCCATCGCTCGCAGGAAGATGCGCGCCTGGCCGTCGCCAAGCAATTCGACGCAGAACTCGCGGCGCCAGCCGGTCAGGGTCTGTTCAGTGGTCAGGGTGATGGGGGTCTCGTCAACTTGCAGGGTCATCCCGACAGTCTGCACGACGTCCGCGCCCCGGCCCCGGTGGATGTATCGCGATGCTTCGCGCCCCACCGGGGAGCGCGGCACGCTGATTCACCCATGGCAGCCACAAGTTGCGTGCTGTTTCCTGCCAAGATGCCTGCATGACATCCACTTACACCTCCCTGCGGCGCTTCGCCGCCCTCGTGCTGCTGGCCATCGGCACCACCGCGCAGGCCGGCACGGCCATCGTCATCGGCGGCGCACTGAAGAACGACAACGACGCCGTGTGGCAGCGCATCGTCGACGAGTCCGGCGGACCCGGCGCACGCATCGCCGTGTTCGCGACGGCCGCTGCCAACCCCGAGCGCAGCGCCGGCCTCATCGTCGCCACGCTGAACCGCCACGGCGCCCAGGCGGAGGCCATCCCCGTCGCGCCGCGCCAGACGGGCGTGGACCTGCAGAGCAATCTCAACGACCCCGCGCTGATCGCCAAGGTCGCGGCGTCCCGGGGGGTGTTCTTCTCCGGCGGTGCCCAGGAGTACATCGTCGACACGCTGCAACCCGGCGGCGAACCGACCGCCATGCTCAAGGCCATTCGGCAGGTCTTCGACGCGGGCGGCGTCGTGGCCGGCACCAGCGCCGGGGCGGCCGTCATGAGCCGCATGATGTTCCGGGACGCACCCGACAACATGCAGATCCTCAAGGGCCAGTGGCGCGACAAGCGCGAGTACGACCACGGCCTGGGCTGGGTCGGTCCCGATCTGTTCGTGGACCAGCACTTCCTCAAGCGCGGCCGCATCGGCCGCATGCTGCCGGCCATGCGCGCCTTCGGCTACACGCTGGGCCTGGGCGTGGAGGAGAACACGGCAGCCATCGTCAAGGGCAGCGACATCGAGATCGTCGGCGCGCGCGGCGCCCTGCTGGTGGACCTGTCCGAGGCCGGCACCGACGCCAAGTTGCCGGCCTTCAACCTGCGCGGCGCGCTGCTCAGCTACTTGGACCGCGGCGACCGCCACGACCTCAAGACCGGCGTCACGACGCCCGCCGCGCACAAGCTGCGCGAGCCCCGCATCGACCCGGCCGCGGGCGACTTCAAGCCCGTCCGGCGCTTCGACAACTACTTCCTCGACATCCTCGGCGACGGCAGCATCGTCAACGCCATGGCCCAGTTGCTCGAGGGCCCCACGGCCGAGGTGCGCGGCCTGGCCTACCGGGCCAAGCCGCGGCCCGGCGACCTGTCCCCCGAGCTGGGCTTCGAGTTCCGCCTCTACCGGGGCGCCGGCACGGTCGGCTGGCTCAGCGGTGCGCTGGGCAGCGACGACTACACGGTGCTGAAGGTGCGCCTGGACGTCACCCCGGTGCGCATGGCCAGCCCGCTGTTCACGCCGCTGGCCCCCACGCCCTAACTTTCGCCTCACCTTGGCCTCATCGGCCCCTCATGCTGGCTCCCTAGAGTCATCGGCAACGGCTGCACCGCAGCCCGCATGAGGAGTGAACGATGACCCGCACCGCCAAGACCGCATTGACCGCTTCCGCCGCCGCGCTGCTCGCCGCCGGCGTGACGATCACCACGGCCGCCTCGGGCTGGACGCTGCCGACCTGGTTGCAGAACAAGGCCCCGAGTGCCGTGCCCGCGAGCGGCGACGTCCCCGCCAGCCCGACGCCCATCGCCGCGGCGGCGGCAGCCGTCATGGCCGCGCCTGCCGCCGCGCTGCCCCCGGCCCAGCTGCCCAACTACCGCGCCATCGTGCAGACCCAGGGTCCGGCGGTCGTCGGCATCACCGTGGCTGGCCTGCACAAGGTCAGCGCCGAGGACGGCGCCGAGATGCAGGGCCCCGGTCTGGAGGATGATCCCTTCTTCCGCTTCTTCCGCGGCGTGCCGGGCCTGCGCATGCAGCCGCGCGGCGCCCAGCCGTTCCGCGGCCAGGGCTCGGGTTTCATCATCAGCAGCGACGGCCTGGTGCTGACCAATGCCCACGTCGTGCGCGACGCCAAGCAGGTCACCGTCAAGCTCAGCGACCGCCGCGAGTTCTCGGCCCAGGTGCTGGGCAGCGACCCGGCCACCGACATTGCCGTGCTGAAGCTCGACGCCAAGGGCCTTCCCGCCGTGCAGCTGGGGGATCCGAAGCAAGTGCAGGTGGGCGACTACGTGCTCGCCATCGGCGCCCCCTACGGCTTCGAGCAGACGGCCACCCAGGGCATCGTCAGCGCCAAGAGCCGTTCATTGCCGGGCGACAGCGTCGTGCCCTTCATCCAGACCGACGCGGCCGTGAACCCCGGCAACTCCGGCGGCCCGCTGTTCGACGCGTCGGGCCGGGTCGTCGGTGTCAACGCGCAGATCTACTCGCAAAGCGGCGGCTTCCAGGGCCTGGCCTTCGCCATCCCGGTGGACGTGGCGCTGAAGGTCAAGGACCAGATCGTCGCCCACGGCAAGGTCGAGCATGCGCGTCTGGGCGTCACGTTGCAGGACCTGTCCGCGCCGCTGGCCGCGTCCTTCGGCCTGGGGGCGCCGGACGGCGCCCTGGTGTCCAGCGTCATGCCTGGCAGCGCCGCCGCCAAGGCGGGGCTGAAGGCGGGTGACGTCATCACCGCCGTCGACGGCGAGGCCGTGCGCGTGGCGGGCGACGTGTCCAGCCGCGTCGGCCTGGCCCGCCCTGGCGACAAGCTCAAGCTGGAGCTGTGGCGCGACAAGAGCCGCCTCAGCGAGACCGTGGCCCTCGGCCGCGCCGACAAGGAGGTACAGGAAGCCAGCGCCGCGCCCGAACGCGGCTCGCTGGGCCTGGCGCTGCGGCCGCTGGAACGCCAGGAGCTGCGCGGCTCCGGGCTGGACCATGGCCTGCTCATCGAACGCGTGACCGGCCCGGCACAACTGGCTGGCGTGCAGCCCGGCGACGTGCTGCTGGCACTGAACGGCAAGCCGGTGCAGGACATCGACCAGGTGCGCGACGCGATGAAGGACAAGCCCAAGCAGGTCGCCCTGCTGGTGTCGCGCGACGGGCAGCAGATCTTCGTGCCCGTGCGGCTGGGCTGACTTCCCGGGCCGGCGCGGCCGGCCCGTCCTCCGCCCGGCGGCGGCGTCGCCGGGCTTCACGCGCCTCAAGGAGTCCCTGATGAACACGCGTCGTTTCTCCCCCGCCTTCCTCCTCGCCCTGGCAGCCACCGCCGGCTCCGCACAGGCCGCCACGACGTCGCATGCCCGGGCCACCCCGCCCGCCGTGGCGCGCTCGCTGGCCCAAGGCCAGCACATCGACATCGAGTTGCGCCAAGGGCGGCTGACGCAGGCGCAGGCCAACGCGCTGCAGGATGCCAGGGCCCTTCAGGAGCACGAGGCCCGCAGCCTGGCCGCCAGCCCGTCCGGCAGCGACGCCGCGCTGGCGCTGAGCCACCGGCAGGACCTCCTGGACTGGGCCATCCGCAGCGGTGACACGCAGTTCCTTTCGACACACGGCTCCTGACCCCGCGGGCGACGTTCGGGCGCACCAGCGCCCGTGAAAACTCACCACGGCGGTGCTCCGCGCCGATGCCCGCTGCCGCTGCCACTGCGCTAGGCTGCGCGCCGTCGCATTACCGCCGCGGGGTCCGTGCTGGAAATCCTTTTCGAACTGCTGGCCGAGCTGCTGTTCCAGATCCTCGGCGAAGTGTTGGTGGAGCTGGGCCTGCACTCGGTCGCCGAACCGTTCCGCAAGCGGCCCAACGTCTGGCTTGCCGTGCTGGGCTATGCGCTGCTGGGTGCCGGCCTGGGTGCGCTGAGCCTGGGGGTCTTTCCCGGTCACCTCACGCGCGACGGCTGGCCACGGCTGCTGAACCTGGTGTTCACGCCCGTGCTGGCCGGACTGGCGATGGCGTGGCTGGGCCGCTGGCGTGCCCGCCGCGGCGACCCGGTGCTGCGCATCGACCGCTTCGCCTACGGCTATCTGTTCGCCCTGGCCGCGGCGGTGGTGAGATTCAACTTCGCGGACTGAATCCGGTGCGTCGCGTCTCCTGGCCCCTGCTTCTGCTCGCCGCACTGGCCGGTGCCGCCGGCGTGGTCTACACGCTGCGCGAGCCCGCCGAGCGCATGCCGCCGGCGGGTCCGGCGCCCGGCATGGCTGCGTTGCCACTGCCCCCGC
>NZ_DASWYS010000265.1:0-22402 GCF_036404855.1 Roseateles sp.
GACGACCAGCGGCGCCAGCAGGCCGACATGCTGGCCGCGGTAGTCGCGCATCAGCTGGGCCGCGATGCTCTCGACGCTCTGCGGCCGCACAGGCGCACCGTCGTTGACACAGTGCTGCACGCCGAGCTTCACGTAGAGCAGGCGCAGGAAGTGCCAGACCTCGGTCGTCGTCGCCACCGTGCTCTTGCGGCCGCCGCGCGACAGGCGCTGCTCGATGGCCACCGTCGGCGGGATGCCCCAGACGGCGTCCACTTCGGGCCGGCCTGCCGGCTGCACGATGGACCGGGCATAGGCGTTCAACGACTCGAGATAGCGGCGCTGGCCTTCGTTGAACAGGATGTCGAAGGCGAGCGTGGACTTGCCCGAGCCCGACACACCGGTGACGACATTGAACTTACCCCGCGGGATGTTCACGCTCATGCCCTTGAGGTTGTGCTCGCGGGCGTTGACGATCTTGATGGCCTCGTCGGCGGCGCGGCGCGCGCGCACGACGGACTGCAGCGGCCGGCCCTCTTCCACGACCACGGCCGGACGGTCCATATGCAGCGCGTAGTCGCGCAAGGCCGCGGCCGTGTGCGAGGTCGGATGCTGGGCCACGGCCTCCGGCGCACCCACGCAGATCAGCTCGCCGCCGCCCTCGCCGCCCTCGGGGCCGAGGTCGATGAGCCAGTCGGCGGCCCGGATCACGTCAAGGTTGTGCTCGATGAGGATGAGCGAATGGCCGGCGCTCAGCAGTTTGCGCATCGCGCGCATCAGCTTGGCGATGTCGTCGAAGTGCAGGCCCGTGGTCGGCTCGTCGAACAGAAACAGCGTGCCCTTCTTGGCGACGCCAAAGCGCGGATTCGATGCCGCCTCTGCCAGGAAGCCGGCGAGCTTGAGACGTTGGGCCTCGCCGCCGGACAGCGTCGGCACCGGCTGGCCCAGACGCACGTACTCCAGGCCCACGTCAACAATGGGCTGCAGCTTGGTCACCACGGCGCGGTAGTCGCCGAACAGGTTCACGGCCTCGGCGACCGTCAACTCCAGCACATCGGACACGCTCAGGTCGCGGTCCTTCAGGCTGAGCTTGACGTCCAGCATCTCGGCGCGGAAGCGCTTGCCGTCGCAGTCCGGGCAGCGCAGGTAGACGTCGCTGAGAAACTGCATCTCCACATGCTCGAAGCCTGACCCACCGCAGGTCGGGCAGCGGCCATCGCCGGCATTGAAGCTGAACATGCCGGCGCTGTAGCTGCGCTCGACGGCCAGCGGCGCGTCGGCGAACAGCTTGCGGATCTCGTCGAAGGCGCCGACATAGCTGGCAGGATTCGAGCGCGCCGTCTTGCCGATGGGCGACTGATCGACGAAGACCGCATCGGCCAGGTGATCCGCGCCCAGCAGGCGCTCGTGGGCGCCGGGCGCCTCGGTGGCCTTGCCGAACTGGCGCGCCAGGGCCGGATAGAGCACGTCCTGCATCAGCGTGCTCTTGCCCGAGCCGCTCACACCGGTCACGACGACGAGGCGCTGCAGCGGGAACTCGACGTGGACGTCCTTCAGGTTGTGCTCGCGCACCCCTTCGAGGATGAGCCGAGGCGTGTTCTCCTCGACGAGGCGTTTCAAGCCCATGCCCACATGCTTGCGCGCGCCGAGGTAGGCGCCGGTGAGCGTGTCGGCCGCGCGGATCTGTTCGGGGGTGCCATCGAAGACGATCTGGCCGCCGCGCTCGCCGGGACCGGGCCCCATGTCGATCAACCGGTCCGCAGCCAGCATGACGGCCGGGTCGTGCTCGACGACGACCAGCGTGTTGCCCGCATCGCGCAGGCGCAGCATGGCCTGGTTGATGCGCCCCATGTCACGGGGGTGCAGGCCGATGCTGGGCTCGTCCAGGACAAACAGCGTATTGACCAGGGAGGTGCCCAGCGCCGTCGTCAGGTTGATCCGCTGCACCTCGCCGCCTGACAGCGTGCGGCTCTGGCGATCCAGTGTCAGATAGCCCAGACCCACATCGCAGAGGTAGCGGCTGCGGTGGCGGATCTCATCCAGCAGCAGCTTCAGCGCCTCGTCCAGCATGGTGCTGGGCAGTTGCAGGCCGTCGACGAAGTCGCGCAGGCGCTGGATGGGCAGTTGCATCAGGTCATGCAGGGACAGGCCTGGCAGCGCCTCGAGCTGCTCGCGGCTCCAGTCCACGCCCACCGGCAGGAAGCGCTGCGCAACGGGAAGTGCCGCATCGGCCAGCACCTTGCTGCCGACACGCCACAGCAGCGCCTCGGTCTTGAGGCGTGCTCCGCGACAAGCCGGGCATTCGGTATAGCTGCGGTACTTGGACAAGAGCACGCGGATGTGCATCTTGTAGGCCTTGCTCTCGAGGTAGTCGAAGAAGCGCTTGACCCCGTACCACTGCTTGTTCCAGTTGCCGTTCCAGTTGGGCGTGCCGTTGATGACCCACTCGCGGTGGGCCGGACTCAGCTCCTTCCACGGGGTGTCGCGCGGGATGCCGGCCTCGCCGGCGTACTTCAGCAGGTCGTCCTGGCAGTCCTTCCAGGCCGGCGTTTGCATGGGCTTGATGGCACCATTGCGCAGCGTCTTGCGCTCGTCGGGGATGACCAGGCCGAGGTCCACACCGATGACGCGGCCAAAACCGCGGCAGGTGTCGCAAGCGCCGAAGGCCGAGTTGAAGGAAAACAATGCCGGCTGCGGGTCGGCATAACGGATGTCGCTTTCGGGGCAATGAAGACCCGTGGAGAACCGCCAGAGCGTGGCGCCGTCGTCACCCACGTGAACATTCACCCTGCCGCCGCCTCGCTTCAGGCTGAGCTCGATGGCCTCCATCGCGCGCTGCTTGTCGGCGCCCAGGATGCGGAAGCGGTCGGCCACCACGTCCAACACTTTCTTACCTTCCACGTCGCGCTCGCCCTGCACGCGCGTGAAGCCACTCGCGGACAACCACTGCTGGACCTGCTCGGCCGTCGTGTTGGCCGGCAGCTCGACCGGAAAGCTCAGCACCATGCGCGGGTTCTGCGGCGCCGCGCGCGCCATCAGCTCCGCATAAATGCTCTGCGCCGTGTCATGCCTGACCGGCAGCGCCGTCTTTCGATCAAAGAGCTCGGCCGCGCGCGCATAAAGCAGCTTCAAATGATCGTTCAGCTCCGTCATCGTGCCGACCGTGGAGCGGCTGGTGCGCACCGGATTGGTCTGGTCGATGGCGATGGCGGGTGGCACGCCGTCCACCTTGTCGACGGCGGGGCGGTCCATGCGATCCAGAAACTGGCGCGCATAGGCGGAAAAGGTCTCCACATAGCGTCGCTGGCCCTCGGCATAGAGGGTGTCGAACACCAGGCTGGACTTGCCGGAGCCGCTCGGGCCTGTGACAACGGTCAGCTCCGCGGTCCGCAGATCCAGGTCGAGATTCTTGAGGTTGTGCTGCCGAGCGCCTCGGATGCGGATCAGACCGTCAGACATTGCTGGGTGGGGGTCAAAACGACGAAGGCGAGCAGTGTAGGGAGACAGGTTGACGAAAACTGTCAGCACTCGCGACCTATGATGGACGGTCGATTCGGGCCGGCCGAACGGCCATGCCTCCACGGATTTGTGGGGCCCTGCGGTTGCGCGAGGAGACGGCTGCGGCAACAATGGCTCACGGTCCACGCGGGACCTGAATAAAAAAACAAACTGACCGAGGACACGGGATGGACAAGTCGTGGTTGCCCCAGCCAGCACCGGTGCTGGTGCCGTTCTGGCTGAACGCCGCCGCCCATGGGGCAGGCGTCGACACGCCTGAACCCGACGAGAGTGGGGTCTCCCGGGGTCAGCGCCAAGCCCAGGTCCTGCTTGTCGAAGACAACCACATCAACCAGGTCGTCGCGCTGGAGTTCCTTGCGCTGATGGGGGTGCAGGCCCGCCTGGCCAGAAACGGCATCGAGGCCCTCGCAGCCTGCGCCGAGACCGCACCCGACCTGGTGCTGATGGACATCCAGATGCCCGGCATGGACGGCCTGGAATGCGCCCGCCGGATCCGCCTCCAGCAACGGGAGGGCCGCCTGCCGCCCTTCCCCATCCTTGCGCTGACCGCGCACGCGCTGGATGCCGACGTGGCCGCCAGCCTGGAAGCCGGCATGGACGAGCACCTGACCAAGCCGCTGGACTTCGTCGCACTGCGCACGCGGCTGCAGCGCTGGTTGAAGCTGCCGGAACACTGACATCCCCCGCCCGGCCTCGCGTCGGCTGACCACTGGCAAGGCCAGCCGGTCTCCCGAGGGCCAAGCAAGCGTCCGATCAGCTCAAACAGCCGGCACGTAGACGTAACCCACGTTCCGCACGGTCTTGATCACTTCCGGCTTGTCCGGGTTGCGCTCCACCTTGCGGCGCAGACGCATGACACGCAGGTCGATGCTGCGGTCGAAGACGTCCCAGCCGCGGTTGTGGGCCTGCTCCATGATCTGGTCGCGGTTCAGCGGCCGGTTGGGGTGGCGAGCGAACAAGGCCAGCAGATCGAACTCGGCCGCCGTGATGTCGATCTCCGCGCCATCCGCGCCGAAGAGCTGGCGCCGCGCCATGTCGAGCTCGCAAAGGCCGAACGCGATGCGCTCCGGGTCCCCAGATGCGGCCGGTGCCGCCGTGACCTGCAGCCGGCGCAGCACGGCGCGCACGCGAGCCAGCAGCTCGCGCAACTCGAAGGGCTTGGCGACGTAGTCGTCAGCCCCGACCTCCAGGCCGACGATGCGGTCGATGGCCTCGCCCGCCGTCGTCAGCATCAGCACCGCCAGGCGCGGATGGCTCTCGCGCAGAGCGCGGGCCAGCGACAGCCCGTTCTCACCCGGCATGTTGATGTCGAGCACGGCCACGTCGGGCACGCGCTCAGCCACCTGGGCGCGCGCCGAGGCCGCGTTCTCGGCCTGCATGACCGTGAAGCCGTTGCGGACGAAATATTCGGCCAGCAACGCGCGCAATTCCGGCTCATCGTCGACGAGCAGCACGGTGGGCGGTGCGGTGGTGTCCGGCATAGCGACGAATGATAGGCAGGCCGCGGGCCTTGCGATGTGGCGCTGAAACAAACGCAACACACCCGCCGCACCGTGAAGCAGCACTGAAACCGCAGCGGCCGACAGTGGCGGCATTGCCACCGGAGACCGCCGTGAACTTCCGCAACGACACCCCCACCAACGCCTGGCAGGACACCCCGGCGTTCATCTTCCGCAGCGAGGCCTTCGCCGAAGACCTCGAAGAACAGCCCGCCCCGCCCGCATCCGGCTGGCACCCGCTGGAACGCCTCGTCGCAGCCCTGCCGCTGCTGTGCGTGTTCGCCCCGGTCGCCGACGCCTACCTCCGTTGACGCCGCGTCCCAACGTCCTCGACATCCTCAACTCCGCATCAACTCCGAAGCGTGACGCCATGACCCCACAACAGATCCACCTCATTCGCAGCAGCTTCGAGCCGCTCAAGCCCCTGGCCGCTACCGTGGCCGAGGCCTTCTACGCCCAGCTCTTCGCCCGCGACCCGGCTCTGCGAGCCCTGTTCCGCGGCAACGACATGCGTGAACAGGGCACCCGACTGATGCAGATGCTGGACGCCGCCATCGAGCTGCTGGATCGCCCGCAGTCGCTGACCCCGGTGCTGCTCAAGCTCGGCCAGCGGCACGCCGGCTACGGCGTCGCCGAGGCACACTACGCCAGCGTCGGCGCGGCCCTGCTGGATACCCTGGCCGCCGGCCTGGGCGATGGCTTCACGGCCGAGGTGCGCGAGGCCTGGACGACGATGTACGGCCATGTCGCCCGCACGATGCAGCAGGGCGCCATGGCGAACGAACAGCCCATCGCTGCCTGAGCGTCACTATCATCGGCCGCGCCTCAGGGGAGCGAGCCGAATGACCGAGACCTTCCATCTCCATCCCGCGCCCAGCGCCGGCGTGGGCGATCTGGGCAGCGTGCTGCAAGCTACGCTGCCGCTGCTGTCACAGCTGCTTGAGGCCGTGCCGGCGCGCGTCGTCGTCATCGATGCCGAGGAGCGCTTCGCCTGGGCCAACCAGGAGTTCTTCGCCTTCACCGGCCTGCACCCCAAGCAGGTGCTGGGGCAGCCCATCGCTCGCATCATCGGCCCGTCCGCCTACGCCGGCTACAACGCCGTGCGTGAGCGCCTGGCCAGCGGCCAGACGGTGGCGTGGGAAGGCTGGACCGAACTCGCGGGCGCCGGCCGGCGCTACATGCGCGAGCACCTGGTGCCGGTGGACGTGCGGGGCGGGACGCCCCAGTCCACGGTCGTCATGAGCCTGGACCTCACCGAGCTCAAGCAGCGTGATGCCGCGCTGTCGGCCAAGGTTGCCGAGCTGCAAGCCAGCGAGGCCTTGAAGTCCTCCATCTTCGACAACGCCATGGCCGCCCTGGTCTCCACCGACGAGACCGGTCATGTGGTCGAGTTCAACCCGGCCGCGGCCGCGATGTTCGGCATCGCGCGCGAGCAGGCCCTGGGCCGCTCGGTGGCCGAGGTCATGATCCCGCCGCGGCTGCGCGCTGCCCACGAGGCGGGCATGGCCCGCGTGACAGCCGGCGGCGAGCAGCGCGTCATGGGCCGACGCGTCGAGATGCCGGCCCTGCGCGCGGACGGCACGGAGTTCCCCGTCGAGATGCTGCTGTGGCGCACTGCCGTCGCCGACCAGACCTTCTACACGGCCTCCCTCTTCGATCTCTCCGAACGCCAGGCCGCGCAGAGCGAAATCGAGCGCCAGCGCGAGGCACTGCGCCAGAGCGAGAAGCTGACGGCCATGGGCAGTCTGCTCGCAGGCGTGGCCCACGAACTGAACAACCCGCTGTCCATCGTCATGGGCCGCGCGGCCCTGCTGGCCGAGAAGATGAGCGACGACCCGCGTGCCGCCGACGCCCAGCGCATCTTCGATGCCGCCGAGCGCTGCGGCCGCATCGTGCGCACCTTCTTGAACATGGCGCGCAGCCGGCCAGCCAACCGCAGCGAGGTGGCGATGAACGATCTCGCCGCGGCCGCCGTGGACATGCTGGGCTATGTGCTGCGCAGCCACGGCATCGCGGTGACACTGGACTTGCTGCCCGGCCTGCCGCCGGTCAAGGCCGATGCCGACCAGATCGGCCAGATCGTGCTCAACCTCATTGTCAATGCCCAGCAGGCGCTGAGCGCGCGTGACCACGGCCGCCGCATGACCGTCTCCACCGGCGTCGCGCCCATGACCGACGGCGACCGCCGCCGCGCGCCGCGCGTCTGGCTGCGCGTGCGTGACAACGGGCCGGGCATCGCGGCTGAACTTCGCGAGCGCATCTTCGAGCCCTTCTTCACGACCAAGAGCGAGGGCGTAGGCACCGGCCTGGGGCTGGCCGTGTCGCGATCCATCGCGCGCGAGCACGGCGGTGAGCTGACGGTGCAGGACGAGGTGGGGGGCGATGGCGGAGCCAGCTTCTGCCTGCAGTTGCCTGTGAGCGGCGAGCCGGAGGGCGGCGAGACCGAGCCGGTGCCGCTGGCAGCGAGCGACGAATGCAGCGCCCGCCTGCTGGTCGTCGACGACGAGGCGGAGATCGCCGAGCTCATAGGCGAGATGCTGGGCGGGGCCGGATACGAGGTCATGACGGCCGAGTCCGGCGCGGTGGCGCTGGCCATGCTGGCCGAGGCTCGCTTCGACGCCATCGTCAGCGACCTGCACATGCCCGACATCGACGGGGCCCAGCTCTGGCGCGAGGTCAAGAACCGGCATCCGGCGCTTGCGCGGCGCATGCTTTTCGTCACCGGAGACACGCTGTCACCCATCGCCCGGCAGTTTCTGAGCGAGGCGCGCTGCGACAGCCTCAGCAAGCCCTTCTCCCGGCAGGAGCTGCTGGGCCGCATCACGGCTTTGCTGCAGCCCTGAGTCGCTGCCCATAATCGCCGCACAACAATGACGGAGACAAGCCGATGAAGCGACGCACGCTGCTGCCCGCCCTGCTCAGCCCTTGGCTGGCCCAGGCCCAGGGCACCAAGCCCTTCACCTGGATCGTGCCCTTCCCCGCCGGCGGCGGCACAGACGCCTTCGCCCGGCCGCTGACCGCAGTGCTGACCCGGCAGATGGGCCGCCAGCTCATCATCGACAACAAGGGTGGCGCTGGCGGCACCGTGGGCGCAGGCCTCGCGGCCAAGCTGCCCGCTGACGGCACGAACTTCTTCATGGGCGCCGTGCACCATGCCATCGCACCGTCCATGTACCCCAGGCTGGACTACCGGCTGGAGGACGACTTCATCCCCGTCGCGCTGCTGGCCAGCGTGCCTCAGGTCATCGTCGTGCACCCGGGTCAGGTGCCGGTGGGCGACCTCAAGGGCCTGCTGGCCACGGTGCGCGCCAAGCCGGGTCGGCTGAACTACGCGTCGGCCGGCAACGGGACGTCCCATCACCTGGCCGGCGAGCTGTTCAAGCTGCAGACCCAGACCTTCATCACCCACATCCCCTATCGCGGTGCCGGCCCGGCACTGCAGGACCTGATCGCAGGTCAGGTGGACCTGATGTTCGATGGGCTGGGTTCCTCGGCAGCCCACATCAAGGGCGGGCGCATCAAGGCGCTGGCCGTGGCGGCGCCCAAGCGCGCCATTGGCTTCCCCGATGTGCCGACCACTGCCGAAGCGGGCGTGCCCGGCTACGAGGTGTCGACCTGGTACGGCCTGTGGGCGCCCAAGGGCACACCCAGGGAGGCCGTGGCAGCGATGCAGGCCGAGCTGCGCAAGGCCTACGCCAGCGACGAAATCCGCAACATCTGGCACGGCCTGGGCGCCGAGACCCCCAACCTCTACGGCGATGCCTTCGGTCAGTTCGTCAGCGCGGAGATCAAGCGCTGGGCGGAAGTGGTGAAGCGCTCGGGCGCCAAGCTGGATTGACCGCATGAACCTGTACTCCGCCCTGCGTGCCGGCTTCCCGGCCGACCTGGACTCGACCGCCATCGACGCCGATGGCGCGCTCTACAGCTGGCGCGACCTGGAGCGCGGCAGCGCCATGCTGGCCAACTGGCTGGGTCGGCTCGACCTGCCCGCGGGCAGCCGCGTCGCCGTTCACACGGACAAGAGCGTCGAGGGGCTGCTGCTGTACCTCGCCGTGCTGCGTGCCGGCTACGTCTACCTGCCACTGAACCCGGCCTACCAGGCCGGCGAGCTGGAGCACTTCATCACCGACGCGGCGCCCGGCGTCGTCGTCTGCGCAGGCCGCAACTTCGGCTGGATCAGCAAGCTGGCCTTCCAGCACGGCGTGCGCTGGGTCTTCACGCTCAACGACGACCGCAGCGGCACGCTGCTGGACCGCGCCGTTCAGATGAGCGACCAGCACGAGCCGGTTGAGCGCCGGGCGGGCGACCTCGCCGCCATCCTCTACACCAGCGGCACCACCGGGCGCAGCAAGGGCGCCATGCTCAGCCATGGCAACCTGCTCTCCAACGCGCAGACGCTGAAGGACTTCTGGGACTGGCGGTCCGACGACGTGCTGCTGCACGCCTTGCCGATCTTCCACGTGCATGGCCTCTTCGTCGCCTCGCATGGCGCGCTGCTGAACGGCAGTCGCATGCTGTGGTTCAACCGCTTCGACGCGTCGGCCGTGGCCGCCCGCCTGCCCGAGGCCACCGTCTTCATGGGGGTGCCCACGCTCTACGTGCGCCTGCTGCAGGAGCCGCGTCTCGACACGCGCCACATGCGCCTCTTCATCAGCGGCTCGGCACCGCTGCTCATCGAGACCTGGCGCGAGTGGCAGGCCCGTACCGGCCATCTGATCCTGGAGCGCTACGGCATGAGCGAGACGCTGATGCTGACCTCCAACCCCTGCAGGCCTGAGGATGGCGAGCGCGTCGGCGGCACCGTCGGCCCGGCCCTGCCCGGCGTGGGGCTGCGCGTCGTCCACGACGACGGCGCCCCCTGCGCGGCGGATGAGATCGGCCACGTGCAAGTGCGCGGACCCAACGTCTTCAGCGGCTACTGGCAGATGCCGGAGAAGACGGCCGAGGAGTTCACGGCCGATGGCTGGTTCAAGACCGGCGACGTTGGTCGCGTGGCGGCGGACGGCTACCTGACGCTGATCGGCCGCAGCAAGGACCTCATCATCAGCGGCGGCTTCAACGTCTACCCGGCCGAGATCGAAGGCCTGCTCAATGAGCTGCCCGGCGTCGGCGAATCAGCCGTCATTGGCGTGCCCCACCCTGACTTCGGAGAGGCCGTCGTGGCCGTTGTCACGCCGCGCGGCGGCAACCAGCCCGACCCCGAGGCCCTGATCAAGACTCTCAAGTCCCGCATCGCCGGATTCAAGGTGCCCAAGCGCGTCATCGTCGCGGCCGAGCTGCCGCGCAATGCGATGGGCAAGGTGCAGAAGAAGCTGCTGCGCGAGCAACAGGCCGGGCTGTTCCAGCCCTAGGCCGCCACGCCGTTCTTGATTTCGCCCAGCGCCAGCTGAAGCACACGCGCATCGCTGCTCGCTCGGTGACGCGTGAGCTGCTCGCGCCGGCGCACGGCGTCCGTGACGCCGCGCCAGCGCTGGGCCTCGGCCTCGCTGAGCAACCGCCGCAAGTCGTCCAGCTTGAAGCCCTGTCGCCGGCCCGCGGCATCGAAGAGGCGGGCCAGCCAGGGATAGTCCTGTCCCCAGCCATCGCAGTAGACGGTCTGGCCGGCCAGGCGTTCATTGAGCTGCTCGGCTATCCACGCGGCGGGCCGGCCATGGCGCAGGAGCAGCTCCCGGCTGATGCCGTGCAAGGCCTCGGCAGCGGGGTCCCAGTGTTGCCAGTCAGGTTCGGGAAGAACCAGGCCACAGAACAGCCCGCCATCCGCCGCGACGAAGCCGACCTCGATGGGATAGCTGCCGCGGCCCAGGCCCGAGGCTTCAATGTCGAGGATGGGCGGCAATTGCATCGCCCGAGTATCCAGGCCCCGTTGCACAAGTTACACAGGGTTGTCGATCACCTGCTCTTGCTCGAACAGCTGCAGTGCCGCGCGGCCGACCTGACGGGTATCCCACCAGGCATAGGCGCCGACGCCTGCCGCGCCCACCAGCGGCACCCAGCGCGACAGCGTCCGGCTCGCGGCCTTCTGACCGATGTGAAGGCCGATCGCCTCCGCCGCGCGCTGCAGCAGCACCTGGGCAGCCGGGCGCACGATGACACGCTCCCCCACGCGTACCCCCAGGTCGCGCAGCGCCTGCGCGGCGGTGTGGCGGAACAGGCACCACAGCATCTGCGCCGGGCCGAGTTCGGCGCTGCGGCCATAGAGAGCCGCGATGTCGGCGACCAACTGGCGCTGGATGTGCCAGACGGCCAGCATCTCGGGCGCGATGGTGGCCCAGCCCAGCGGGCCTGGCGGTAGGGCCAGCGTACCGGCGGCCAGCGCTGCCTTGCTCGCCGCGCCGTCGATGACGCGCTCCGCAGCATCGCGCGGCCGGGGACTGGGCGTGCAGCCGGACTCGGGTGGCTGAACCACCAGGGCCAGCACCTTTTCGCTCAGATTCGTCTCGGTTCCCATGCCCACACTCCGTCGCTGGCCGCGGCGCAAATGCAGGAGGGGTCTTGCGCCATGCCGACAGAATGGCACAGACTGACCCCGCCAACACGGCCTGGCATCGGCAACGGTGTGTTGCCGCCGCGTCACGGGGAGCGACGCGGATGACAGTCCGACCGGGAGCGCGGGCGGCTCGCCGCGACGACCGAGGTACCGTCGTCGTCCGGGCTCCGGTCACGCTGTCCACATGACCCGTCCGAGCCGACCGCGGCTCCGACAGGCCCGGAGGGCCCTGTTGCTGGGTCAGCAGACGCCGAGCGGGCCAACTTCCGCCTCCTTCCGCCACCTTCCGCAATCTTCCGATTGAGCGAACATGGGGCCTTCAATGAGGAGCCCAGTGATGCAGACCGTACCCTGGCGCGGCGTCTACCCCGCCGTCACGACCAAGTTCCATGCGGACGAGAGCCTCGACTTCGAGGGCACCGCACGCCACATCGACTTCCAGATCCGCAACGGCATCCACGGCGTCGTCTGCTGCGGCTCACTGGGCGAGGCCAGCACGCTGGCGCTGGACGAGAAGCTCGCGGTCGCGCGCTGCGCGCTGGATGCCTCGGGAGGCCGCGTGCCCGTGCTAGCCACGGTGTCGGAGACGAGTACGCGCGAGGCGCTGCGCTTCATCGAGGGCGCCAATGCGCTGGGCGTCGCTGGCTACATGGTGATGCCGTCGGTCATCTACGTGGCCGATGCGCGCGAGGCCATGGCCAACGTGCGCGCCTTTGCAAAGGCCGCCCAGCGTCCGCTGATGGTTTACAACAACCCGGTGGCCTACCGCGTGGACCTGAAGCCTGAGCACTTCGCCGAACTGGCCGACTGCGAGCACGTCGCCGCCATCAAGGAGAGCAGCGGCGATGTCACCCGCATCACCGACCTGCGCAACCTGCTGGGCGATCGCTACCGGCTCTTCATGGGCGTGGACGACCTCGCCTTCGAGGGTCTGGCGCTGGGCTGCGACGGGCTGCTGGCGGGCGTGGGCTGCGCCTTCCCGCGCGAGACCGTCGCCCTCTTCGACCTCATGCAAGCCGGCCGCTGGGACGAGGCACGCACCATCTACCGCTGGATGACGCCGCTACTGCACCTGGACGTTTCGACCAAGCTGGTGCAGAACCTCAAGCTCATCGACGCACTCGTGGGGGTAGGCAGCGAGCACATGCGTCGCCCTCGGCTGCCACTGATCGGCGCCGAGCGCGAGCGCGTCGAAGCGCTGGTGAAGACCGCGCTGGCCACACGGCCCGAGCACTGCCGCTCCGTCGCATGAAGCGCATCCAGATCATCGACTCCCATACGGGCGGCGAGCCCACGCGCGTCGTCATCGGCGGCTTCCCCGATCTCGGTCACGGCACGATGGCCGAGCGTCGCGGGCGGCTCGCCCGCGACCACGACGCCTACCGCCGCGCGACGCTGCTGGAGCCGCGCGGCAGCGAAGTTCTCGTTGGTGCCCTCCTCTGCGAGCCGCAGGACCCGGCGCACACCGCCGGCGTCATCTTCTTCAACAACACCGGCTACCTGGGCATGTGCGGCCACGGCACGATCGGGCTGATCGAAACACTGTCACACCTGGGCCGCATTGCCGCGGGCGAGCATGTCATCGAGACGCCGGTGGGCCAGGTGTGCGCCACGCTGCATGCGGACGGTCGGGTCAGCGTGCGCAACGTGCCGGCCTACCGCCTGGCTGCCGGCGTCGACGTGGCCCTGCCGACCGGCCAGACCGTGAGCGGCGACATCGCCTGGGGCGGCAACTGGTTCTTTCTCTGCGCCGACCATGGCCAGGCCATCTCGCCCGCCCATGTCGCCGGGCTGACCGACTATGCCGCGATGCTGGGCCAGGCGCTGCACGCACAGGGCCATCGCGGCGCGGACGGCGCCCTCATCGACCACATCGAGCTGTTTGCCGACGCTGATCCGGCGCTGGCCGACTCGCGCAGCTTCGTGCTCTGTCCGGGCGGCCAGTACGACCGCTCGCCGTGCGGCACCGGCACCAGCGCCAAGCTGGCCTGCCTGGCCGCAGCAGGCAAGCTCGCGGCCGGCGAGGTCTGGCGCCAGGCCAGCGTCATCGGCAGCGTCTTTGAGGGCTGGTACGAGACAGAGGGAGCGAGTATTGTGCCGACCATCCGCAGCCGCGCCTTCATCAGCGCCGAGGCAACGCTGGTGATCGCGCCAGATGACCCGTTTGGCTGGGGCCTGCCTGGCAGCTGATGCACTGCCGCTATCGGGGACATTGACAACTTGCGACGACAGGGACGGGCAGGCACAGGCAAACTTGACCGCAACTTCGAGAGCCGCCGCGCATGTTGTCCCTGCCCGCCCTCAAACTCGAACCGCCGGCCGTGCTGAGCCAGATGCTGGCACGCGCCGACGTGAAGTTCAACGGCGGGCGGCCCTGGGACATGCGCGTGCACCACGCGCGCCTTTATCGGCGGCTGCTCACGCAATGGTCGCTAGGGGCCGGAGAGGCCTACGTCGACGGCGACTGGGATTGCGAGCGCCTGGACATGCTGTTCGAGCGCCTGTTGCGCACGGACCTTGACCGGACGGCGCCGCCCGCGGCCCGACTCGGGCTGCTGCTCGAAAGCCTGCGCCAGCGCATGTTCAACCTGCAGAGCGTGGCCCGCGCCCATCAGGTGGGCGAGCGCCACTATGACGTCGGCAATGATGTCTTCGAGGCCATGCTGGACTCGCGCATGATCTATTCATGCGGCTATTGGGAGCATGCGCAAGACCTGGATCAGGCCCAGGAGCACAAGCTCGCGATGATCTGCCGCAAGCTGGAACTTCGGCCTGGCGAGACGCTGCTGGACATCGGCTGCGGCTGGGGCGGCCTGGCGCGTTACGCGGCCGAGCAGCACGGTGTGACGGTCACCGGCGTGACGATCAGCAAGGAGCAGCTGGCGCTGGCGGAGCAGCGTTGCGCCGGCCTGCCCGTCACGCTGCTGCTGCAGGACTACCGTTCGCTGCGGGGCCGCTTCGACAAGATCGTGTCGGTGGGCATGTTCGAGCACGTGGGGTTGAAGAACTACGCCACCTACTTCGACACCGCGCGCCGCCTGCTGGCGCCCGAAGGCCTGTTCCTGCTGCACTCCATTGGCGTGGACCGCCGCGCGCCGCATACCGATCCCTGGATCGAACGCTACATCTTTCCCAACGGCAAGCTGCCCTCCCCCACCGAGCTCAGCGGTGCGCTGGAGGGCCGCTTCATCATCGAGGACTGGCACAACTTCGGCCCCGACTACGACCGCACGCTGATGTGCTGGGCCGATCGATTCGAGGCCGCCTGGCCGCAGCTCGCGGCCCACTATGACGAAGCCTTCCGCCGCATGTTCCGCTACTACCTGCTGAGCTGCGCGGGCTTCTTCCGCTCGCGTCAGGGCCAGCTGTGGCAACTGGTGCTGAGCCGGCCCGACCGCAGCACGGTCTACCGCTCAGTGCGGCCCGGCCACTTCACAGCTTGAAGGTCGCGACCAGCTCATTGAGCCGCTGAGCCTGCTGCTTGAGGCTGTCGGCCGCGGACGCGGCCTCCTCCACCAGCGCGGCGTTCTGCTGTGTGACCTGGTCAAGTTGCATGACGGCGTCACCCACCTGGTCAATGCCTGCGCTCTGCTCAAGGCTGGCGGCGCTGATCTCGCCGATCAGCGTATGCACCTGGTGCACCTGCTGCACCACGTCGTTCATGGTGCGACCGGCATTGGCCACCAATGCCCCCCCGGATTCCACCGTCTCGACGCTGGCATTGATCAGCGTCTTGATCTCCTTGGCCGCCTCGGCGCTGCGCTGCGCCAGCAGCCGCACTTCGCCGGCCACGACGGCGAAGCCGCGGCCCTGCTCGCCGGCCCGCGCCGCCTCGACAGCCGCGTTCAGCGCCAGGATGTTGGTCTGAAAGGCAATGCCGTCGATGACGCCGATGATGTCGGCGATGCGACGGCTCGCCTCGCTGATGCGGTCCATGGTCTGCACCACTCGGCCCACCACCTCGCCGCCTCGCGCGGCCACGTCCATCGCGCCCGCGGCCATTTCCGTCGCGGCACGCGCGGTCTCTGCGTTCTGCTTCACGGTCGCGGTCAACTGCTCCATCGTCGCCGCCGTCTCCTCCAGGTTGCTGGCCTGCTCCTCGGTACGCTGGCTCAGGTCCGCATTGCCTGTGGCGAGCTCGCCGGTGCCGGTGGCGATGGACTCCGAGCTGTCACGCACCTGCCTGACGATGTCCACGAGCTGCGCATTCATGCGCGCCAGTGCGCTCATCAGCTGGCCAGTCTCGTCGCGTGTGGTCGCACTGATGCGCGATCCCAGGTCGCCCTGGGCAACGGCCTCGGCCACCTGCACCGACGCCTGCAACGGGCGCGTGATCGAGCGGGCCACCCACCAGGCGAAGGTGGCTGCCGCCATGACCGCCAGCACGGTCAGCACGAGCACCTCCATGCGACTGGCCGAGACCAGCTCGTCCGCCTCGCGGGCCGCCAGCTTCATCAACTCTCCCTGATGGCCGGCCAGTTGGTCGAGCATCTTCAGGTAGTCCAACTGGGCCAACCGCATGCGTTCCGTCAAATGGCTGCGGGCCTCGTCCGGCCGCTCGTCACGCACCAGCTTGAGCAGTTGTTCCAGTTCGGTCGCGAACAGATCTCGCGTCCGGACCACCTCCCCGAGCTTCTGATAGCCAGCACCTGACTTTTCGATCATGTCGTCGAGCTGCTTGAGGATCGGTCCGGTCTTCGCCCGCGACGCCTCCATCTGCTGCAGTTCGCGCGCGCGGTCCTGGGGGTGGTCGAAGATCAGCAGGTTGCGTGCGATGCGGGCCTGCAGGTTGACTTCGTCCTTGACGTAGCCGACCAGTTGAACCTTGACGAACCGGTCGGCCGTGATCAGCCTGAGGGACTCGTTGATCGTCGACAGCGAGGTCGCCGAAAGCATGCTGACCACGCACAGCAGCGCGACACAGATGCCGAAGGCCAGCGCGAGACGCCTGGCAATGCGAAGGTTGGATAGAAAGAACATCTGAACCTCATCTCAGTAAGCCCTTGTGGGGCGATGGGAAGGGGCGCCTGGGACCCGGCTGCAGGCCGAGCAAGACGCGGGCCAGCTGGCGCTGGCCTTGAGCGAGGCGCGACTTTGCCCGCCAGAAACACCAAGCCCGACACCAGATGTGCCGCAGCGTGCGCATTTTTTTACGGCACTCGCCATCGATTTTCCGCGCCGGCCACCGCCCGGGCGCACGACAGGCACTGCCCTCGACCAGGGCGGTAGCTCACATGGGCGCCATGCGCAGGCCGAGGGGCGGCACACGGAGACCGGACAATCTGCGCCCCATGAACCGACTCCGACAACTCCAGGCACGCATTCCCGAGGGATCCGCCGTGCTGTTCATGATCCAGGTCTTCGCGACGCTGGGTTTCGCGGTGCTGCAGTCCACGCTGGTGCTCTACGCCACCCGCCGCATGGGCTTCGGCAGCGAGAGCGCGGCGCTGATGATGGGCTTGTTCGGCGCCTTCAACTACGGGCTGCACCTGTTCGGCGGCTATCTGGGCGGGCGCTACCTGAGCAATCGCAACCTCTTCGTCGGCGGCATGGGGCTGCAAGTGCTGGGTTGCGGCGCCATCGCGGGCGGCAGCCTGGCCGGCCTGTACTGGGGCTTGGCGCTGTTCTTGACCGGCAGCGGCCTGAACGTGACCTGCCTGAACATGATGCTGACGCAGCGTTTCACGCCGGAGGATGACCGCCGCGAGGCCGCTTTCCTGTGGAATTACGCGGGCATGAACGTGGGCTTCTTCATCGGTTTCACGGTGGCGGGCCACTACCAGCTGGACGAGCTGTACAGCACCATCTTCTGGTTCGCGACGCTGGGCAATGCGATGGCCATCGTGCTGGCACTCGTGTTCTGGCGCACGCTGGCGGATCGTGACACCCCGCTGTCACAGCGCAGCGGCGCAGGGTTCTGGGGGCGCTTCGCCATCGGTATCGCCGTGCTCGTCGGGCTGGTGCCGCTGCTGGCCTGGCTGCTGCAGCACCCCGGCGACACGGCCATCGGCATGAAGGGACTGTGCGCGGCAGTGGGTGTCGCGCTGCTGGTCATGACCCTGCGCCATCCCGTGCCCGCGGAGAAGCGCCGCATGCAGGCCTATCTCGTGCTCACCCTGGGATCGCTGGTGTTCTGGTCGCTTTACCAGATGGCGCCCAGCGGGTTGCAGATGTACGCGGTAGGCAACGTCTGGATGAACGTCGGCGGCGTGCCGGTCGCGCCGCAGTGGGTGCAGAACATCAACACGGTCGTCATCGTCATCGGCGGCCCTTGGCTGGCGGCCGTGTTCGCCCGCTGGCGCACCAAGGGGTGGCCTGTGGACATCCCGATGCAGTTCTCGGCGTCCCTCGTGCTGATGGGCCTGGGCTTTCTTGCGCTCCCACTGGGCATCCACCTCGCCGACCCGGCCTCCGGGCGCGCAGACTTCTTCTGGCTGTTCCTCAGCTACGTGCTGCAGAGCGTGGGCGAGCTGCTGATCTCGCCGGTGGGCTACGCCATGATCGGACGGCTGGCCCCTCGGCAGTACCAGGGCGTCATGATGGGCAGTTGGATGCTGGTGACCGGCCTGGCCTCGCTGTTCGCAGGCGACTTCTCTGGCGTCGTGGCTCAGCCGGTGGACGGGTCGCCGCTGACCACCAACGCCGCCTATGCAACGCTGTTCACGCAGTTGGCCGTGGGCAGCCTCGTCACCGGCGCGGTGATGTTCGGGTTGAGGCCGTGGCTGAGGCGGTTGATCGACGGATCAGCGCCTTGACCGCAAGTGGGCAAGAACCCCCGCAGCAGCATCGAACGGCGCGGGCCCCGCGAAACTCACCACCTCGTCCAGGGCCTCGATGAGAGGCGCATGGTGATCTGGCGACGCCGCCACAAGCGAGTAGACACCGTGGGTGGCTCGGAAGAGTCCTCGCTTGTTGGGCACCGAGAAGTCGGCCTCCAGAGGCTGGCCCGCGTCGTCCCAGAACAACCAGACCGCCGCTTCGACGTCCAGCCCTTTGCAGTGCCGTATGGCCTCCTCGGCCGAGGCAAAGGCGGACAAGGAACGCGCCTCAGTTTCAACGGCAAAGATCATCACCCGCACTGCCCCACGTACCCGCAGGCCGTGCAGAAATCGCACCCATCCTTGTGGATCATGGTGGAGTTCCCGCACTCGGGGCAGGGCTTGCCGGCCTGCACCTGCAGCGCACCTGCAGCGGCCGCGAGCTTGGGAGTGGGCGTCTGCAGCAGGCCCATGTCGGTCAGCGGCTGGCCTTCCTCGTCGAGGATGCCCAGCATCGCGTAGCGGTGGATGACGAGGCGGGCGACATAGGCCACCGTCGACGGCCAGACCTGCTGGCGACGTTCACCGTTCAGCGAGGGCACCGGCGCCATGAAATGGCCCAGCGGCTCGCCGACGTTGAGCAACTTGCGCAACTTCATCGCTATCCATCCGGGGTCCATGACACGCATGTCCAACGACAGCAGGCGCGCCAGGCCGTCCAGCGCCTTGGGATAGTTGCCTGAGAAACCCATCGCGCAAGGGCGGGTGACGCTGCCACCGTCGGGGCTGGGCAGCACCACCTCCTTCAGCGTCAGCGTGAACTGCTCGTTGGTGGCGGGGTTGTCCACGTCCACTGCCCAGGCCAGCGTACCGGACACGCCGGTGCGTGGCTCGTTGCGACTGAACATCGCATCGACGACCGGCGTGGCACCGCCCTCGCCGAGGGCGCCGAGCTGCTCGCAACGCCAGCGGATGACGGCCGCCGTCGCGGCGACGACGCCCGGGAAGAGGCGCAGCTCACCGCCGGGCGGCATGGGCATCTCGAAGGCGCGCTCCTCGGCCACGGTCGCCAGCGCGTCGAGCTTGAGGCGCAGCCAGGCGGCGTCGTTGGTGCGCAGGTCGGTCGACAGGGTCTTGGCCAGCGCAGACAGGCCGCGCGGTTGTTCGGCGCCGTTGACCCAGACTTCGAAGGGCAGGTTGCGCCCGAACAGGCCGGCATCCGGCCCCTCCAGCGGCAACTCACCGATGAAGAGCGCGAAGTCGCCGTGAGGGTGCTGAATCAGGTAGCTCCAGGCCGGGTTGCCGCCGGGCATCTCGGGCCGGCTGGGCCAGCGCAGCGAGGCGACGACGGCCTGCGGCAGGCGCTCCAGCTTCAGGCGCTGGTTGGCACCTTCCAGTTCCGTCCCTGAATCCGGGCGAAGGGGTTCGGGCTGCTTGACCTCCGGCGTCACGCTGAGCACCGAGCCCAGCACACTGTTGGGCCGGTAGGTGGCCAGGCCCTTCAGCTTGCTCTGCCAGGCCTGCACGTAAAGGTTCTGGAAGTCCTCGTAGGGGTAGTCGGCCGGCACGTTGACGGTCTTGCTGATCGACGTGTCGATGTAGGGCGCGACGGCCGCGACCATGGCTGCATGGTCGGCCGCGCTCAGCTCCAGCGCGGTGACGAAGGCGTCGGACAACGGCGCGTCGGCACCGAACAGATGGCGATACAGGCGCCAGGCGTGGTCCTCGACCTGGTACTCCTTGAAGCCACCGCCTTCGGTCTGCGGCAGGCGCTTCTTGCGCGTGTAGGCCCACGAAAAAGCGGGCTCGATGCCGTTGGACGCGTTGTCGGCGAAGGCCAAGCTGATGGTGCCGGTGGGCGCAATGGACAGCAGGTGTGAATTGCGCAGGCCCTGGCTACGGATCTTGTCTTTCAGCCCCTGCGGCAGGCGTGACGCGAAGCTGCCGCCGGACAGATACAGGTCGGCGTTGAAGAGCGGGAAGCTGCCGCGCTCGGCGGCCAAGTCACTGCTGGCCGCGTAGGCCGAGTCGCGCATGACCTCGCTGATGCGGCTGGCCATGTCGCGCGCCTCCTGCGTGTCGTAGCGCAGGTTGAGCATGACCAGGGCATCCCCCAGGCCAGTGAAACCCAGGCCCACGCGGCGCTTGTTGCTGGCCTCCACGGCTTGCGCTGGCAGCGGCCAGGGGGTCACGTCCAGCACGTTGTCCAGCATGCGCGTGGCCACGGCCACGACCTCGGCGAAACCGACCTCGTCAAACGTGGGTTTGGCGCTGAAGGGGTCGCGCACGAAACGCGTCAGGTCGATGGAACCGAGGCAGCAGCAGCCGTAAGGCGGTAGTGGCTGTTCGGCGCAGGGGTTGGTCGCCGCGATGGTCTCGCAGTAGTGCAGGTTGTTGTCGGCGTTGATGCGGTCCAGGAAGAGCACACCCGGCTCGGCATGGTCGTAGGTGGAGCGCATGACCTGGTCCCACAGCTCGCGAGCGCGAACCTTGCGGTAGACCCATTGGCCATCACCGCGCTGGTAGGCCCCGGCTTCGATCTGCTCTGCGCTGGGCTGGGCGCGGTGCGCCAGCTCGACCTGTCCATCGGCCTGCACGGCCTCCATGAAGACGTCGGTCACGCCGATGGAGATGTTGAAGTTGCGCAGGTCGCCTTCGTCCTTGGCGTGGATGAATGCCTCGATGTCGGGATGGTCGCAGCGAAGCACGCCCATCTGCGCGCCGCGGCGGCTGCCGGCACTCTCCACCGTCTCGCAGCTGCGGTCAAACACGCGCATGTAGCTGATGGGGCCGGAGGCATGACTGCGTGTCGAGCCCACCCAGGCACCGGCCGGACGGATGCGACTGAAGTCGTAGCCCACGCCGCCGCCACGGCGCATGGTTTCGGCCGCCTCGGTCAGCGCCGTGTAAATGCCGGGCACGCCATCCTCGGCGGTGGCGATGGAGTCCCCCACCGGCTGCACGAAGCAGTTGATCAGCGTGGCAGACAGCTCTGTGCCGGCGGCGGACATGATGCGCCCGGCCGGCACGAAGCCGCGCTGCTGCGCCTCGAGGAAGGCGGCTGCCCAGCGCGCACGCTCGGCCGGCTTCTCGGCTGCACTGAGCGCGCGAGCCACGCGCTCGCGCAGCTCATCGGGCGTCTGCTCGCCGCCCTTGGCGTATTTCTCGATCAGGACTTCGCTGGAGATGTCCTGCACGGGCAGATCGGCGGTAGTGCTCACGATGGGTCTCGAATACTGGATGAATTTACAGTCTACGCCTTTGCCACGGCGAGTGGCGAGCTTGCCAGCCAGATTCGCGGCGCGCCTTGATGGAGCGCAGAGACGGGCGGCACGCCGCCCGGGTCAGAACGGATTGATGCTCTTCTCACGCCGGTAGTGGATGTAGCCCACGCTCGCGCCCGCGCGCAGGCCGACGCCCAGGCGGATGGGCGCCAGGGTGATGCCCTTGAGGCGCTGGTAGTTGATGCCCGCGCCGCCGATGTAGTACAGGCTGCCATCCACGCCCGGGAAGCGCTGGTAGATGGCACTGGCCTTGGGCAGGTGGTAGACCAGCGTGAAGACCTTGGATGCGTTGGCGCCCAGATCGAAGCCGATGGACGGGCCGGCCCAGTAGACCTTGGACGAACCGCCGCCCTTCATCAGCAGCTCGCCCTCACCGTAGCGCAGGCCCACGGTGATGGCGGCCGAGGCCTCCTCGCCCTTCACATAGGCGTTGGGACGGCCCTGCTCCTTGAAGGCCTTCTCGATGACCTTGGCCAGGCCTTCGGTGGTCTGGCCGAAGAAATCGGTGGCGGCCTTCAGGATGGAATCCTCGTCGTATGTGCCGTCCTTGTCGTCCGCGGCGAAGGCGGGCAGGGCGGTGGCGGCGGCGAGGGCAGCAAGCTGCTGCAGGTGGTGGCGACGATCGAGCATGATGGGCACTCCTTGTGGGGCCAGCATAAACAATGGAGTGTGAAGTTTGGCCGCCCGTTGCCCCTGTACACAACCTAGACTTGCCCGCCATGTCGAACCCTGACCTGCAGCGGCTGTCGGCCGCCCTCGAATACGTCGACCTCGCGGCCGGCCTGTATCTCGCTGGCGGCGCCGACCAGGCCGCACGGCTGCTGGCGGCCGCGGCCGAGCAGCAGTTGGGCGACCTCGTGCGCCTCATCGATGCGCCCA
>NZ_DASWYS010000266.1:0-3329 GCF_036404855.1 Roseateles sp.
CAAGCCGGACTACAAGGCCGTCATCGACGCGATGCGCACCGAGCTTTCGAAAGCCTGAGTCATGCTCCCCCCTGCACTTCCCATGCTGCTCTCGGAGGGGGCCCGCCATCGCCCTCGGATGGACGGGCGGCGCTGACATGGCCGCCGTCCTGCTCGTCTGTACCGCCAACATCTGCCGCTCGCCGATGGCTGAAGCCATCTTCAAGGCGCGCCTCGGCGAGGTATTCAAGACGGTCGCCTCGGCCGGCGTACATGCCGACCCGCACGGTGGCCCGGTGGACGCCCGTGCCGCCGCCGCCCTGGCCCGGCACGACTACAGCCTGGAGCGCAAATGGCGCTCGCGCCGCGTCGAGCCGGAGCAGTTGGGCCAATACGACCTCGTGCTGGTGATGGAGGCCGAGCACCTGGAGTCGCTGCGCAGGAAGGCCCCGCCCGAGCATCACGCCCGCATTCAGCTGCTGACCACCTTCGTGCCCGAGATGGCCGGCCAGGACATCCCGGACCCCTATTTCGGCCCCGTCGCGGGCTTCGATGCCGTCATCGGCATGATCGAGCGCGCCGCCGGCAGTCTGCAAATGGCGGCCCGCGAGGGCCGCCTGAAATTCAGCTGATCAGCCGGCCTTGCTGGCGAACTCGGCCACTTCGCGGGTGTCCGGTCCCTGGCCGCTGAAGCGATCCAGCGCCAGGTAGATGACCGGCGTGATGTAGAGCGTCACCGCCTGCGACAGGATCAGCCCGCCCACCACGGCCAGGCCCAGCGGCTGGCGCAGCTCGGCACCGGCGCCCAGCCCCAGCGCGATGGGCAGCGCGCCCATCAGTGCGGCCAGCGTCGTCATCATGATGGGCCGGAACCGCAGGATGCAGGCCTGGCGAATGGCCTCGGCCGGCGCCAGGCCCTGGCTGCGCTGCACGTCCAGCGCGAAGTCGATCATCATGATCGCGTTCTTCTTCACGATGCCGATCAGCATGACGATGCCGATGGTGGCGATGATGGTCAGCTCCATGCCGAAGAGCTGCAGCGTGATCAGCGCGCCGACCGCCGCCGACGGCAGGCCGGCCAGGATGGTGATCGGGTGGATGTAGCTCTCGTAGAGCACGCCCAGCAGCACGTAGATGACGGCGACCGCGAGGCCGATCAGCAGCAACTGGCCGCTCTGCGAATCCTGGAACACCGCCGCATCGCCGCCGTAGCTGGTGATGATGCTGGGCGGCAGCTTGATCTCCTGCGTGAACGCGGAGATCTGCCGGGTGGCGTCGCCCAGCGGCACGTTGGGCGCGAGGTTGAAACTGATCGTGATCGCCTGCAACTGGCCCTGGTGGTTGACCGCCGTCGGCCCCAGCGTGCGCTGAACGGTGGCGAACGCCGTCAGCGGCACCTGGGCGCCGTTCTTGCCGCGCAGGTAGATCTTGTCGAATGCGGCTTCGCTGCTGCGATCGTTGTCGCCCGCCTCCATGATGACCTGGTAGGTGTTGCTCTCGGCATAGATGCTGGACACCTGGCGCTCGCCGAATGCACCGTAGAGCGCGTTGCGCAGGTCCTGCATCTGCACACCCAGGATGGAAGCGCGCTCACGGTCGATGACGAGGCTGGCTTGCAGGCCGCGCAGCTGGGAGTCGCTGGTGACGTCGCGGAAGCGGTTGTCGCCGCGCAGCTTCTCCTGCAGCTTGGTGGCCCAGCTGTTGAGCTCGCCGGCCGACACCGACTGCAGCGTGTACTGGTAGCGGCTCTTGCTCTGGCGGCCGCCGAGCTGCAGGTTCTGCACCGGGCGCAGATAGACCTGAATGCCGGGGACGGCGCGCAGCTTCTTGCGCAGTCCTTCCAGCACCTTGGGCATGGGCTCGCGGTCGCCCCGGGCCTTCAGGTTGATGAACATGCGGCCGGTGTTGGTGGCGCTGCCCGAAGGCCCGCCGCCGACGGCGGAACTCAGCGCAGCGACATTGGGGTCGTTGCGCACGATGGCCGCGACGCGGTCCTGCAGCAGGGTCATGGCGGCAAACGAGGTGTCCTCGGCGGCCTCGGTGCTGGCCTGGATCTGGCCGATGTCCTCCTCGGGGAAGAAACCCTTGGGGATGGTGGTGTAGAACCAGATCGTCGCGATGAAGCTCAACACCGCCACGCCCAGTACCCAGGAGCGGTGGCGCAGGGCCAGGTCCAGCGTGCGTGTGTAGGCGTTCAGCGTGGCCGTGAAGCCGCGCTCGAACATCCGGCCCAGCGGACCGTCCTCGTGGTGCTCGTCGGCCTTCAGCAGGCGGCTGCACAGCATGGGCACCAGCGTCAGCGAAACCACGGCCGAGACCAGGATGGACAGGCCCACCACGACCGCGAACTCGTGGAACAGCAAGCCGATGACGCCCGGCATGAAGAAGATGGGGATGAGCACCGCCACCAGCGACACCGAGATGGACAGGATGGTGAACGCCATCTCGCGCGCGCCGCGCACGGCCGCATCGAAGGGTTTCATGCCGTCCTCGACGTGGCGGACGATGTTCTCCAGCATGACGATGGCGTCGTCCACCACCAGGCCCACGGCCAGCGTGATGCCCAGCAGCGAGATGTTGTCCAGCGAGTAGCCCAGCGCGAACAGCAGCGTCAGCGCGCCGATCAGCGAGATCGGCAGCGAGGCCGTCGGGATCAGCGTGGCCACCGCGCGGCGCAGGAAGATGAAGATGACCAGGACCACCAGGCCCACGGTCAACGCCAGCGTGAGGTAGACGTCGTGCAGCGACTCGCGGATGGACACCGAGCGGTCGTTCAGCGTCGACATCTTGATGGACGCGGGCATCTGCTCGGCATAGCGCGGCAGCAGGGCCTTGACCTTGTCCACCACCTGCACGGTGTTGGCGTCGGGCTGGCGCTGGATGGCCAGCACGATGGAGCGCTCACCCTGATAGGTGGAGTAGGTCTTGCTGGTCTCGACGCTGTCCTGCACCTCGGCCACGTCGCGCAGCAGCACGGGCGCGCCGTTGCGGGAGGCGACGACGATTCGCCCGAACTCGGCGGCATTGCGCAGCTGGCGGTTGGCCTGGATGGTCAGCGTCTGGCGCGTACCGTCCAGCACGCCCACGGGCGTGTTGGCATTGGCGGCCCGCACGGCCGTCTGCAACTCGTCCAGTGTGATGTTGCGCTGGTTCAGCAGGTCGGTGCTGACCTTGATGCGCACCGCATAGCGCTTCTGGCCGAAGATGGACACCTGAGCCACGCCGTCGATGGTGGACAGCCCCGGCGACAGCAGGTTCTCCGCGTAATCGTTCAGCTCGGTCAGGTCGATGGACGGCGACGTCAGCGCCACCAGCAACACCGGCGCGTCGGCCGGGTTGACCTTGCGGTA
>NZ_DASWYS010000267.1:0-2515 GCF_036404855.1 Roseateles sp.
CGCCATCTGGCGAACGAAGGCGCCAGCGTGCTGCTGGCCGCTGCCGACACCTTCCGCGCCGCGGCCCGCGAGCAGCTGGCCGTCTGGGCCGACCGCAACACGGTGGAGATCGTGACGCAGGAAGGCGGCGACCCGGCCGCCGTGAGCTTCGACGCCGTGAGCGCCGGCAAGGCGCGCGGCCGCGACGTGGTGCTGGTGGACACGGCCGGCCGCCTGCCGACGCAGCTGCACCTGATGGAAGAGCTCCGGAAGATCAAGCGCGTGGTGCAGAAGGCCGACGGCACGGCGCCGCACGAGGTGCTGCTCGTCATCGACGGCAACACCGGCCAGAACGCGCTGACGCAGGTCAAGGCCTTCGACGAGGCACTGCAACTCACCGGCCTGGTCATCACCAAACTCGACGGCACGGCCAAGGGCGGCGTGGTCTGCGCCATCGCGCGCGAGCGGCCGGTGCCGATCTACTTCATCGGCGTCGGTGAAAAGCTCGAAGACCTGGAAACCTTCAACGCACGCGAGTTTGCGCAGGCGCTGTTGAACTGAGGGATGTGACTCCCGCGCTCCGCCGCTGCGCAGGTCGCTACTCTTCTTCTGTATAGCCGCGCCACTGCTTCATCGCGTGGCGCATCGTCAGCATCTGGCGTTCGAACGTGGGGCAGGCCTTGCACACCATCAGATGCAGGCGCAGCCCGACGCGGTCTGCCCACGGCAGCTGGCGGTCTTCACGGGCCACCATCAGTGCGGTGGCCTCCTTGCAGGTGCGGCGAAACGGGTAAGCGGCCTTCATGTCGTGTGTGTTCGTCCAAACCAGTTCAGTTCCAGGCACTCCCGCAAGCGCAGGCGGGCCCGGTGGAGCTGGACATAGAGATTGGTCGGCGTCAGCCCCAGTTCCTTACAGATCTCGTCGCTGGAGAGCTCCAGCCACTCCCGCATCAGGAACAGGCGCCCCTGCACCGGCGGCAGTTTTTCGGTGCAGGCGTTGAGCACGGCCATGAACTGGCGGCTGCCCAGCGACTGCTCGGGATCGCCCCAGTCGGCGGGCATCTGGGCGTGATGGCCATCGGCCTTGAAGGCCATGTGCTCCAGCGGATCGGTGCTGTCGTCGTCAGAGCCGCTGTCCAGCGTCACCTCGCGCTGACGCTGGCGCAGGATGTCGATGATCTTGTGCTTGAGGATGCCGACCAGCCAGGTGCGCATCTGGGAACGGCCCTCGAAGGCTTGCGGCCGGGCCAGCGCGGCCAGCACGGTCTCGGAGACGGCGTCTTCGGCCCAGGCGTCGTTGCGCAGCTGCAGGCGCGCGAAGCGCAGCAGGTAGGCCCGGCACTCGGCCACCTGGGTCGTGAAGTCGGGCGGGTTCTGGGTCATGGGCATTCGGCGATTCGCTGCGAGTGTAAAGACCCGGCCAGCGGAGGACCGAGGAATATTTTTTTGTGCGGCGTGTAAGAACCATCCCCATCGGCTGACTGACGCTCAACCGGTGAACATCGCCCCGCGGCACGCACCGGTTGACTCTCAACCTCCACCTCATTCAGGAGAAAACCGATGAACCAGCGCCAGATGATCACCACCGCCGCCGCTTCGCTGATGACCCTTGCCATGCTCACCAGCCCCGCCATGGCCCAGGACGCGGCCAAGGAAAAATGCTTTGGCATCGCCAAGGCCGGGCAGAACGACTGTGCCAACCTCTCCGGCTCGCATTCCTGCGCCGGCCAGGCCAAGGTCGACAACGACAAGGGCGAATGGAAGTACGTCGCTGCGGGCACCTGCAAGACCATGGGCGGCATGTCGATGGACGACGCCAAGATGGGCATGAAGAAGTCCTGATCCGCGGCCAAACCTCGCACAAGAAAGCCCGCCACCATGACCGCACACGCTCATCGGCCTCATGCCGCAGCGCCCGAGGTCGGCATCGGTTGGCGGCACCCCCATTACGCAGCGCTGCTGGAACAGCGGCCTGCCCTCGGCTTCATCGAAGTCCATTCGGAGAACTTCTTCGCCCCCGGCGGCGCGGCCCTGGCCGTGCTGCGCGAAGGGCGCGCGCACTGCCCGGTGAGCCTGCACGGCGTCGGCCTGTCGCTGGGCTCAGCGCAAGGTATCGACACCGAGCACCTGGACCAGCTGGCGCGGCTCGTGCAGGCCATCGACCCGGTGCGGGTCAGCGACCACGCCAGCTTCGCGCGCGGTGCCATGGTGCACGCGGCCGACCTGCTGCCCGTGCCGATGAGCCGCGCGGCGCTGGACGCCATGTGCGCCAACGTCCAGCGCGTGCAGGACCGCCTGCGCCGCCCCATCGCGGTGGAAAACCTCTCGGCCTATGTGCAGTGGCGCGAGGCCGATATGGACGAACCCGAATTCCTCAACGCGCTCGCGCGGCGCAGCGGCTGCGGCCTGCTGATCGACGTGAACAACCTCTTTGTGAACGCCCTCAACGGCCAGCTGCGCGGCGAACACGACGACCCGCTGGGCGCGTGCCGGCGCTGGCTGGACGCCATCGCGCCGGACCACGTGGCGGAGATCC
>NZ_DASWYS010000268.1:0-30980 GCF_036404855.1 Roseateles sp.
TCCACGCCCCGCGCCACTTCTGCGGCGTTGCTGCAGAAGCGCGTCGAGGCCGCGATGCTGGAGGGGGCCGGCTATCGGTTCGCGACCATCGTGCGCAGCATCACGCATCTGCAGCGCCTGCTCGACGCGCGGCCCTTCGCGCAGCACAAGCTGCCCCCGGGCGGCAAGTGCGTCGTGACCTTTCTGCGCGAGCCCGATGCGGTGGCCGAGGTTCAGCTGCCCCTCACGCTGGACGATGCCAGCGTGCTCGAGCGCCGCGGCGGCGAGGTCTTCTGCGTCTACGTGCCCAACGACAAGGGACCGGCCTTCATGCGGCTGCTGGAGAAGGCCTTCGGCAAGGCCATCACGACGCGTACGCTGGATACCGTGGCCCGCTGCGCCCAGGCCTGACAAGCTGCTGCGCTCAGTCCTCGCCGGCCTCAGGCAGGTGGATCAGCCCGGTGTGGAAGTCGTACTCGAAGACCTCGCCATAACGCGCCCATTCGATGGCGACGCGCAGCACACGCTCGGCCTCGGCCGTGTCCATGCTGTCCATCAGCAGTTTCAGGAAGGGCTCTTCCTTCAGCTCGCCATGAGCCTCCTGCTCCAGGCTGTGCCGGATGAAGGCAGCCAGCGGAACATGCGCCAGCAACTGTTGGCCGAAGATCTGGCGACGGAACTCATGGCTGCCCTCGACGTAGCGGTGGCCCAGCGGTGTCATCAACAGGTCGCCGCCGCTGAGCTGGGCCAGATCCAGGCGGTGCAGTGCATCGGCCAGCGGCAGCACGGCCTCGTCGGTGAGTTCGCTCTCCTCCACCAGCTGCGGCAGGTCGGCGCGACCGTTGAAGGGCTCGTCGGCCAGCAGTTCCAGCAGGCTCTCCATGCGGCCTACCTCGGCCTCGGGCAGGCGGTCGGACAGGTGGGGCCTGGGCGGCTCCTCGGCGGCGCCCGGGACCCCGCCCTGGGGCGTGGCGCTGGTCATCAGCTTGTAGACCTCGTCGATGAGCAGCCGCACCTCGGCGCTGTCGGCGCGGCGCGGGCGCGGCAGCGTGATGGGCAGCTCGGCGCGCACCCGGCCCGGGTTGCTGGCGAAGATCAGCACGCGGTCGGCCATCATGACGGCCTCCTCGATGTTGTGCGACACCACCAGCATGGCCTGGGTGGGCATCTGGCCGCCGTCCCACAGCGCCAGGATCTCGTTGCGCAGCCGCTCGCCGGTCAGCACGTCCAGCGCCGAGAAGGCCTCGTCCATCAGCAGCACGGCCGGCTGCATGACCAGGGCCCGTGCCAGGCCCACGCGCTGGCGCATGCCGCCCGACAGCTCGCGCGGCAAGGCGCCCTCGAAGCCCGCCAGGCCGATCAATTCGATGGCGGCCGCCGCGCGCTGGGCGCGCTCGGCCGTTCCGACACCGGCCGCCTCCAGGCCCAGCTCGACGTTCTGCTGCACGGTCAGCCAGGGGAACAACGCGAAGCTCTGGAACACCATGGCGATGCCCTGGGCTGGCCCGAACAGGGGTTGGCCGCAGTAGTGCACGTCGCCGGCGTCGGCCGGGATCAGGCCGGCCATGATGCGCAGCAGGGTGCTCTTGCCCGAGCCCGACTGGCCCAGCAGCGCAACGATCTCGCCCCTGGCCAGCGTGAAGTCCACGCGTTCCAGCACCGTGCGCAGGCTGCCGTCGGCGGACTTGAAGCCTTTGGCGACGTCCTTCAGTTCGATCAAGCGGTCCATCAGAAGTGCATCCTTTCTTCCGCGATGCGGTACAGCCTGCGCCACACCCAGTGGTTGAGCGCCATCACGAACACGCACATGACGCCGATGCCCAAGGCGATTCGCGGGAAGTCGCCCGCGGTCGTCATTTGCTGGATGTAGCTGCCCAGGCCCGCGGCCTGCAGCTTCGTGTCGCCCCAGGTCACGTACTCGGCCACGATGCTGGCGTTCCAGGAGCCGCCGCTGGCCGTGATGGCGCCGGTGACGAAGCTCGGGAAGATGGCCGGCAGCAGGTAGCGCCGCCAGGCCAGCCAGCCCTTGAGCCCCAGGTTCTGAGCGGCCAGGCGCAGCTCGGTCGGGATGGTGGAGGCACCGGCCACGACGTTGAAGAGCAGGTACCACTGCGTGCCAAGAATGATGAGGGGCGACAGCCACAGGTCGGGGTCGAGCCGGTACTTGACGATGACGAGCACCGCCACGGGGAACACCAGGTTGGACGGGAAGGCGGCGAGGAACTGCGCGATGGCCTGTACGCGGCCGGCGATGCGCGGGTTCAGGCCGATCCATACGCCGATGGGCACCCAGATCAGCGACGCGACCGCGATCAGCAGCAGCACGCGCGCCAGCGTGTAGAAGCCGAGGCGAAAGACGTGCGCCGCTTCGCCCCAACCGACCTCGGTGTGGATGAAGCTCACCAGCCGCCAGACGGCGAAGAGCACGAGGGCGGCGACCACCGCGTCCCAGGCGCGTGCCCACAGTGGGTTGGGTGGGCGGGGCCGGGCGCGGATGGAGCGGCCGTCGTGGCGCAGCTTCAGCGGCGCGAAGCTGGCGGTGATCCAGCGGCCCGGCCACGTTCCGAGCCTTTGCAGCAGCTCGGTGCGACGCAGCCAGGTCAGCAGCCATGACTGCGGCGCATGCTCGCTGCCGGACTCCTCGAAGCGGAAGCGGTCGGCCCAGGCCAGCAATGGCCTGAAGAACAGCTGGTCGTACAGCAGGATGCCGATCAGCATGCCGAGGATGGCCCAGCCGATGGCGCCCAGGTCGCGGGCCTCGATGGCGACGGCGATGTAGGAGCCCACACCGGGCAGCTTGATGTCCTGGCCGGCCACCGAGATGGCCTCCGCGGCGACGACGAAGAACCAGCCGCCGCTCATGCTCATCATCATGTTCCACAGCAGGCCTGGCATCGCGAATGGCAGCTCCAGCCGCCAGAAGCGCTGCCAGCCCGACAGCTGGAAGATGCGCGCCGCTTCCTGCAGCTCGGCAGGCACCGTGCGCAGCGACTGATAGAGGCTGAAGGCCATGTTCCAGGCCTGCGACGTGAAGATGGCGAACAGTGCTGCCAGTTCCACGCCCAGCAGGTTGCCCGGGAACAGCGCGATGAAGGGCGCAACGGCAATCGCCTGGAAGCCCAGGATGGGAATGGACTGCAGGATGTCCAGCAGCGGCACCAGCACCTTCTCGGCCGCGCGCACCTTGGCCGCCAGCACGGCGAACACGCAGGCGAACACGACTGAGGCCGCGAGCGCGATGAACATGCGCAGCGTCGTGCGCAGCAGGTAGTAGGGCAGGTAGGCGACGTCCAGCGTCAGCGGCAGCGGCTCGCCGAGATGGAAGGGCCGGGTCATCTGGGAGGCCGCAAGGCCCAGCAGGCTCAGGACGGCCAGAACGAGCGGCAGCAGCGCCCAATCCCAGCGATTGAACGTGGCCTCGACGGCGGGGCGGGGGAAGAAGCGGCGGGCGTGCATGGTGGGCTGCGCAGGCTAAGAGGCCAGTGTCACCGCAGCATGAAGCTCCGCTGTCGCCAGCCTTGCGGCGGACTGGCGGGCGACCACGTCCGGTTTCAGATCAGGCGTCTTGAATCCCTAACAGCACAGCTCGTCGCCGTAGCTTGCAATTCAGCAGTGCAAGCGGCGCCTTCTCCTACAGGCGCTCACCCCCGGCGGCCTAAGGTTGGCAGTGTGGCAGCGCGCGGTGCGCGGCCTCATCTTCTGTGAAGGAACCCTCATGTCCAACCCACGTCAATCCGGTGACAAGCAGCCGCACGGCAGTCAGCAGAACATCCAGCAGGGCGGCCAGGGCCGCGACCAGAATCCCGGCCAGCAGAGCCAGTCCGGTACGGGCCGTGACACCCCGCAGCAGGGCGGTTCGTCCGCCGGCCGCGACCACCAGAGCCCGCAGCCCGGCAAGTCCGGCCAGCAAGGCAGCAAGCAGCGCTGATCTCAGGCGCCGGCATCCTTGCCCCGCCCGGCCTGGAGGCCGCGCGGGGCCTTCGTGTTCACTCGAACAGATGGCCCAGGTCGTGGTGGCCCATGGACTCGGCCTTGGTCCGCAGATAGCGCTCGTTCTCGGGGCCGGGGCGGGTCAACGAGGCCTCGCGCTCCACCACTTCGATGCCGAACTCGGCCAGCGCTGCCATCTTCAGCGGGTTGTTGGTCAGCAGCCGGATGCGGTTCACGCCCAGGGCTCGCAGCATGCAGGCGGCGGCGTCGTAGCGGCGCGCGTCAATGGGCAGGCCCAAGGCGGCATTGGCCTCGATGGTGTCCTTGCCAGCATCCTGCTCGGCATAGGCACGCAGCTTCTGCACCAGGCCGATGCCCCGACCTTCGTGCCCGCGCATGTAGACGATGGCGCCACGACCTTGGGCGGCGATGCGCTTCATCGCGCTCTCCAACTGGGGCCGGCAGTCGCAGCGCAGCGAGCCGAAGACTTCGCCCGTCATGCACTCGGAGTGAACGCGCACCAGCGGCGCCTCCTCCCCGGGCTGCCCGGCCAGGTCGCCGAGGCTCAGCACCACATGCTCCTGACCGCTGTTGCTCTCGCGAAAGCCGTGGATGACGAACTCCCCATAGGGCGTGGGCAGGCGGGTGGAAACGATGTGTTCGATCTTCATGGCGAGCCCGCATTGTCCCCCCGCGCGGGAAAACCCGTGGCAAATGCGGCAGGATGGGCCTCCACACCGACCGCAAGGAACTCACCATGGCTCAGAACATCCACTTTCAGCGCCCCGATGGCGGCCCTCTGTCGGGCTATCTCGCCGAGGCCAACCAGCCGCTGGGTGCGGTGGTGGTCATTCAGGAATGGTGGGGCCTGAACGACCAGATCCGCGGCGTGGCCGATCGATTCGCCAGCGCCGGCTTCACGGCGCTGGTGCCGGACCTCTACCGCGGCAAGCGCACCGTCGAGGCCGAGGAAGCGCATCACCTGATGACGGACCTGAACTTCGGCGATGCCGCGTCGCAGGACGTGCGCGGCGCCGTGAACTACCTGAAGGCCCTGAAGCTCGGCAGCGGCAAGGTGGGCGTCACTGGCTACTGCATGGGCGGCGCGCTGACGGTGCTGGCCTCGACGCTGGTGCCCGAGGCTGATGCGGCCGTCGTCTGGTACGGCATGCCGCCACTCGCATATGTGGACGCTGGCAAGATCAGGATCCCGCTGCAGGCCCACTGGGCCACGCAGGACGAGTTCTTCCCCATTGCGGGCGTCGACGACCTGGAGATCAAGTTCGCCGAAGCCGGCGTGGCCTACGAAGGCCACCGCTACCTGGCCCACCATGCCTTCGCCAACGAGACTGCCCAGGGGTCGCATCGCATCCCGCAGACCCAGTACGACGCGGCCTGGGCGCAGCGGGCCTGGGACCGGGCGATGCGGTTCTTTGGCAAGCACGTGGGATGAGCGGCGCCTGCCGTTTCGTTCGCTGCGACGGGACAGGGCGGGTCACCCGGAGTTCCTGGGCGTGAGGTCGAGAGCGCCAGGCCGCGCAACGGCATCCGCATGAAGACAGGCGACGCTTCGACCGTGACGCTGCAGTGCCTGCTCCCCGAGCTGCGCGCCTGCACGGCTTGCGAACCGGCCCTGCCCCTGGGCGCCAAGCCCATCTTCCAGCTCGACTCGCGTGCCCCCATCCTCATTGCCAGCCAGGCGCCGGGCCGCGTCGCGCACGAAAAGGGCCGCCCCTTTGATGACGCCAGCGGCGATCGCCTTCGTCAGTGGCTGGGTGTGTCGCGCGAGACGTTCTACGACCCGACCTGCTTCGCCATCTTTCCGATGGGCCTGTGCTTCCCCGGCAAGGCAGCGTCGGGTGACCTTCCTCCGCGGCGGGAATGCGCGCCGCTGTGGCGCCAGCGGGTGCTGGCGGCCCTGCCCCAGGTGGGGCTGACCCTGGCCATTGGCCAGTATGCGCTGGCCTGGCATCTGCAGCGCAGGGCTTCGGTCGATACGCTGGTGGCGGGCTGGCGCGAACACCTTGCGCAGGGCCTGCTGCCGCTGCCCCACCCGAGCCCACGCAACCAGGGCTGGCTGAGGGACCGACCGTGGTTCGAGGCAGAGCTGTTGCCGGCACTGCGGGAGGCGGTCGCGCAGCGTCTGGGGCCGCCGGCTCGCCGCGGTGCGGTCCGGCAGCCAGAACGCGCGTGACCGCGCATCCCTAGACTTGTGGAGCGCCTGCGGCCGCAGGTCGGGAAGAGCCCGGATAGGCGCGCTGCCGATCCGAACGACCATGTGCATGCCCCCGGGCGTGCCCGGTCCCGTCCGGCGCCGCGCGGGGCTTTCCGGCGTTTTCACGCAAGGACCTGAAGTGAGAAAACTCCAAAAGCTGAGAGAGTTCTGGAGGGCCTCTGTCGCCAGCATCTCCATTTTGCTGGGCATGGTGGTGCATCGCTTCGTGGAGACCATCCCGCTGGAAATCCAATTCGTCGTCGGTCTACTGGCGGTCGGCCTGATCATCCACCTTTCCGAGATCGTGCTGACGGCCTTGATCGACAGCGCCCCGAGTCTGCGCCGCGCCATCCTGGGTGACCGCTTCGTCGAAGGCATCTGGGTGGAGGTGGTCCACGACCAGCCCGAGGGCGAGCGTGCCAAAGTCAAGTACGGCGCACTCCTGAGCATCACGTTTTCCGATGGCGAACTGGCCATCGCCGGCGATGTCTACGACGCCGAGGGAGGCACCCCGCTCGGGGCTTTCAGTTCCAGGCGTGTGGTCTTCGAGGACGAGTTCTCGTACGTCTACGACCAGATCGTCCGCACGCAGATTTCCATGCGGCAGGTGGGTTTCGGCCTCTTGTTCTTTGGCAAGGGGACCGGACGCCCCATCACGTTCAACGGCTACTTCGTCGATCCGAACTTTCCGAGGCCGTTGGGCGTCTATGGCAAGAGGCTGGATGACAAGCTGGTGGCGACGCTGAAGGCAGACGACAAGGCGAAACGCGCGCAGGTCATGAATTTCGTCAAGGAATACAAGGAGACCGTCACACCGGCGGCGCGGCCGGGCCCGCCGGATCAGGCATAGGACGGATGCGGGGGCGAGTCCTGGGCGCCAAGCTTGCGCGTTTCGCCGCCGGCTGCGCGCACCTGCAGGCGCGGCTCCTGCGGCCAGGCCTCGGCGTCCAGATCCAGCTCGTCGGGCCTCAGTCCGGTGGCGCGCAGCGCGCCCAGGTAGCCATCACGGCCCTGTGCCTTGGCGGCATAGAGGGCGGCGTCGGCCAGGCTCAGCGTGGCATCCCAGTCCCAGACGCGAGGTGCCTCGGGGTCGAGCGGGAAGACGGCAAAGCCGATGGACACGCTGACCGGCAGCGTGCGTCCGTCGGGCAGCGTGAAGGGCTGCTCGCGCACCGTGGCGCAGAAGCGCGCCGCCAGCTCGGTCGCGCCACTGCGCGCGCCGCCACGTGCCAAGGCCAGGAACTCCTCGCCGCCCCAGCGCACCAGCACGTCGCTCTCGCGGAAGACCGTGCGCAGCCGGCGCGCGAACTCGACCAGCACCTTGTCGCCTGCGGCGTGGCCGTAGCGGTCGTTGATGCGCTTGAAGTGGTCGATGTCCATCAGCATGACGAGCAGGTCGGCTTCGTCGTCAGGGTTGCTGCGACGCGGTTCCGTGTAGTGGCGCAGGCACAGTTGCAGGTCGGAGGCGACGCGCGAGTCCAGGTAGCGGCGGTTGCGCAGGCCGGTCAGCGGGTCGGTGGTGCTGGCCTCGCGCAGCTCCACGGTGCGCTGCTCCACAAGGGCCTGCAGCGCCGCCTCGCGGCGAACCAACTGGGCCGTGCGACGTGCCACGCCCCAGCGCAGCAGCGCCCAGGCCCCGCCCAACAGCGCCAGCAGCGCGCCGGCCTGGGCCCAGCGCGTCTGCCACCAGGCCGGCAGCAGCTCGACGTCGAGCAGCAGCGGCCGGTCGCTCCATACGCCGTGGTGGTTGGTGGCGTAGACCTCCAGTCGGTAGTGGCCCGGCGACAGACCGCCGTAGCTCGCGAAGCGGGCACTGGCGTCGGTGAACGCCCAGCGCGGGTCCCAGCCGTCCAGGCGCATCATGTAGTGCAGCTTGGCGGGGTCGATGTAGTCCAGCGCGGCGAACTCGACGGCGAAGCTGCGCGTGCCCGCCGGGAGCTTGAGGCCTTGGCTCAGATCCTGTTCCGGGCGGTAGGGCTGACCGTCGCGGCGCAGGCTGCTGACGACCACCGGCGGCGCGTAGCGCGACGGCGCGAAGGCCAGCGGCTCCACCACGAGCAGACCCCGGCTGCCGGAGAACAGCAGGCGACCGTCGGGCAGGGCGGCGTCGGCGAAGAAGCGCGGCGTGCCCATGGGTGGGCCTTCGGCGCCGCTGAGCTCGTCGAGGCGATCGCCCGCCGGGTCATAGACGGACTGCTGGCTCCACACCCGGCCCTTGCCGTCTTCGTGCAGGTTGACGCCGAAGGGCCGGCCCGGCGCGCCCAGGCGCTCGCTGATGCGCTCGAAGCGCGCGCGGCCCTGTTCGTCATAGCCCTTGAGCCGGTGCAGGCCGCTGACGGCCGTGTCCACGTAGAGGCTGCCATCGCGCGTCAGCAGCAGGCCCAGCACGGCGGGGAAGCCCAGCGCCTCGCCGGGCGCACCCTGCAGCTCGACGAGTCGCTGACCGTCCCAGCGGAACAGGCCGGCCAGCGCGCCTACCCAGAGCTGGCCGCCGCCGGGCACCGCGCGCAGCGCATGCACGCCGCCTCGCAACGGCTCGCCGTCGGCGCGGCGTGCACGCTCAACGCGCGCGGCCTGCGGCGAGGGCAGGCGATAGAGCCCGTCCTGCATGCCCACCCAGACCTCGCCCCCCGCATCGGTCGGCAGCACCATCACGCGGTGGGCTCGGCCGCCCTCCAACGGCCAGCTGGCGAGCAGGCGGGCGCTGCGCGGCTCGCGGCGCTCCAGGCGGCCGTTGGCCACCAGCCAGATGCTGCCGTCGGGCCCCTCGGCGAGGTTGTCCACCGGCGTGTCGGCCTCGCGCGGCCAGCGACCCACGGTCTGCAGCTGCGTGTCCAACAGGGCCACGGGGCCGCTGTGCGTGGCCACCATCAGCAGGCCATCGCGGCGGGGCAGCAGCCCGCGCAGGTCGCTGCTGGCCAACGGGCTGGCGGGATCGGCGTCGGGGCCGCGCACCGCCAGTGCCGGGTGCCGGTGGTGGCGCTGCAGACCCACGCCATAACCGCCCACCCACATGGAGCCCGTCTGGTCACGCAGCAGCACGTTGACGTCGTTGCCGGCCAGCCCGCCGGGCAGGTAGGGGTTGTGGCGCAGCTGGCGTACCAGCGCGCCGCTGGAGCCGTCCAGCCAGGCGATGCCATCCGTCAGGCCGGCCCAGATCGTGCCGTCCTCGCCCTGGGCCAGTGCCTGCACGCCGCCCTTGAAGCGCGCGGCCAGCCAGCGCGGCTGACCGTCGATCTCGATGCGGCCCACGCGCCCGTCCATGCTGCCGAACCAGAGCCGGCCTGCGCGGTCTTCCAGCAGGGTGCTGACGCCGGTAGCACCTTCAGGCAGCGCGAGCTGCGTCCAACCGCCCTTGGCGCCGCGATGGGCGAGGCCTCGCCAATGGCCGGCCCACAGCGTGCCGTCGCTGCTCACTGTCAGCGCCAACACGCGGCGCTCCGGTTCGCCGTCCACGATCAGGGGCTCCGGGTCGAAGCGCCCGGTCTTGGGCTCGAAGCGCAGCAGGCCCTGGCCCAATGTGCCCATCCAGACCCGACCGGCGTCATCCTCTGCCAGCGCGCGAATGGGCGTGGGGCGCTCGCTGCCGCTGCCCAGCATGCGCACGCGGTCGAAGGCCGGCTCGTACCGCGCCAGGCCATTGACCTCGGTGCCGATCCACATGCCGCCATCGGCCGCCGCCGCCAGCGAGCGCACCCAGCCGAGGTTGCGCTGCACAGGCGTGGCGCCTTCGCGTTCGATGGGGCGCAGGCGGTAGCCGTCGAAGCGGGCCAGGCCGTCACTGGTGCCGATCCAGATCAGGCCCTGCTTGTCCTGGGCCAGACTGCCCACTACGTCGCGCGGTACCCCCACGGTGGCGAACTGCGGCTCCATCGCGCTGGTCAAGGGCTGCGCGGCGGCGAGCGGGGCCAGGGCGGCCAGCAGCAGCGCGGTCAGGCCGCGCCAATGCGTGGGACGGCGTGCAGTCATGGGGGCGGATTCCATCACAAGGCGGGCCTCAGAACGGCAGGGCATTCGTCGACTTGACTTCCTCCATCACTGCATAGGTTCGCGTCTCCCGCACCCCGGGCAGCGACCAGATCACGCTGCCGATGAATTCCCGGTAGGCGCCCATGTCCCGCACCCGCGTCTTCAGCAGGTAGTCGAAGCCGCCGGCGACGAGGTGGCATTCCAGTATCTCGGGCCGGGCCTGCACGGCGGCCTTGAAGGTGTCCATCACGTCCTGCACGGTACGGTCCAGATGCACTTCGATGAACACCAGCATCGCCGCGCCCAGCTTGGCCGGGTTCAGCCGGGCTTCATAGCCCAGGATGTAGCCGTCACGCGTTAGCCGCTTCACGCGCTCCAGCACGGCCGTGGGCGAGAGATGCACTGCCTCCGCCAGTTTGAGGTTGGAGATGCGCCCGTCCGCCTGCAGCACGCGCAGCAGGCGTTCGTCGATCTTGTCGAGGCTGTCGCTCATCAGGATTTTTCACTACCAATGACTTGATTCTCGGAATTTAATCCAATAGCTCCCTGGATACATTGCCGCATCTCACCAGGAGTACGCCATGTCCTCGCCCTTCGTTGCACCGCCTGAACATCCCCGCCTGCCGGAGGCCTATCGGCCCGAAGCCGGCGTTGTGCAGGCCCTGGCCGAGCGTGTCGGTGGCGCGCTGAACTGGCCTGACGTCATCGCGACCGCTGGCCCCTGGGTGGAGCAGGTGCGCAACAACCCAGCGCCGTTCTGGGCGATGGAATCGCTGCTGCGGGAGTACCCCATCACCAGCGCCGAGGGCCTGGCGCTGATGCGCCTGGCCGAAGCGCTGCTGCGCGTGCCCGACGCGCCGACGGCCATCGCGCTGACGGCTGACCAATTGGGCCGCGCCGATTTCGACGGCGCCAGCGAAGGCAGTCCGCACAAGATGCTGGCCGCACTGTCGGCCTCTGCCATCTCTCTGTCCAAGCGTTTCCTGCCCGGTGCCGACGATGACGGCGGCCTGTTCAAGCGCCTGGGCGCGCAGACCGTCGTGGCGGCCACCGTGCGTGCCATCCAGCTGCTGGGCCGCCAGTTCGTGCTGGGCCGCAACATCCAGGAGGCCATGGGCGAAGCCGATGCCGCGCGCAAGCAGCAGAAGCAACTGCGCTTCAGCTATGACATGCTGGGCGAGGGCGCGCGCACGGAGCACGACGCGCTGCGCTACCAGGCGGCCTACGTTGGTGCCATCCAGGCCATCGCCGCCGGCCGGCGCGCCGAGTCGCCCGAGGGTTCGGACGGCATCTCCATCAAGCTCAGCGCCCTCTTCAGCCGCTACGAGGTGCTGCAGCGCGAGCGCGTCTTCGCCGAGCTGCTGCCACGCGTGTGGCGGCTCATCGAGCTGGCCGCCGAGGCCAACATCAACCTCACCATCGATGCCGAGGAGGTCGACCGCCTGGAGCTGTCGCTGGACGTGCTGGACATGCTGGCGGCCAAGATCGCGATCGTCTATCCGCAGTGGCGCGGCTTCGGCCTCGCGGTGCAGGCCTACCAGACGCGCGCGCTGGCGGTCGTCGACGAGGTGGCAGCCATCGCCCGCAAGCATGGCCTGCGCTTCATGGTGCGCCTGGTGAAGGGCGCGTACTGGGATGGCGAGATCAAGCGCGCCCAGGAGCTGGGACTGGCCGCCTACCCGGTGTTCACCCACAAGCAGCACACCGACGTCAGCTACCTGGCTTGCGCCCGCGCGCTGATCCAGCACGCCGACGTCATCTACCCGCAGTTCGCCAGTCACAACGCCGGCACCATCGCCGCCATCGTGCAGATGGCGCGCGCCACCGGCGCCCAATTCGAGATGCAGCGCCTGCACGGCATGGGCGAAGGCGTCTACCGCGAAGTGCTGAAGGACGGCAGCATCCCCTGCCGTGTCTACGCCCCCGTGGGCGAGCACCGCGACCTGCTGGCCTACCTTGTGCGGCGGCTGCTGGAGAACGGCGCCAACTCATCGTTCGTGCACCAGCTTGCCGACCCCGGCGTGCAGGTGCCCGAGCTGCTGGGCTCGCCGCTGGCCGAGCTGCGCAACAGCAGCGCGCTGCCCCTGCCGCCGGCCCTGTACCTCGACGAGCAGGGGCGCGGCCGTGCCAACTCCACGGGCGCCGACCTGACCGCGCCGACGCAGCGCGCGCCATTGCAGGCCGCGCTGGAATCCACACTCGTCCACGAGGTGGCCGTGGCCACGGCGGCGGACGTCGACGCCGCCATGCAACGCCTGCAGGCCGGCTTTGCCGGCTGGAACGCCACGCCCGTCAGCCAGCGAGCTGCCCTTCTGCGCCGCGCCGGCGATGCGCTGGATGCGCGCCTGCCCGAGTTCTGCGCGTTGCTCGTCAAGGAAGCCTTCAAGACTCAGGCCGATTGCGTCGCCGAGGTCCGCGAGGCCGTGGACTTCCTGCGCTACTACGCGGATCAGGCTGAGGCCGACGCGGCGTTGATGCAAGGCCGCGGCGTCTTCGTCTGCATCAGCCCGTGGAACTTTCCGCTGGCCATCTTTGCGGGCCAGGTGGTCGCGGCGCTCGTGGCGGGCAACACGGTGGCCGCCAAGCCGGCCGAGCAGACGCCCTACGTCGCGCTGAAGCTGGTCGAGCTGCTGATCGATGCCGGTGTGCCGACCGACGCCCTGGCCCTGCTGCACGGCGCAGGCGAAACCGTCGGCGCCGGCCTCGTCGCGCATGCCCACACTGCCGGCGTTTGCTTCACCGGATCCACGGCCGTGGCCCAGATCATCAACAAGGCCCTGGCCGCCAAACCCAACTCGCCCATCCCGCTGATCGCCGAAACCGGCGGCCTGAACGCCATGGTGGTGGACTCCACGGCCCTGCCCGAGCAGGTCATCGACGCGGTGGTGCAGAGCGCCTTCCGCTCGGCCGGCCAGCGCTGCTCGGCGCTGCGCCTGCTGTGCGTGCAGTCCAGCATCGCCGACGGCGTCATCGAGATGCTCTGTGGGGCGCTGGCACAGCTGCATGTCGGCCGGCCTGCCGACCTCGCCACCGACGTCGGCCCCGTTATCGACGATGAGGCCCATGCCAACATCAGCCAGCATGTCGAGCGCCTCAAGCGCGACGCGAGGCTGCTGGCCGAGGCGCCCGTGGCCGATGCCATGCCGCGCCAGATCCGCCCCGTCGCATTCGAGCTGCCGCGCATCGCGCACCTCGGCGAAGAGATCTTCGGCCCGGTGCTTCACGTGGTGCGCTTCGAGGACTCGGTCGACGACGTCATCCAGGAGATCAACGCGCTGGGCTATGGCCTGACGCTGGGCATCCAGACGCGCATCGACAGCCGCTCCCAGCGCCTGGCCGACACGGCGCGCATCGGCAACGTCTACGTGAACCGCAACATCATCGGCGCCGTGGTGGGCGTGCAGCCCTTCGGTGGCGAAGGCCTGTCGGGCACGGGCCCCAAGGCCGGCGGACCGAACTATCTGCGCCGCTTCTGCGCCGAGCCGCAGCTCGAGGCTCCGTTGCCGCCACTGGTCCTGGACGGCCGTGCCACCGGCGCCCTGGCCGTGGCCGCCGACGCCGGCTGGCGCGACGCGCCGCTGGCCGAGCGCATCGCCACGCTGCGCCGCGCCGCCGACACGCTGGATGCGCCTGTTGCCCATGCGCTGCGCGGCCTGTTCAGCGCGGCCCAGACCCTGTTCGCGGACCAGACCCTCCCCGGTCCCACCGGCGAGAGCAACACGCTGCGCCACCATGCCCGCGGCGTCTTTGCCGTGCTGGGCCGTGCCGATGCCGGCCTGGCCGCAGTCGTCAGCGCCTTGCTGGCCGGCAACAGCGCGATCTGGCTGGGTGGCGATGAACGCGCCCGCCAGGCGCTGTTGCGCGCGGGTCTGCCCACCCATGCGTTGACCCTGCTTCCTGATGCGACGCTGCCCGGCCTGCTCGCCGCGCCCCAGCTGGCCGGCGTGGCCCTGGCGTCCTCGGACGCCGCCACCGCCCATGTGTTGGCCCAGGCGCTGGCCGATCGTCCCGGCGCCATCCTGCCCCTCGTCTGCGCGGCCGGCCATGTGCGCCAGCTCTACCGCTTCGCGGCGGAGCAGACGCTGACGGTCAACACGGCGGCGGCGGGCGGCAACGCGGCCTTGCTGGCAGGCGTGCACTGAGGCGGCCTCCCGGCCGACCGGACAGAAAAAGGCCCTCTGCGGGTGGCAAGCCACCGGGAGAGGGCCAAATCCACCCAGGGGCGGTGGAGGAGACAAGCGGTATTGCGATGTCGCAATGTTGCGATGCAGCATAACCGAACGCGTGCCGGTTTTTGTGACAAAACGGCGTCAGTGGCGGAGGCACCGTCTGCAGGGCGGCGCCCTCATTCCTGCGGAATGTCGTGCTCCCGCACAAACCGGCGCCAGGTCTGGGTGGCGGTGTCGATGGCCTCGGCCAGCTGCTCGGGCGTGCCGCCGGTGACGCGCAGGCCCTGGGCCTCCAGCGTGTGCCGCAACCCCGGCCCGGCCAGCACACGGTTGACCCCCTCGGCGAGGCGAGCCACCACGTCGGGCGGCGTATGCGGGGGCGCGACGAGGCCGTTCCAGCTCGGCAAGGCCTCCACCGCGAGGCCCGCCTCGGCCATGGCCGGCACGTCAGGGACCGCCTCGCTGCGGTCCGGCAGCGTCGCCAGCAGCCGGAGCCTGCCGCTCCTGACATGTGGCAGGGCCGGCGCGAGAGGGCCGATGTTGAACTGCACCTCGCCGGCGATCAGGTCGGGCAGCAGCTGCGCGCCGCCCTTGTAGGGCACGCGCAGTGCGCGTGCCCCGGCTGCACGCAGGTACGCCACGGCAGCCATGTACTCGCTGAGCACGCCGGTGGCGTAGCTGAGCTGGTCGGGGTGGGCACGGAGGTAGGCACCGAACTCCTCGACCGTGCGGGCCGGGATGCGCGGGTTCACGAACAGGCCGTAGACCAGATTCATCACCGGCGCCACCGGCGTGAGCTCGTTCATGGACTTCAGCGGCGAAGAGCGAACGAGGATGGGGAGGCCGGCCATGGAGCCCGAGGCCCACAGCAGCGTCTTGCCGTCGGGTGGGGCGGTGAGCAAGGCCTGCACGGCCGGCACGCCGTTGCCACCAGGGCGGTTTTCCACCATGACCTGGCGGCCCGACTGGCTGGCCAGGGCCTGGGCGACGATGCGGGCCGCCGTGTCGGAGGCGCCGCCAGCGGGCGTCGCGACGATGACCTTCAGCGGGTCCGCCGCGGCGGACCGTGCCGCGGCATGCAGTCCGAGGCCCGCCAGCCCGGCGGCGAGCAGGAAGCGGCGCTTGTTCATGGAGGGCTCCGGGTGGGTGGCGATGGCCTCAATGTAGGAAGCCGGTCAGTGCCCGGGAAGTCGCGCCGGGCTGCATCCGGCATTAACTTTCGGTTGATGCCAATCGGCAGCGGGAGGGCAAGACTTCGGCCATGGACAAGCTCAAGGCGATCCGCTACTTCCTGGCCGCGGCCGAGACGGGCAGCCTGGCCGGCGCGGCGCGGCGTCTCGAGGTCAGCGTGCCGGCGGTGCAGAAGCTGGTTGGCGCCCTCGAGCGCGAGCTGGGTTTGACCCTGCTGGAGCGCGGCACCCGGGGCGTGCGGCTGACGGCCAGTGGCAGCGAGTACCTCGATCAGTGCCGGTCTCTAGTGCAGGAGCTGGAGGCGCTGGGACAGGTCGAGCGCCGGCTCGGCGGGGCCGTCGAGCGGGTCGGCGGCACGCTCGTCGCGGCGGCCAATCCGCAGCTCGCCCACCATGTGCTGCTGCCGTCGCTGCCGCGTTTCCATGCGAGGTACCCGGACATCGAGATCGACTTCCGCACGGTCAACCGCATCGGCGATGCGGACGCCGCCGCAGCCGACGTGCTGCTGCTGCACGGCTGGCCGGAGGTGCCACCGGACTATGTGCACCGCCAGCTTGGCGGGGCGTGCAGCCAGATCATGGCGGCGCCCGGCTACTGGGCCGCCCACGGCGTGCCCGAGCACCCCTCGGAGCTGGGGCAGCACAACTGCCTGCTGCTGCGCAATCCCGCCGGCCTGCTGCTCGACCTGTGGGAATTCGAGCGCGATGGCACGCGGCTGGAGGTGCCGGTGCATGGCTGGCTGTCCAGCAATTCACGCGAGTCCGTCCTCGACCTCGTCATCGGGGGCCATGGCGTCGGGCGCTTCACGGAGCTGACGACGCGCCAGCACCTGCAGTCGGGGCGGCTCGTGCCGGTGCTGCGCGACTGGGACGTGCTGGGCGGCCCGCCGGTGAACCTGCTCTTCAAGGGCCGCGCGCGCCGCATGCCGCAGGTGCGCGCCTTCATCGAGCATGCGCTGCAGTGCCTGCGTGAGCTGGAGGCCGAGGGTGATGCGCTGGCGGCACGCATCCCGATGGACCGCCCGGCCTGGCATCAACGCGGCTACGGGAGGGCGTCGGCGGCGGCGCGCACGCGTCGGTGACGCGCTTGTGGCGTGGGCTCAGAATCGCTAGCGATGACTGAGCCCGATGTTCCCGACCCCATGCCCCAGCCGCCGCCCCAGCCCGACCTGGAGGCGTGCTGCGGCAATGGCTGCGACCCCTGCATCTTCGATCTCCACGACCTGGCGATGGACGAGTACCGGCGCGAACTGCGTGCGTGGCGACAGCGCCATCAGGCGACGGCCCCCGACATCGATCAGGCCAGCCGGAACACCGCCACCGACTGAACGAGCTGCTGGGCCTGTTGCTTCAGGCTCTCCGCGGCGGCGGCGGATTCCTCCACCAGCGCGGCGTTCTCCTGCGTGGCGCGGTCCATCTGCGTGACGGCCTCGCCTACCTGAGCCACACCGGAGCTTTGCTCGCGGCTGGCGGCACTGATCTCGCCCATGATGTCGGTGACGCGGCGGATCGAGGCGACCACCTCGTTGATCGTCGCGCCCGCGCCATCCACCTGGCTGCTGCCCAGCTCCACGCGCTCGACGCTGGCGGTGATCAGGGCCTTGATCTCCTTGGCGGCCTCGGCCGAGCGGCCGGCCAGTGTGCGCACCTCGCTGGCGACCACCGCGAAGCCGCGGCCCTGCTCGCCGGCACGCGCCGCCTCGACGGCGGCATTCAGAGCCAGGATGTTGGTCTGGAAGGCGATGCCATCGATGACGCCGATGATGTCGGCGATCTTGCGTGAGCTGTCGCTGATCTCGCGCATGGTCTGCACGACTTGGCCTACCGCCTCGCCGCCGCGCACCGCGACGCCCGATGCGGCCAGCGCCAGCTGGTTGGCCTGCTGCGCGTTGTCGGCGTTGCCACGCACCGTGCTGCCCAGCTCCTCCATCGAGGCGGCCGTTTCCTCCAGTGCCGAAGCCTGCTGCTCCGTGCGCGCCGACAGGTCATGGTTGCCCGAGGAGATCTCTGACGAGGCGGTCGCCACACCTTCGGCACCTTCGCGCACCTCGCGCACGATGGATGCCAGTCGGCCCTGCATCTCGTGCAGCGCCGTGAGCAGCTTGCCCGTCTCGTTGCTGCCGCCGCTGGTGATGTGCATCGCCAGGTCGCCGGCCGCGACACCGCTGGCCACCCGCACCGCCTCGTTCAGCGGGGCCGTCACCGTGCGGATCAGCCACCAGCTCAGGAAGCCCGCCAGGCCAAGTGCCACCAGCACCAGCACGACCACCTGGGTGCGCGCGCTGCTCGCCTCGGCCTCGGCGGCCGCTGTGGACAGGGCCATCAGCTTGTCGCCGAGCGCGACCAGTTCGTCCACCGCGCCCATGTAGGCGGCCTGCTTGGGCGGCAGGTCCACCAGTAGGCCCTGCGTGGCACCGGCGACGTCGCCGGCCTTGAGTTGTTTGATGATCTGGTCGCGCACGGTGCGGTAGCCCCCGCGCGCATCATTGAGCTTGGCCAGGCCGGCCTTGCCGGCCTCCGTGGTCATGATCTTGCCAAGCTGCTCCAGCGTCTTGGCGGTGGACTTGGAGCCCGCATCGATGACCGCGTATTCGGCGTCGATGGCGGCCTTGTCGCCGTTGCTGCCCAGCAGCACCAGGTTGCGCAGCGCACGTGCGACGTTGTTGTTCGTGTCGCGAATCGAGCCGAACGCCTTGACCTTGGGATAGCGGTCCTCCATCGCCAGCTTGAACTGTGCGTCCATCGCTCCGAGCCGGGCCCATGCGAGCGCGCCCATCAGCACGATCAGCAGGCCCATAGCCGCGAAGCCCAGCATCAGCAAGGTCGCGATCTTGGTGTTCTTCAAGCTCATCCCGTCATCCTTCCCATGCCCCGGCAGGGGCGGTCGGCAATTCTTCATCGCGACAGCCGCTTGCGGCGTATGCCGCCGGCGATGGGCATGGGATTTGCGGCAGGACTGCACAATCACAGCTCCCGGATTCAACGTCCGCCCCATGCGCCTGAAGCTCATCCTGTCCTTCGTCGCCCTGCTGCTGCTCGTGGCGGCCTGGTTCGCCTTTGCCTGGCACTGGAGCTACGCGTCCGGCGAGCGCGCCGGCTGGGTGCAGAAGTTCTCGCGCAAGGGCTGGATCTGCAAGACCTGGGAGGGTGAGCAGGCGCTGGTGTCGCTGCCCGGCTCCAGCACCGTCGAGAAGTTCCAGTTCACCGTGCACGACGAGGCTGCGGCCGAGGCCATCAACAAGGTGATGGGCCGGCGCGTCAACCTGCACTATGAGGAAAAGGTCGGCCTGCCGACCTCCTGCTTTGGCGAGACCCGCCATTTCGTCACCGGTGTCACGCTGGTCGACGAGATCTCGCTGTCGCCAGGCGTCACCGTGTCCCAGCCTCCGGCTTCGGCGGCCAGCCGCTGAGTGGCGCCTGGCCATCGAACTTGAGCGCGCGCAGGCCGCCCCGTCGCTGACGGGCCGGACGGCGTGGATGCCATGAGACGACAACGATGTCCGGCGACACTAGCCGGATGTCGTTGTTCCAGTCCCTGACCTCGCGCTTCGAGCGCCTCGTCGACCCCTATCCCGAAACCGCCGGCGCCGCCCCGCCGACGCGCTTCTTCGCCTTCCTGTGGCGCTGCGCCGACGGCGTGCGGCCCCACCTGTTCGCGGTCATGCTGTTCACGGCCGGCATTGCAGCCGCCGAGGCCTTGCTGTTCAGCCTGATGGCCTCGCTGGTGGACTGGCTGTCCACCCTCAAGCCGGCAGCGCTGTGGAGCCAGCCCCAGCCCGTCGTGCTGATGCTGCTGGGCGTACTGGGCGCCAGCATCGTGCTCGCGTCCGCCCAGGCACTGCTGAAGTACCAGGGCGTGTTCGGCAACTTCCCGATGCGGCTGCGCTGGATCTTCCATCGCCGCATGCTGTCGCAGAGCCTGGCCTTCTTCGGCGACGAGTTCGCGGGGCGCATTGCGACCAAGGTCATGCAGACGGCGCTCGCCGTGCGCGACACCTGGCTCATCGTCGTCGACATCCTCGTCTACGTGGCCGTCTACTTCGGCACTTTGGTCGGCATCGTCGCCAGCTTCGACGCCTGGCTGATGCTGCCCTTTGCCGCCTGGCTGGGCCTGTACCTGCTCGCGCTGCGCTTCTTCGTGCCGCGGCTGGGCAAGATCGCTCAGGCCCAGGCCGACGCGCGCAGCCTGATGACGGGCCGCATCACGGACGCCTATACCAACATCGCCACCGTCAAGCTCTTCGCCCATGGCCGGCGCGAGGCCAGCTACGCCAAGGCGGCCATGCAGGACTTCATGCTGACGGCCTACGGCCAGATGCGCCTCGTGACCGGCTTCGAGGTCGTCAACACGCTGCTGTCGGCGCTGCTCGTGGGCAGCACGGCGCTGCTGGCACTGTGGCTCTGGGGCGTGTCGGCCATCGGTGTCGGCGCCGTCGCCGCGGCCACCGCGATGGCGATGCGACTGAACGGCATCTCGCATTGGGTGATGTGGGAGATGGCGTCGCTCTTCGAGCACATCGGTACCGTCCAGGACGGCCTGGCCACGCTGTCCAAGCCGCAGGCAATCGCCGACGCGAACGACGCGGCCGAGCTGACCGTGACGCGAGGGGAGGTTCGCTTCCAGAACCTGCGTTTCGCCTACCCCAACGGCAAGGTCGTCGTCGACGGCTTGGACCTGACCATCCGGCCGGGCGAGAAGATCGGGCTCGTGGGCCGCAGCGGCGCCGGCAAGAGCACGCTGGTGAACCTGCTGCTGCGCCTCTATGACCTGCCCGAGAACGGAGGGCGCATCACCATCGATGGCCAGGACATTGCCGGCGTCACGCAGGATTCGCTGCGTCGGCACATCGGCATGGTCACGCAGGACACCTCGCTGCTGCACCGCTCGGTGGCCGACAACATCCTCTACGGCCGTCCGGGCGCCGACCCTGCAGAACTGACGCGTGCCGCCGAGCGCGCGCATGCCGACGAGTTCATCGCGACGCTTTCAGATCCCAAGGGTCGCACCGGCTTCGAGGCCTTCGTTGGCGAGCGCGGCGTCAAGCTCAGCGGCGGTCAGCGCCAGCGCATCGCCATTGCCCGCGTCATGCTGAAGGACGCGCCCATCCTGTTGCTGGACGAGGCGACGAGCGCGCTCGACAGCGAGGTCGAAGCAGCCATCCAGCAGAGCCTCTACACGCTGATGGAAGGCAAGACGGTGGTGGCCATCGCCCACCGCCTGTCCACCATCGCCGCGCTGGACCGCCTCATCGTCATGGATGCCGGCCGCATCGTCGAGCAGGGCTCGCACGCCGAATTGCTGGCGCAGAACGGCATCTATGCGCGCCTCTGGGCGCACCAGAGCGGCGGCTTCCTGGGGCTGGAGGACTGAGCAAGGCGTCGGACGGCGCCTGGGCGCCGCCGGTGGCATGCAGGCCTCTGGGCTCAACGCGGCGTCAGCCACGCACTCGCAGGCGGGGCTGCTCCGCGCAGCTGTGCGTCGAGGAACGCCGTGCTTAGCCGCGTGGCCTCGTTCAGATCGGCTTGCGCGGCCTCCGTCGCACTGCCGCTGCGAGGCCCGCGCGGCGCACCGCCGGCCGGGCCGCCGTTCATGCCTCCACCCATGCCTCCACCCATGCCACCGCGCTGCTGTCCGCCCATGGCCTCTCGGCCGTGGTGCTGGTCCTGCGCGTGCCAGCCGTCGGGAGCCAGCGTGCCGGACAGTGCGGCATGCGACGGGCCTGGCGGGCTCAACAGCCATCCGACGCCGGGGCGCAAGGTATCGAAGGCGCGGCGGCGATCGACGGGCTGCTTGACGAGGCCCAGCGCATCGCCGTCGGTGTCGCTCGTGATCAGCAGCGCGGGAGGCGTCGCTGCGGCCGCGGCCATGGGCGGCGGGCTGATCGCGATGACGGCGCGCGGCAGCCAGGTGCCCGCGTCGCTCCCCAGGTCCAGGGCCGCCTGCGCGCCGGTTTCGTAGCCGGCCACGGCGGCGCGCTGCCAGTCCAGCGCGGTGCCGCCCGCCTGAGGGCTGGCCTGCATCGCCGCGAGCAGGCGCCGCAGCGCATCCAGGCGGGCGCTACGCATCGCGTCGCCGTAGTGCACCTCGCCCAGTTCGCGGAACTCGCCGGCGCGCGCCAGCGGCGATCGCCAGGCGGCAGCGTCTTCCTCCAGCGGCTGCACCGCCAGCACCGCGTAGCCGGCCTTTGCCCAGGCAGCGGCCCAGCGCTGGCCGGCCTCGCTGCCCTGGCCGATGCCCGGCAGGTAGACGACCACCGGCAGTGGCCCGACGCCGCCGGCACTGCGCGTGACCGTCACGCGCCGGCCCAGCACTTCGAAGCTGGAGATCGACAGGTTCAGCTCCCGCGCGGCGGTCTCGGCCCAGGGCTTGGGGGACGGCGGCCCGCCGGCGCAGGCGGTCAGGGCAAGAGCAGCGGCGAGAGCGAGGGCACGGGCAGGCAGCATGGCCGGACGATAACTCCCGCGGCATGTTCGGATGCCAGGCCGTCGCTGCACTAGCATGGTGCCGCTCATGCCTCTCGACCTTGCGACCACGTTCACCATCAGCGTCATCGTCCACGTGATGATGGGCGCTCTGCTCGGCCTGTTCTGGCGCAGCGCGCGGCGGCGGCAGACCGCGGGCATGGGCTGGTGGGTGCTCAACGAGGTCGCGCTGGGCGCAGGCGCGCTCATGCTGATGGCCAGCGCTGTCCACCCGATCTGGCCGCTCGTGGCGGCCGGCAATGCGGCCTTCCTCATCGGCATGCCCATGCTGGAGCTGGGCTTGCGCGTCTGGTTCGGTCGCCGGCTGTGGCCGGGCCTGGCCTGGCGATGGGGCCTGGCCGCGCTGGGATTCGCGACGTGGTGCTGGTCCTGGTTGCAGGGCTGGGACTATGCGGCCCGCTCAGTCGTCTTCACGGGCGTCAACACACTGCAGGCGCTGCTGTTCGCGCAGTACCTGTACTCCCAGCTGCGCGAGACGGCCGACCGGCCCTCGCGCCTGGCATTGCAGCTGATCGGCGGTGGAGCGCTGCTCATCATCGTCATGAGCCTGTGGCGGGCGCTGCAGAACTGGCCCTTTGCCGGCACGGGCCTGCCGCCGCCGGGGCATCTGCTGGCCGTGCTGATGGTGGTCAACATCGCCGTGGCCGTGACACGCGTGTCGGCCATGCTGCTGATGCTGCATGGCCGCGTGGAGGCACGGCTGCAGCAGGCCAGCGCCGAGCTGGAGCGGCGCGCCAACGTCGACGCATTGACCGAGGTGGCCAGCCGCGCTCATTTCGAGGCCGCCAGCGCGGTGCTGCTGCGGCAGGCGCGCGCGAGCCGACTGCCGGCCTGCCTGATGCTGTGCGACATGGACGGCTTCAAGGCCGTCAACGACCAACTGGGTCACCCCGAGGGCGACGCGCTGCTGCAGCGCTTTGCCGACCAGCTGCGCGGCGCGCTGCGTCAGGGCGATCTGGCCGGCCGCATGGGCGGCGACGAGTTCGCCGTTCTGCTGTTCAACAGCTCGCTGCCGACGGCCATGCGCATCGGCGGGCGGCTGCGCGAGGCCGTGGCCGGCCTGCGCGCCCGCGACGGTCGCGCCGTGACGCTCAGCGCCGGCCTGGCCGAAGCGGCGCCGGGTGAAGACTTCGCGGCCCTGTACCGGCGCGCTGACCAGGCGCTCTACGCGGCCAAGGGGGCCGGCCGCAACTGCGTCATGGCGGCGGGCGGGGTGGACAGGCCCTAGACTCATTGCCATGAGTGCAGAACAGATCGCCTTCATCGGCGGCGGCAACATGGCCAGCGCCATCATCGGCGGGCTGTTGCGCGCCGGCATGAAGCCCGCCCAATTCACCATCGTCGAGCCCCATGCGCCCCAGCGCGAGAAACTCGTCGGCGAGTTCGGTGTCGCGGCCCTGGCCGCGGGCGACGCAAGCCTGACCCGCGCCCATGTCGTCGTCTGGGCCGTCAAGCCACAGCTCTTCGGTGCGGCGTCGGAGCCCGTGAAAGCCTGGGTGGGCGGTGCGCTGCACCTGTCGGTCATGGCCGGCATCCGTTCCGAGGCCCTCGTCGCCGCCACGGGCAGCGAGCGCGTGGTGCGCGCCATGCCCAACACGCCGGCGCTGATCGGCCAGGGCATTGCCGGCCTGTTCGCACGGCCGGCCGTGTCGGCCGACGAGCGCGCCATCGTCGAGCGCCTGCTCGCGCCTACGGGGCAGACGCTGTGGGTCGCCCGCGAGGACGACCTCGACGCCGTGACGGCGCTGTCGGGCTCGGGCCCTGCGTATTTCTTCTTCTTCGTCGAAGCCATGATGGCTGCGGCGGTGGACATGGGCCTCACGGCCGCGCAGGGCCGGCGCCTGGCGCTGGCCACCTGCGCCGGCGCGGCCGGCCTGGGCCTGGCGTCGGACGAATCGCCCACAACGCTGCGTGAGCGCGTGACCAGCAAAGGGGGCACGACGCACGCAGCCATCGTCTCCCTGCAGGGAGACGCCGTCGATGTGGCCATCCGCCGGGCGGTGTTGGCAGCGCACAAACGCGCGGCGGAACTGGGTCGAGAATTCGGCTGAATGGGCATTGCGACGAGAGACAGCCTGCGCGACTGGTTGCGCGCGCCGGGCTCGCTGAGCCGCCGCCTGGCCCGCCTCGGTGAACGCTTCGAGGTGCAGGTGCTGCGCCAGGGTGTTGTGCCATTCCGGGCGCTGGAGCGCGCCGCGCTGGGCCTGCCGCCGCGCGGGCTGACGGTGGTGCGCGAAGTCATCCTGCGGGTGGACGGCGAGCCCCTGGTCTGGGCGCGCTCTGCCGTGCACCAGCGCGCCACCACGGGCCCCTGGCGGGCGCTGAAGGGCCTGGGTGCGAGGCCGCTCGCCCACCTGCTCTACGATGACCCGATGATCAGCCGCAGCGAGCTGCAGCCGCGCCGTCTGTCACGTCCGGGCCACACCCGCCGCCATGCGGCCCGCCAGTGGCAGGCCGCCACCGGCGCCACCATGTCGCCGCAGATGCTGTGGTCGCGCAACTCGGTGTTCAGCCGTGGCGGCACGCAGTTGCGCGTCATGGAACTGTTCGCGCCGGCGCTGACCGGCCACAGACCGGGCCGGCCCTTCCCCTAGCTGTCGTAGACCTGACGCCCCTGTGGCGGAAGTGCTTTCGGGGTGTCATTTATTCGCGATTGACCCATAAACTCGGTCCGTACCAGAGGGGCGTTAGTAGACTGAGCCGCGCAGCGTTGCGCAGGCCGGCAGGTTGACTGGAACTGGGGGCAATCATGAACACGCGAGACGTGGTGATCTTCAGCGGGGAACGTTTTGTCGTGCCGCAGTGCATACAGAGAATCGACCATCTGTCGACGCATGGCTGGCAGCTGCGCTACGGTGGCACCAAGCTGTTTTCCGACCACAGCCAGGACGGCAGCGGCGCAAGGCGAGCGCTGGCGATGGCGACGAAGGAGCTCCTCAAACGCATCGCGACGCTGCCCGCGCCGTCGCGCCTGCGCCGCACGCCGAGCCGCAAGAAGCAGAGCGACCTGCCTTCGGGCATTTCCGGCCCCATCGTGCGCCAGCGCGCCGGCAGCCGCGTGCGTGACTGCAGCTTTGCCGTGACGCTGCCGCGCTTCGGCGAGACGCCGTTGGCGCGCAGCGTCTACATCGGCACTGAGAACACCTACACCATCGAGCGCTATCAGGAGGCACTGCAGCGCGCCGTCGCGCTGCGGGAGAAGGCCGAGGCCGCCTACCAGCGCGCCGCGACCCGCGACCGCCGCGCCCAGGCCCAGGTGCTGAAAGTGAAAATGGGCAGTCTGCTCGGCAAGGGCTGACGGGTCAGGTCATTTCTCCGTGCGGCGGGAGCGGCTGAAACCCGCTTGAACCGACGCGGGTGCCGGCGGCAGACACAATCGGCGGCCCTGGCTTCCATGCCCGTCGCTGCCCATGCCTCCTGCCGCCTCTTTGCCCCACCGCGCGCTCTCGCTGCTGAACGCGCTGCGGCCCGCGCCGCAAGCCGTCAATGCGCGTGAGCGTCTGCGCGTGCTGCTCGGCGCCGGCATCGGCATCCTGCTGGCCGGCGCGCTCAGCCAGACGGCGCTGACGCCGGGCCTGCCCTGGCTGGTGGCGCCGCTGGGCGCAAGCGCGGTGCTGGTCTTCGGCCTGCCGGCCAGCCCGCTGGCCCAGCCCTGGGCGGTGCTCGGCGGCAACACGGTCTCGGCGCTGGTCGGCATCGCTTGCCTGCACTGGTTGCCGCTGCCGCCCATGGTGGTGGCCGCCGTCGCGGTCGCGCTGGCCATCGGCATGATGTTCCTGCTGCGCTGCCTGCATCCGCCCGGCGGCGCGGCCAGTCTGCTGATGGTGCTGACCGCGACCCAGGACTGGCACTTCGCGCTGCTGCCTGTGGCGCTGAACTCGCTGCTGCTGGTGCTGGCGGGCATGGTCTACAACGGCCTGACCGGTCGCCGCTACCCGCATGCCCAGCAGGCGCCCGCGCCGGCCGGCGCGCAGGTGGCGCCGCCGCGCTTCGGCGACGCCGAGCTCAACGCCGTCCTGGCCCGCTACAACCAGGTGCTGGACGTGCCGCGCGACGACCTCGCGGACCTGCTGCACGAGGCTGAGTTGCTGAGCTACCGCAACCGGCTGGGCGGCCTGCGCTGCTCGGACATCATGTCCAGCCCCGTCATCACTGTCGAATTCGGCACGCCGCTGGCGCAGGCGTGGATGCTGCTGCAGGAGCACAACATCAAGGCCCTGCCGGTGGTGGACCGCGTGCAGCGCATCGTCGGCATCGTGACGCGGGCCGACTTCATGCGCGCAGCCGAGGCTGACCGGCGTGAAGGCCTGGCCGGCCGGCTGCAGACGCTGCTGCGACCCTCGCCGGCCACGCATTCGACCAAGCCAGAGGTAGTGGGCCAGATCATGAGTCGCCAGGTGCGGGTGGCCAGTGCCGATCGACCCATCGCCGGCCTGGTGCCGTTGTTCTCTGACACCGGTCACCACCACATTCCCATCGTCGGCGAGCAGGCCCGGCTCGTCGGCATCCTCACGCAATCCGACCTTGTGAAAGCGCTCAGCCATGGCCCATGACCACGACAAATTCTGCTGGGGCGTCATCGGTCCCGGGGGCATCGCCAACCGTTTCGCCGCGGCGCTGGCCGCTGTGCCGGGCGCCCGCCTTGCCGCCGTATTCGCACGCGACGCCGCCAAGGGCCAGGCCTTTGCGGCGAAGTGGCAGCGCGACGGCGAGACGGCGCGCGCCACGACAGCGCTGCCAGACCTGCTGGCCGACCCGAGCATCGACGCCGTCTACATCGCCACGCCGCACTCCCACCATGGTGAGTACATCCGTGCCGCACTGGAGGCAGGCAAGCCCGTGCTGTGCGAGAAGCCGCTGGTGACGTCGCGGGCGCAAGGGCAGGCCCTGGTGGACCTGGCACGGCAGCGGCAGGTCTTCCTGATGGAGGCGCTGTGGACGCGCTTCCTGCCGGCCTATGAGCTGGCCGGCCGCCTGTTGCGCGATGGCGCCATCGGCGAGCTGCGCGCGATGCAGTCGAGCTTCTGCTTTGCCGCCCCATTCGACCCGCTGCACCGCCAATGGAACCCGGCATTGGCCGGCGGTGCACTGTGGGACATCGGCATCTACAACCTGGCGGTCACGCGCTGGGTGTTGCAGCAGATGAATGGCGGCGTCTGCCCGGAGCCGGTGTCCATGGAGGTGCAGGCCGAGATGGCGCCCACCGGCGTGGACGCGGCCGTGACGGCGACATTGCATTTCCCCGGTGGGGTCACGTCGCAGTTCCGCTGCGGCTTCGACGCGTCGTCGGTGAATGCTTTCGAGGCGCAGGGCTCCAAGGCCGGGCTGCGCTTCCCGGTGGACTTCTGGGGCGCCGAGGCCGTCGAGCTGGTCACGCGCAAGGCCCCCGCGGAGCGCTTTGCGGCGCCCTTCGCCGTCAATGGCTTCGAGGGCGAGATCGCCGAGGCCCAGGCCTGCATCCGCCAGGGCCTGATCGAAAGCCCGCGCATGCCCCACGCCGAGACGCTGGCCCTGCTGGGCTGGATGGACGCCATCCGCGCCCGCTTCCCCGGCGCCGCGACCCAGCAGGGTTGACGCGTCGACCTAGCGCGGCAGCCAGATGCGGTTGCTGCGCGTCGGGTTGCGCTTGAGTGTCATGGCCGCAGCGCCTTCGCCGCCGGCGGCCTGCGCGCGCACGGTGGCGGTGGACGTGGACGCTCGCGCGGTGCAGACGCCGAGATCCACGTGGTCCAGTGCCGTGGCCAGCATGGCTTCGTTGGTGTCGCCCAGGGCGCGACCGAAGTCGTCGGCCACGCTGCAGCCCTTGACGAAGCGCGTGCCCGCCGTGCCGCTGGCGGTGGGCTCGAAGCCGTCCGCGTAGTCGCCGAAGCCCTGGGCATTCACGCCCGCGAATTCGATGGGGAAGTAGCTGACGCCGCAGTTGTCCTTGGCGGTGAAGCCATAGGGCTTGCCGCAGGTCTTGCCGCCGATCAGCACGACCTCCACCCCCACACCGCGCAGGCCGTTGATGACCGACTCGCTGGCGGAGCAGGTGCCCGATTGCGCCAGCACGTAGACGCGGCTCAAGTTCAACGCCGGCAGCACTTCTTCCCTGGTGCAGCGGTTGCCGACCAGGATGCACGACGTGTTGTAGAACGGCGTGACCTGGTTCTCGGCGCTGCGCTTGGCGCTGAAGCGCAGCGTCTCAAACGCCTGGCTGCCGGTGCGCGAGGCGCCGGCAATCATCGTGGCCAGTTCGCTGGCGATGTAGAGGTAGCCGCCACCGTTGTATCGCAGGTCCAGCACGAGTTCCTGCACGCCCTGGGCCTGGAAGCTGCGCGCGGCCGCGATGAGCTGGGCCTCTGCCGGCGCGATGTGGTCGTTGAAGAGCAGATAGCCCGCCCGCGTGCCCATCGGTGTCGTCACGACGCGGGCGACGGGCACCGGCGTCTTGGTGATGATGGCGCTCGTCAGGTTGCGCGTGACCATCCCGCCGTTGACGCGAGCGAAGGTGAAGGAGCGCGCCGTGCTGGCCTTGCTGGGGTAGAGCGCCGCGTTCAGCAGATCGACGCTGGCGGCATCGGTCGCGTCGGCGTTGATGCCGTCGACGCTGTAGAGCTGGTCGCCGCGCACCACGCCCGCCAGATCGGCCGGGCTGCCGGCCTCGACGTAGGCGACGCGGATCTGGCGCGGCGGCGTCGCACTCGTCAGCTTCCATTCAATGCCGTAGCCGGCTTCCATGCCGCCGTCGCTGAGCGCCTCCCACTCGTCGGTCGGATAGGTGAAGCTGAAGCGGTCGCGACGCTGGCCGGTGTCGGTCAGGCTGGGCGTCTTCAGCGCTTCGAAATAGTTGTCCATCGCGGCATAGACGTCGCTGCCGCTGTAGCGTGCACCGCTCGGGTCCACGCGAGGCACCTCCTCGCGCCACAGGTAGGCCTCGTCAAGGTAGGCGCGCAGCCATTTCTTCTCGGTGTCCAGCGTGGACGTGCGCCGGTTGGCGCTGGCCAGCGTGTTGTTGGCGGCGCATTGCTGGGCAAAGCTGGACGACGGGCCGGCTGGATCCCCCGACAGGCCGCCTGAGTTGCCGCCGGGATCCGTGGACCCCGACGAACCCCCACCCCCGCCGCAGCCACTCAGGGCCAGACTCAGGGCCAAGCCCAGCGCCGAGGCGCCGCGCATCACATTCGACATAGTTCCCACTCCCTGCAGACTCGCAGTCAATGTAAGCGCGATTTCGCGCCGAGGCGGCCTCGGCAGGCCGCACGAAGTGGGAGTTATTTACCTCAGCGCAGAGTCAGATCGACGACCGTGCCGGCAAACACCGCGAAACCCACCCAATGGTTGGCGCGGAAGGCGCGGAAGCAGTCGTCGCGCTGGCGCTTGCGGATCAGCGTGAAATGCCAGACGGCCTGCGCCGCCGCCGCCGTGATGCCGAGCAGGAACCAGCGGCCCAGGCCCAGCCGCAGGCTCAACGCCGTCCACAGGCCCAGGTAGATCGCGTAGAAGGCCATGATGCCGGCCACGTCCCAGCGACCCAGCGCGATGGCCGAGGAGCGCACGCCGATGCGCAGGTCATCGTCGCGGTCCACCATGGCGTACTCGGTGTCGTAGGCCAGCACCCAGAAAAGGTTGGCCACAAGCATCGCCCAAGCCGACAGGGGCACCGAATGCAGGTGCCATTCCACGCCGCCCAGCGCCGCGGCGAAGGCCATCGGGATGCCGAAGGAGAACGCGACGCCCAGCACCGCCTGCGGCATGGCCAGCACGCGCTTGGCGAACGGGTACACGATGGCCACGGCCAGCGCCGCGAAGCTCAGCAGGATGGCCGGCGGGTTGGTCGTCAGCACCAGGCCGAAGGACAGCAGCGACAAGGCCGCGCCGAGCAGCAGGGCCTCCTTCACGGACACCGCGCCCGTCGTCACGGGTCGCAGGGCGGTGCGTTGCACATGGCGGTCGAAGTCGCGGTCGGCCACGTCGTTGACGCAGCAGCCGGCCGAGCGCATCAGCACGGTACCCAGCGTGAAGACAACCAGGAGATGCCAGCCTGGCCAGCCGTCAGCGGCGATCCAGAGCGCCGACAGCGTCGGCCACAGCAGCAGCAGCCAGCCGGCCGGGCGGTCCCAGCGGATCAGCTGGAGGTAGAGGGCCAGGCGCGATGGCGCAGCGGCGGGAACATAACTCATGGGGGCATTCTCGCAACTCCACAATCCGCGGTGCGCTTCACTGTCCCTGCCGCCGTCATGTCCATTCTCAGTGCCTTCCCCATCTCCAGGAAGTGGCCCGCCACTCATCCGGATCGTCTGCAGCTGTACTCGCTGCCCACGCCCAACGGCGTGAAGGTATCCATCGCGCTGGAGGAAACCGGTCTGCCCTACGAGCCGCATCTGGTGAGGTTCGACACCAACGATCAGCTCAGTCCCGAGGTCCTCTCGCTGAACCCGAACAACAAGATCCCCGCCATCATCGACCCCGACGGCCCGGGGGGGCGGCCGCTGGCACTGTTCGAGAGCGGTGCCATCCTGGTCTATCTTGCTGGCAAGACCGGCCAGCTGCTGCCCGCCGATCCGGCCCAGCGTTACGAGGCCTTGCAGTGGTTGATGTTCCAGATGGGCGGCATCGGGCCGATGTTCGGCCAGGTCGGCTTCTTCCACAAATTCGCTGGCAAGGACTTTGAAGACAAGCGCCCGCGCGACCGCTACGTCGCCGAGGCGCGCCGCCTGCTGGCCGTGTTGAACGGCCATCTGAAGGACAGGGACTGGCTGGCCGGCGACGAGTACGGCATCGCCGACATCGCGACCTTCCCGTGGATCAACAACCTGGTCGGCTTCTATGGCGCCGGCGACCTCGTTGGCTACGGCGACTTCCAGGAGGTGGATCGGGTGCTGAAGACCTTCCTCGCGCGTCCGGCGGTGCAGCGCGGGCTGAAGATCCCGGCGCGGGACTGAGGCTTCAGCGGACGGCGATGCGCCGGGCCAGCTCGGCCTCCTCGCGGTACAGCGCCGGGACGGTGTTCCCCCACAGGGCCAGGGCCTGGGCGGCGGTGGCGGCGGCTCGCGTCGTGTCGCC
>NZ_DASWYS010000269.1:0-30609 GCF_036404855.1 Roseateles sp.
AGCAGATGATCCTCAATCTTCAGGTTGGCACGAGCATCACACCACTTCGTCATATCAACCCCACCATGGTGGCGCACTGGAAATACATGAAGGAGTGCGCCGGCATCGGCGGTGGGGTGATGCCAGGCGCGGATCTCAGGATTGCGGAAATCTCGAAGATCCCTGGATCGATGTGGGTTCGGGTTCAGATACCGGGTCGAACCCCTGCCGCCTATCTGAAAATTGCCGGGGAGGAGTACGCGCTCAACTTCCGCGAGCTGTAGAAGCAGCTTCAGCTGCAGAGCATACTGAACTGTGTCCGGCCCGATGCACGCCGCCAAAGCCGCCCGACCTTCCCACCGAGAGGCTCGCACCGGCAATCTGGGGTGATCCTTGCAGTCCACCACCCTGAACGGGCAGAAACCGTGAAGATCTCAGCCTCCGTCAAGAACGCTGGCCTGACGCATGAAGTCCAGGTCTCCACGCAAGGAATTGGCCGAACACTTGCGATCCCGGCGAGATCGACCGGTGGTGGCTCGGCCGTGAATGGCGGCGAGTTCCTGATGCTTGCCTTGGCTACCTGCTACTGCAATGACCTCTATCGAGAGGCAAAGCGTCTCGGGTTGGGGATCCGAAGCGTAGAAGTTGATGCCTCGGCCGACTTCGAAGGTGTGGGCATGGCAGCAACCAACGTGACCTACCAGGCGAGGATCGATTCCGACGAACCTAAGGAGAAAATCGAGCAGTTGCTGCGAGAGACGGATGCAGTCGCCGAAGTTCATAACACCTTGCGGTCGCCCACGACAGTCCGGCTGCTGACGGGAGCTTGAGACTGACCTGCATACCCGTTGCGGTCGCGAAGCGACGCCGAACCCCTCGCTCAACCCCCGACTCGCCATGGCTGGCACGGTAGGCCGGGCCGGCGCCAACCCTACCATCGTCCCCGTCCCGGCTTACCCGACGTGCCTGCGCTCGCGGCGTTAGCTCGAACGTTGTGCGGCGCTTTCGGGCAAAGCGTTCGGCGAACGGAAGGACGGCACCCGCTGCCGAGCAGCCTCTCAACGGCCGACGCCGCTGATAGGGGCCGTTCAAGTGGAGAGGTCGCCGCATGGCTGGCATCTCCAAGAATCGGCATCTGAGGATGTCCGCAGCTCTTGTCGGCGACCACCCCGACTAGGCCCTTGATGATGATTTGCCGGGCCTCCCGGGCAGAATCCAGATGCCCGAGATGAGCCAGGCGGCAGGCCGGCCGGGAAGCCACCTTGAAGAATGGAGCAGCATCAATGGCACTGACGAAGAAGGGCGAGTTCTGGTACGGGACGACGTCCGGTGACACCCAAGCCGAACTGCGTAGCTACAGCGTTGCGAATCGCCATGAGGCCGTCCGGTTTGCCGCGTCCAAATGCAATTGCGGGTGCCGGACCTTCGCGCTGCAGACCGATGAAGAAGCCGGCGTGGCGGTCCGCACCTGCACCGACTGCGGGCAGGAACACTTGATGGGTGACAGCGCGGACTACGTTGAAGAAGCAGTGCCCGAGGCGCACGAGTGCGTGTGCGAGAACGAAGTGTTCGAGCTGATGTCCGGCGTCTCCGTGTACGAGGGCACGCATGACGTGCGCTGGTACTACATCGCTTGCCGCTGTGTGGAATGCAATCTGGTCGGGGTCTTCGCGGACTGGAAATGCGACGCGGGTGATGCGGCGGCCTTCCTTGCCAAAGTATGAGCGGCCGAACCTCGCAGAGATCAGGCCCGAAGGGTCAGGGTCAGGCAAGGCTCAGAGTCAGGGCTCTGGTTTCAAGCCCTGGCTCGAGCAATGCCTGACCCTCTCGCGCTGGAGCGCCATGCCTCGGCACATCGACGGGCGCCATAGGTGAAGCGTCGAGACTGCTCAATGTTTCAAATAGGCGGAAGTAGTCTGGCGGCTGCGGTCCGCGTAGGTTAGACGCTAGATCGAACAAGCATGACCACACATATACCTGCGCATTTGGCTGACTTCTGGAATGCCTTCGCCGATTCCATCGGGGGTGTGGACGCTACCCGTTTCTATGAGGTGTGCGTCTTTGGCGATAGTGAGGATCTGGCGAATGAGCTTGCCGAACTCGTCCTTCGGGGAACTAAGCGCGCCACAGCGGGGGCGGTATGGTCCTACGAAGGTGAAGGGAAACGAATTCCTGTGCCGGGCGATCTCAGCATCGTCACGAACTGGGCGGGCAGCCCGCTCTGCATTATTGAAACCGAATCAGTCGAGGTTGTTCCTTTTAGCGAAGTCAGTTCCGAGTTTGCGGCCACTGAAGGCGAAGGGGATGGTTCGTTGTCGTTCTGGCGAGAGGCACACAGACAGTACTTCACACGCGAATGCGCCCGAGCAGACCGCCAATTCAACGAGAACATGCTCGTTGCCTGTGAGCGGTTCAAGGTTGCCTACCAGCCTTCGACCAGTGCGGCCTAACCAGTATTTGGAGGGCAAGCCTGTGGGGATCGCTGCGCCAGCCGACGCGAGGCGATGGACGAGATCGTCGACTGGCTGACGTTCTACAACCAGCAACGACTTCACTCGTCGCTGGGCTATGTCAGTCCGATGCAGTTCGAAGTGGCATGGCTTGCCGCCCGGCGAAGGCAAGCCGCGCAACGGTCTCAGCTATGGGATCCGGAAACGCGGGCAAGGTCACAGAAGACCAGTTCGGGCGCCGCACGCGCTGTCTTCTCGTTCGCCCCTGGATTGCGTCTGTCAGGATCGAATGGGCGCTCTCAGCGGACAAGCGCCTTGCGGCTCCGACAGCCCAGCTGTAGCGCGCCCTGGGTACGCGCAGCTGTGGCCGTCTTGGGGACGGCGTCGAACGGCGCCCTCCTGGGGCCGCGCGTCTGGGCGCGTCAGCGAACCGCGCCTTCCTGCCTCAGGTGGGCGATGGCGGCGTTGTCGACGCCCAGTTCGTGGAGCAGATCGTCGGTGTGCTGCCCCAGGGTCGGGGCGCCAAACGGGGGCGGTCCGGGCGTCCGATCGAACAGGATGCTGCGGCTGAGCCCCCGGTAGTGACCGACGACCGGGTGGGGCATGCGAGCGATCATGTCCTCGGCGGTCACCTGCGGGTGCTCGAACATCTCTTCGACCCGGCGGGCGGCCGCGCAGGGCACCTCGTCGCCGAACAGGGCCTCCCATTCCAGTGCCGTCTTGTGGCTCAGCGCCTCGTGCAGGCGCGGGATCAGCTCGGTCGCGTGCGTGGCGCGCTTCTTCACGGTGTCGTAGCGCGGGTGTGTGGCGAGGTCCGCGAGGCCCGTCTTCTCGCACAGCGCGCTCCAGAATCGTGCCGTGTTGGCGGAGATGTAGAGGTGACCTTCGCGCGTGGGATGGATGCCCGTGACGCCACCGGAGCGCATGTCCCGCCCGACATCTGCCGGCTCGCCCTCGGCCCAGATCAGGCGAGCGGACTGCATGGCCAGCGCACTGCGCAGCAGTGAGATGGATACCTGCTGCCCCAGACCGCTCTTTTCGCGCTCGTACAGCGCGGATGCGACGCCGCTCGCAAGCAATGCCGCGGCGTAGTAGTCGACCACCGAGCCATACAGGATTTCCGGCGGGCCGCCGGGCTTGCCCTGTAGAGCGCACATGCCAGTCATGGTTTGAAGCACCTGGTCGTAACCGGCCTTCTCCTTCATCGGACCCGTCTCGCCATAGCCCGTCACGGCGCAGTAGATGAGCCGGGGGTTCAGTGCCTGCAGCGTGTCGAAGTCGATGCCCAGCCGCTTCGGCACGCTGGGGCGGAAGTTGTGGACGAGCACGTCGGCGTCGCGCACCAGGCGCAGCAGCAGTGCCAGGCCCTGCGGCTTCTTGAGGTCCAGCACCAGGCCCCGCTTGCTGCGGTTGACGCCCAGGAAGGCCCGGCTCTCGTCGCTCAGCGTGGAGGGGTAATTGCGCAGGTTGTCGCCATCGGGCGGCTCGATCTTCAGGATCTCGGCGCCCTGGTCGGCCAGCAGCGTGCAGCCATAGGGGCCGGCGATGTAGGCGCTGAGGTCCAGCACGCGCACGCCGGCCAGCGGTCCGGCGGGAGTTCCAGTAGGTTTGCCGTTCATGATGCGTCAGGAGCGAGCGACAGCCAGGTCAGGCGCCAGGCCCCGTCGCGGCGGCCTCCGGCCCGGTAGTAGGGATGGAAGGTCAGGTCGGGGCGGTAGCCCAGCGCCATCGTGATTCCCGGCGCGCCATCTTCGTCATCTGCTGACGCGGGGAGTTCGCGAAGCTCGTGCGGCAGCCGCACGGTTTCTTCCGTCTTGAAGCCGTCGATGAGCGTCGTTGCGTAGACCAGCGGCCCGCGCGTCACGGCAACGTAAGCGTGGTGCAGCACCTGTTGAGCGACGGGGCTGCCGTCCGGGGCGCGTGATTCTTGGATGTTCTCGTTGACGCGCTGGTGCAGGCGCGGCGCCATGGGGAAGTCCAGCGTCACCACGTGCTCGCCCTGCCAGGGGCGGGCGGCAATCTCGGCGTACCGGCCCGGCTGCGGCGCCGGCAGGGTCTGGCCGTCCAGGCTGACCGTCGCGCCTTCGGCCCAGCTCGGGATGCGCAGCCGCAGCGCGAACCGCACGCCGGCGTCCGGCGCGATGACGCGCAACTGCACCTTGCCGCTGGCGGGGTAGTCGGTGTGCTGGCTCAGGCGCAGCTTGCCGAGGACCAGGGTGCTCGGGCCGTAGAGGTTGACCGTGACCACGTCGCCCGCATCGCTGACGACGTAGGCGACGTCCTGGAGCTCCTCGAGCGCCATCGCACCGCTGGACTTGCAGCAGCGCCAGTAGGTGGTGTGCACCCGCTTGCCGTTGGGGAAGGAGTAGTAGCACCAGTCCTCGCCGTCGGGCGCCATGGCGCCCAGCAGGTCGTTGTAGGCAGTGCGCTCGATCTCCTCGGCGTGCACGGCTTCGCCCGTGATCTGCAGCAACTCCCGGTTCAGCTGCAGCCAGGCCAGCGTCGAGCAGGTCTCCACGTAGCCCTGCGGACTGAAGGCGCCCGGGGCGTTGAATACTTCACGGGATCGGTGAGCGACGCCGCCCCAGGGGCCGCCGCCCAGCGTGAGGTGCTTGTCGCGGATGCTGTGCCAGAGGCGCTGGACGGCGTCGCGGCAGTCCGGGTCGCCGGTGGCCCGATGCAGCTTGGCAAGGCCCACCAGATTCCAGATCAGCTGGTAGGCCTTGCCCGTGGCGATGTCCGCCGCATCCACGCCGGCGCGGGCTCGCGTGAGCAGCGCCAGCGCAGGGTTGGCGTCGGCCTGCGCGACGATGCGTCGGGCCAGCTCGAGGTAGCGCGGCTCGCCTGTGGCGAGGTGCAGCTCGACGGCCGGATCCAGCAACACGGTGGCCGACATGCCATGGTGGTTGCCCAGCTCGTTGATGTCGATGCCGCCTTCGGCCAGCGTGCGCAGGCAGAGGTCACCGATGCGGCAGGCTGCCGCCAGCCAGCGCTCGTTGGGAAAGTGGCGATGGGCTTCCAGCAGGCCCAGCACGAGATAGCTGTGGGTCCAGATGTCCCAGGTGCGCAGGCTGGGCTCGCCGTTCCAGCTCAGCGGCTTGGGCGGCTGGCGCACCATGAAGCGCCGCGGCGCGGCATAGGTCCCCAGGTAGCCGTCGGGCAACTGGACCTCGACCAGATAGTCCGCCACCCGGCGCAACTGGCGGAACAGCGCCGCGTCACCGCTGCGGGCAGCCGCCTTGGCGGTGGCGTACAGCCACTTGCCGGCGTGCTCGCCGTACCAATCGCCTTCGTCATTGCGCTCGCGGTGCGTCGGCGAGAAGACCGTGATGGCGGGACTGCGCTCGTCTTGGATGAAATGGAACAGCCGGCCGCGCCGGCTCGCTTCCATGGCCTGGCCGAGCAGTCCGCCCAGCTGGGTGTGACTGCGGCTCATGGCTGGCCGCCCGCGGCTGACGCCGGGGTGTCGACCACGCAGCGGAAGCCGATCGCGCCGGAGCGGTCCTTGCTCGGTGCCATCAGCAGGTACTTGCCGTGCTGGTCGAGCCGGTATGCCTGCGGGAAGTACCAGTGCGAGGTCTGCGGCAGGTAGCTGCTGCCGCCGCGCACGATGGCTGCGCGGGTGTGCTCGTCCTCGAACTCGTCTGTCCATTGCCAGACATTGCCGACCAGGTCTAGCACGCCGAAGGCGCTGGCGCCGCGCGGGTGCGCGTCGACGTCATCGGGCGCCTGCAGTGTGCGGCCCCGATGGGGCGCCGGCACGGCGTCGGCATCCCAGGTCTGGCCCCAGGGATAGGGGCGGCCGTCCGTGCCCTGGGCGGCGTACTGCCACTCCCATTCGCGGGGCAGGCGCTTGCCGGCCCAGGCGGCGTAGGCACGCGCATCCTCCAGGCCGACCCAGGTCACGGGCTTGTTCTCCCAACCCGGCTGCGGGCGGCCGTCCACCCAGTCACGCAGGAAGTTGTGGGTGTCCGCCGGCGCGTAGCCACTGGCGTCCATGAAGCGCTTGAACGCGGCGTTCGTGACGGGGTGGCGGTCCATATGGAAGGCCTGCATGTGCAGCCGCCGCCTGTGGTCGCGGCGCGGGCAGCTCTCCCAGGGGTACTGCACGTCCACGCCGGCCCAGGTCTGACCCTCGATTTCGATGCCGCCCACGACGAAGTCGTACTCGCCGCCCGGGATGGTCACCATGCCATCGGGCGGTGTGGCCTGGGGCGCGCTGGGCGCCACGTCGCGCAGGCGCTGCGGCAGGGCGCTCCAGCGTCCCGACAGGGACTGCAGCGGCGTGCACGCCATTTCGGCAGCGCGGGCAAGGTAGGCCGGGTCGACGCCGTTGCCGTCGTCCGTGGCGAGCACGGCGCCATAGCCTTGCGGCTCCAGCGCCAGTTCGATCAAGGCCTGGCCGTCGAGGATGCTTGGCTGCAGCTCGCAGCCGTTCCACAGGTCGAAATAGCGCCGGCCGGCCACGTGGGGCAGGGCCATCTGCTCCCCGGCGATCTCGTACTCCATGCGGTTGACCAGGGTCCACAGCGTGCGCCCGGCGCCGGGGAAGCGGCTGGCGAAGACGCCGGTCTGCAGCGTGGGGGCATAGGGCCGCCAGTCCATGCTGACCATCAGCGGCGCAAAGGCGCGCTGCAGCGCGGAGATGCGGCGCAGCGTCTCGGCGTCCCGGGGCGTGAACTGGTTCCAGATGCCCCAGATGTTCTCCCAGGCGTTGTAGCCCACGCCGTTGAAGTGGATGTACTGCAGGTCGTTGGTGCGGTTGCGGCCCCAGCGGTTCTCCAGGTTGATCATGTGGCGGGGTTCAAGCCACTTCCACTTGGCGACCGAAGGAATCACGTCGGCCGGCACTTTCTTGCCCCAGCTCTGCACGTTCCAGATCAACTGCTCTTCCGACGAGATCGTCGACTCGGGCTGCAGCACGACCGGGCAGCCCACGGCGTCGCAAGCGTCAAAGAAGGCACGCGGCACGCCGTTGTAGGTGTCGCCGTTGATGCCATCGGCGCCAACGGCGCGGATGATGTCGGCGATGGCGTGCCAGTCCCGCTGTCCCTGCGGCCGTGTGCCGTTGTCCCAGGGCTTGGTGGGAAGAAAGACGCGCACACCGCGGCGGTGGAAGGCGTCCACTGCCTTCTTCAGGCCGGCCAGTCCACCGGGCAGGTCGTGGGCGAGGTCGGTCTGGTTGCGGTCGTCCACGCCGATGTTGGGGTAGATGTACCAGATCAGCACGGAGTCGACGCCACCGAAGCGCGCTTCCAGGTCGTCGAGGTAGCGGTCCACGGTGTACTCGCCCGTGACGGGGTCGTAGAAGTAGCGGTCCTCCACCATCATCTGCACGTGGACGAAGTTGCGCTGCGCCCAAAGCAGCTCCGGGCGGCGGTAGTTGGCGTCGTCGTAGCCGATGCGGATCAGGTGCTCGCGTCGCCAGTCGATCAACTCGCGGACCCAGTCGTCGGCGCAGCCCTTGGTGTCGATCTTCCAATGGCCGATGTCGGCGAACGGCCATCCCGGCGCCTTGCCTGGCACAGGCAGGTAGCGACCCGTCGTGACGTGCGAGAAGCGGAACTCGGTACCCAGTTCGTCGCGCTCGTCGTCGCCTGGCGGAAGGATGTGATCGGTCATGCGGGAATGGTCGCGGAATCTTGGGCGAGCAGGGTATCGATTTCGTTGGCCTGCGGGATGCTGGCCTGGGCGCCGGCCCGGGTGCAGGCCAGTGCGGCGGCGGCGCTGGCGCGGCGCAGGGCCGGGCGCAGGCCGTCGCCACGGCTCAGCGCGGCCACCAGCACGCCGCAGAAGGTGTCGCCCGCGGCGGTGGTGTCGACCGCGCGAACAGGGAAGGCCCCCAGGCGGATGACGGCGCCCTCGTGCCGTGCAAGACAGCCGTTGCTGCCCAACGTCACGATGACCGTGGGCACAGCGATGCGCGCGAGCGCCGCCTCCACGCCGTCGGCCGTGCCGGCGATGGCTGCCAGCTCGCTCTCGTTGACCACCAGCAGATCCACGGCGTCGAGCAGTTCGGCGGGCAGCGGACGGGCCGGCGCGGCGTTGAGCACCACGCTGACGCCGGCCGCGCGCGCGCGGCGTGCGTAGGCGGTGACGGTGTCGATGGGCGTTTCGAGCTGCAGCAGGAGGTGGCTGACGCCGTCCAGCGCAGGCAGATGCTCGTCGCGCAGCGCGTTGTTGGCGCCAGGCGCCACGGTGATGGCGTTCTCGGCAGTGTCGGAAACGCAGATGAAGGCGCAGCCCGTGGGCTCAGCGCCGTCGCGAACGACATGCAGCTGAACGCCGGCCTCCGTCAGGGACGCTTCGAGCGCCGCCGCGTGGGCATCCCGCCCCAGCGCCAGCAGCATCCGCACCGGCGCCGTGCCTGCACGGGCGGCGGCGACGGCCTGGTTGGCGCCCTTGCCGCCGGGAAAACAGGCGAAGCCGCGGCCGAGCACGGTTTCACCGGGGGCCGGCACATGGCTGGCGCGGACGACGAAGTCCAGGTTGGCCGATCCGGCCACCAGAACGCTGCGGGACATGGGGGCTCCGGTCAGAAGGTCACGGTCTGCGTCAGCGAGAACACGCGGCCGCGGCCCGAGAAGTAGTTCTTGAAGCCGGGCAGCTGCGACCAGCTCAGGACATAGAACTTGTTGGTCAGGTTCTCGATGCCCAGCGTGGTCTTGCCGTAGCGGCCCCAGTCGTAGTTGGCGCCGAGATCGAGCAGCGTGTAGCCGCGGGTGCGTTCCTCGCCGGACAGGCCGATGTTGAGGTCGCGGCTGAGCAGCCGGGTGAAGCCCAGGTTCACGTCGCCGCCCTGAACGAACTTCCACGTGACGGCGCCGCCAACCTTGTCCGGGCTGGTGTCGTTGACGCCCATGCGCTTGGTGAGCGGTCCGCCGGTGACGAAGGTGGTCTTGCCGAGGATGCGCGAGTACAGGGCGTTGACCTTGATGTCGGGCGTCAGCTGGGCATCGCCGGTCATCTCGAAGCCGCTGATCTCCACGGGGGCGCGGTTCATGATGAAGTCATTGGTCAACGGATCGACCGACAGCGACACGCCCAGGCTGGAATAGGACTGGTAGACCGAGGCGCCGAAGCTGGCCTTCTTGCCTCGCCAGTTCACGCCGACCTCCTTGTTGCGCACGATGATGGCCTGCAGGTCCAGGATGCCGGCCACGTTGGTGTTCTTGGAGTTCTTGTTGATGTTGCGCAGCGGGATGCCTACGTTGGGCAGCGTGAAGCCCTTGCCCACCGATGCGAACACGGACCAGTTTTCCGGCAGCCTCAGCACGGCGCCGATGTTGGGCAGAGTGGCCGCATAGTCGAGCTTGCCGCCGGTCACGTTGATGCGGTCGCGATAGTAGGTGGTGGTGTAGTTGTCCACGCGCAGCGTGCCGTCCTCGCGGCGCACGCCGCCCGACACGGTCAGCGGGCCGACATCCCAGGACAGCTGCGTGTAGGGTGCCACGCTGCGATAGATCATCGGCGGCACCCAAAGCCGGTCGGTCAGGGCCAGGCGCTGCTGGGCGTTGTCCTCGGTCAGGTCCACACCGCCGCGGAACTCCAGCCCCTTGACGCCGAAGGCGTCGGCGTGCGACCACGAGCTGCGCAGGCCCTTCTTCTTGGCCAGGATCTCCGACTGGTCCCACAGCGTGCCCAGCGGCGCGATCAGCGGGTCCTGGCGGTCGCTGCCGTCCTCCGCCGGATAGCGCATGGCTTGGCGGGCGAAGTAGGCGTCGAGCTGCAGCGCGCCGCCCCACAGGTCAGCGTGGCTGTACGAGACGGTGAACTGCTTGAAGTCGTTGAACTCGGCCTTGGAGCCGGGGATGGTGCCCAGCTCCGAGGTGTTGGTCATGCCGGTGTCGCGGTTGCCCTCGACGAGGTGGTAGCGGTTGTTGCCCTCGACCTTGAAGGCGCTGGCGGAGAACTGCAGGCGCTGGTTCTTGTCGGTGCCGAAGTCGAAACCCAGCTTGCCGAAGAAGTTGTTGGACTTGCTGTCCATCAGCGAGCCGCTGGTGTTCAGGCCCACGCGATTGCCGTTGCCGTCGTAGGCAATGCCCCGGTCGATGTGCGAGGCGGACAGGACCATGTCGTAGTCGTCGGTCTTGCGCAGCCAGTTCAGGCCCACCTTGTAGCCCGTGCTGTCGTCCTTGCCTTCGGTCGTGATCCGCGTGGTGATCTGGAACTCGTTGCCGTACTTGGTCGGAACCCGGGAGATGTAGTTGATGATGCCGCCGGCAGCGCCGATGCCCTCGGAGGCCGACGGACCGTTGATGACCTCGATGCGGCCGACCAGACCCATGTCGGTGAACGTGGCATTGCGCGTGCCCTCGCGCAGCGGCGAGCCCTGGGGCACGCCGTCGAACAGGCGCAGCGCGATGCGGCCGCGCAGGTTCTCACCCGTGTTGCTCATGGCCTGCGAGGACTCGGAGTAGCCCGGCACCACGCGCGAAAGCACGGCGGTGGCGTCCTCGGTGATCGCCAGCGTCTGCGACAGCTCGGCCTTGCCGATGACGTTGATCGCGCCAGGGATCTTGTCGATGGCCTTGGCCGTGCGCGTTCCGGTGACGATGGTGCGCTCGAGCTGGTTGGTGTTGTCGTCGGCGGCGGCGCTGGCGGCGGCCCCTGGCGGGGTGGCGGCTTCCTGGGCGTAGGCAGCCGAGATGGCGGCGGCCAGTGTGAGCGTGGCAACGGGAACGACGTGCTTCATGGTCTTGTCTCTGCTGTGGTTATGGAGGCACCGGCCAGCCCCTTGCGGCCCGTGATGGAGCCAGTCTCGGCCAGCCGGGAATAAACAGGAATGGCCTGGATCTATGTTCAGACGACAGGTTTTGTTGCTTCTGCCGCTTGCCACGCCAGGCGGTGGGCGCACCAGTGCAGGCCTTCGCGAAAGGCGGGCTGCCAGACGGGCCAGTCGTGCCCGCCGTCCAGGATGCGCAGCGCAGCCGCGCAACTGGGCTCCCGCCGAAGGCGGCTGTACAGCCGATGGGCTTCCTGGTCGATGTCGTGCGCGGCATCGGCCGGGTTGGGGTGTGTGTACTCCTGGTCTCCGGCGGCGATGAAAAGCCGCAGGGCAGGGGACGAGCCGGGCCTGGCGGCGAGCAGCGCCGGATAGTTGCCGGCCTGGTACAGCGCGTCGACGAAGCGCGTGTGGCCGCGGCCGAAGGCGCCGAACTCACGCGCGCTGGAGCCGGCGGGCGGCAGTGGCGTGTAGATCGCCGGGCTTAGCACGATGGCCGCGCCGAAGGTCTGGGGGCGGGCCAGGGCAAACCGTACGGCGCCGTATCCGCCCATGGAGTAGCCGCCAACGACGCGGAACTCCCGCTCCTGGCGGACGGGCCACATCGCTTCGACGTGGGGGAGCAGCTCGTCGAGCAGCAGGGATTCGACGGGCGCGCCCTCGACATGGGCCGAGTCGACGTAGTAACTGCCGCGGCGGCTCCAGGGGGCGTCCGGCATGACCGCGATCAGCGGCGGTATCTCCGCGGCGGCGATCATGCGGTCGAGGACGTCCCGCACCCGGGTCCAGGCCGACATGTTGTCGCCACGGCCGTGTAGCAACAGCAGCAGGGGATACCGCTGCGTCGTTGCAGGCTCGTGGCCCGGCGGCAGATAGAGCTGGAAGTCGATGGGGCCGCGCCGGCTCTCCAGGCGCGACGCGATCAGCTGCGAGCCGGAGGCCGGCGGAGCGGCTGCATGAGCGCGCGTGAACAGGGGGGACGCGCCAAGGGAGAGAAGCTGGCGCCGATCAGGCATCGGGTCGTGACATGGCGGCGCGGCTCTCCTGGAGGAAGGCCTGCACGAGCCGGATGCGTATGGTCGAGCGCGACCAGACGATCCCGATCCGGCGCGGCTCGCACGGCTGAGGCAGCGGAATCCGGACCAGGTTCAGGCCTTCCGGCCACGGACGTGCCCAGTCCGGGACGAGCGACACGCCCAGTCCGCGGTCGACCATGACCGCGATGGCGTTCAAGGCGTTGAGCTCGAAGCGTTCCCGCGGCGTGATGCCGACCGACCGAAGGTACTGGTCGGCCTGGCGGCCGCCCCACTGGCTGCGGTCGTAGCGGATCAACGGTTCCGTGGCGAGCAGCTCGTGAGGGTCCCGGTCCGCCATGCGTGTGGGTGCGAGCACGACCAAGGGCTCCTCGCGCAGGAGTTCCCAGTCGCAGGTCTTGGGGAGTGCAAAGGGGGCCTGCAGCACGATGGCCGCGTCGAGGTCACCGCTGTCCACCGAGCGGTGCAGCTCAGGCGAGTAGCCCGGCTTGATGAAGACCTGGATGCCGGGGAAGCGCGTGACCATGCGCGCCAGGATGTCCGGCAGCATGCCTGTCAGCGCGTTGGTGCCAGCCCCCAGCCTGAGTTCCCCGGCACTGGGATCGTCGTTCGCCACCGTGCGGAGGTCCGCGACGTCGCGCAGCAGGGCGCGGGCCCGGGGCAGGGCGCGTGCACCGGCCTCGGTGATGTTGACGGTGCGTCCCACGCGTGCGATCAGCGCCGTGCCCATGCCGCGCTCAAGCGTGTGGATCTGCTGGGCCACCGCGGCGGGCGTGATGTTCAGCAAACGGGCCGCGGCTGCCATGGAGCCCTCGTCGACGACGGCGACGAAGGTGCGAAGGAACTCCGTGTCCATGGGGTGTCAGTCGTCTTTGTAGATGGTGAGGCCCTTCAGGGACTGGCGGGGCGGCGGGAACAGCAGGCTGGCCAGGTAGCCGATGACGATGCAAAGCAGGATGGAGATTGCCAGGTAGAAGTAGGGGTGCACCAGCTTCATCCACCAGGCCACGGTGGTCAGCAGTATGGCCGAGGCCACGCCGATGGCGACGCCGGGGGCGTTGGCGCGGCGCGTGAACATGCCCAGCGTGTAGGCACCGGCGAAGCCGCCACCCAGAAGACCTGCGAGCTCGATGGACACGTCGAACAGCGAGTGGATGTCGTAGCGCGACAGCACCAGCGCAAATCCGATGCCGATCAGACCGGCAGCCACCGTCATGAGCTCGGCGAAGAGGACGCTCTTCTTGGGATCCGGGTTCTTGACCAGCTTCTCGTAGAAATCCACCGAGGCCAGCGTGGCGACGCTGTTGATGATGCTGGACAGCGTCGCCATCGCTGCGGCGAAGATGCCGGCGATGATGAGGCCGGTGACTCCCATCGGCAGCTCCGCGGCGATGAACATCGGGAAGGTGGCGTCGATGCTGAGCAGCGGGTTCATGCGCTCGGGGTGGGCCTTGTAGTAGACGTACAGGGCGGTACCGATCGCATAGAAGACGAAGCCACCGGGAATCATGATGGCCGCGAAGGCCCAGATCGATCGGCCGGCGTCGCGATCGTTCTTGGTGGACAAGGTGCGCTGCATCAGCACCTGGTCCTTGGGGAAGGTCAGCACGACGTCGAAAACCACCAGGAAGATGAAGCCCCAGACCGTGGCCTTGGTCAGGTCGAAGCTGAAATCGAACATCTTGGTCTTCTGTGCCGCGGCTGCCTCGCGGGCCACCTCGGCAAGTCCGCCGTCAAGATGCCAGATGACGAAGCCGATGGCGAACAGCGCGCCGCCCATCTTCACGACCAACTGCACGACGTCCGTCCAGACGACGGCTTTCATGCCTCCCAGCGCCGTGTAGGCGATGGTGAAGCCGCCCATCATCAGGATGCTCCACACCATGTCGATGCCGGTGATGGTGGCGATGGCCAGCGAGGGCAGGAACAGGATCACGCTCATGCGGCTGCCCAGCTGCACCAGGATGCACAGCGCGCTGGAGAGCATGCGGATCGCCGGGTGAAAGCGGGTCTCGAGGTAGGAGAACACGCTCATCAGGTCCAGGCGGCGCAGCAACGGCACGATCCAGACCGCGACGAACATCAGGCCGAGCACGGCGATCAGGTTGTTGGTCAGGTACTGCCAGTTGGTTTCGAAGGCCTTGGCCGGGATGGCGATGTAGCTGATGGAGCTGGTGTTCGCCGCGTACAGGCTGACGCCCGCGGCCCAGAAGGGGATGGAACGTCCACCGACAAAGAAGTCGGACGTGGAGTTGCGCTTCTCGCGCAGGTAGAAGTACAGCCCCATGCCCAGCATGGCGACCAGGTAGACCACGATCACCAGCCAGTCCAGCCAGCGCAGCATCAGCTTGCCGGCCTCGACCTCGGCGCCCGCCAGCGTCTGCGCGCCGCGCTCATCGGCACCTTGAAGCCAGGCCAGCCCGGCCTTCCAGGCCGCGGGCTGCCGGGCATCGCCGGGCAGGTCGCTGCGCATCGTGGCCCATGAGCCGGTGATGGTGTGAAAGCTCAGCAACTGCTTGGGCTGGCCCGGCTGTCCCGCGAGGTAGAGCACATGGGCCTGGCCGATGGCGCGGCCCGAGCCGGCCATGACCGGCCCGCTGGGAGCGGGCATGCTGCTCCAGCCCTGGTCTGCGGCCCAGCGCAGTTGCCGGCCGGCCAGCGTGAGGAAGAGCGCGCGGGTCTGTCCCACCAGTGCCAGCGGCTCACCTCCCTCGGGCCAAGCGTCCAGCGCCTGCCAGGCAGGACGGGCCTCTGCGGACTGCAGCTTGTACAGCCGCGGCAGGCCTTCAGGGTCCAGGCCGGCAACGTACAGAGCGTCCTGCAGCGAGGCGGCCTGGGCCTTGCGCAGGCTCATGGGCAGCGGCGGCAGGGCCTGGTAGTCGATGCTGTCGCCCTTGACCTGGGGCCGGGCGAGTGTCCCGACCGTGTCGGGCAGGGTGCCGCCCAGCAGGGCCAGGCCGACGGGCCGGGCTTGCGGCGCGCCCCAGCTGCTGCCATCCGCCGAAAGCAGCCAGGTCTTGCTCGAACCGACGGCCAGCAGTCGGCCGTCTGCGTTCACCAGATCCTGGACCGGTTCGTCGGCCTGCAGCGTTGGCAGGGTCTGGGTACGGATGGTGGCGACCTGCTCCGCTGCCGCCCAGCTTGCCGTTACGGTCGACAGCAAGGCGAGCACGGTCAGCAGACGTGCAACAAGACTCATGGGCTACTTTCTCGGGGAGACGAGCAGGAGCCGGCGGGCCCGCTGCAGAAATGGGGGATCGATCATTTGGCCGTCGACGACAAAGGCCGCGCGCCCCAGTGCGGCGGCGTCGTCGGCGGCCGCGACGATGCGCCGCGCCTGGTCCATGAGTGCGGGGTCTGGCTGGAAGATCTCGTTGGCCGCTGCGATCTGGCTGGGATGGATGCAGCTCTTGCCGATGAAGCCCAGTGCACGCGCCATGGCGGCTTCGGCTCGGAAACCGTCGGTATCTTTAATGTCAGGAAACGCCCCGTCGCAGCAGAAGACGCCGGCCTCGGCGGCCGCCAGGCTGAGCAGGAACAGGGCCGCGTGGACGTTGGCCGGCACGCGCCGGTCGATGCCGGCGGGCTCGAAGAGGTCGCCCAGGCCGAGCTGGAGTCCGGCGACCCGGGGATGCGCCGTCGCGATTTCAGACGCCCGCCGCAGCGCGCCGGGGGTCTCGATGTTGACCAGCAGCGTGGTGTCGCCTGCGAGTCCCGCGGTATCCATGGCCTCCACGGCCGACAGCACTTCGCTTGCGCCCTGCGGTTTGGGCAGGTTCAACATCCCTACCGTCGTGCCCTTGAGCGCGTGCAGGTCTGCCGTGAAGTGTGCAGATCCCATAGCGTTGACCCTGACGATGAACAGCTTGTCGCTGCTCTGGGCCTCGGCGCTTCGCAGGAACCGGCCGACCTCTGATCGGGCTTCATCCTTGCGGCTCTCAGGCACCGCGTCTTCCAGGTCGAACGAGATGGCATCGGCGGCGCTTGCCAAAGCCTTGGCGAAGAACTCGGGACGAATGCCGGGGACGAAAAGCTTGCTGCGCATAGAGATCACCGTCGGGTGCGCGGCAGTATCTTTTCAGGAAAACTTTCTTGCTGAGATTTCAGAAGATAGATTTTCTGTTGTTTTGAGCGTGCGACTCGCCTGGTCCTCCGCGGCTCGGGGCACGGCACTGCCGCCAGCGTACTCCGGGGGGATCCCTCGGCTGCACCCGGCCCGCGCAATCTCTCGTTGTTTGGTGACGTGCGCCGGCGTGCCCACGACCATCGCGCCCACAGGCACATCTTTCGTCACCACGGCAGGTAGCCGAAAGAGTGCCGTCTACAGCGGCCACCGACAACGCTGCAGGAGGGCAAGGTTCTGGGGCGGGTGGGCTACGCAGTGGCGAGTTCCTGATGTCGGAGCTGGAGGCTCGAGAGGCTGTCGTCCCGTTCGGTCTGACGCGCCAAACGCATGCGGCGACGTTGTGTCGCCTGCTCCAATGCCTCGGTCAGCTCGGGAGAAGCCGCGATGCGCCGCAGTGCTTCGTTGATCGACGGCGCGAATTCCGGACTCGTCTTGAGCTTGTAGGTCAGGTAGTCGCCGTGTCGGTCCGGCATGACGGTCCACCAGGCGACGATGCTGTCAGGGTTGCTGAGGTTCAGAAACATGCCGGAGCTCCTTGGCGCTTCACGGTTGTCGGACGGGCCACTGAAGCGCCTGCGACGGCCGGCGAAGTGTTGTTTGCCGCATGAGCGGACAGAGGGGTTTGGGCGTGCCGGTTCCGGATCTCCTGCTCAGCGGCGGCAATTGGACAGGCGGCGCGAGCGACAGCAAGCCATCGGCGACCGGCGGCCAAAGCCTCCTGGTGCGAGTTGCAGTAGTCGCTCATGCCGAAGTGAACCGTGAATGCCCTCAGCCATTCGATCTCCGTGTAGGTGTATCGGGCGGTGGCGACGACGTCGAGGCAGGCAGTGCTCGGCGGGTCGATATCCTTGGCCGCCGTCTGCAAGATTTGTTCAGCCGAACAGGCGGCCTGTGTGGCGGCTTGCGCTGCGAGGGTCCAGCGCGTGACCGCCGCCATCGGCCCAGGCCCAAGAGCGTGCGCCCCGCCAGCCTCATCGAATGCCGCCTTGGCGGCAAGGACCTGGCAGCTGCTGCCCAACTGCGCCTCCAATGCCAGAGCCGCTGCTTCTCTGGCCTGGCCGGAAAGCGCTCTGCCAGAGGGACTCGTCAAGTAGGGGATGTAGGACTTCGTGTTCACACGTGATTCCATGGGGCGTTGACAGCGCTGGGTCTGTCGGGGTCTCGCGTTGCTGCCGTCAAGAGCGGCGGCGGCCACATGATGAATGAATACTGGATATTTGTACAGTAATTTGCGGATGCGCATCTCCGGCGCAGGCGGAGAGGGACCCGCCCCCTGGAGTTGCTTCAAGGATTTCAATGGGTTGGAGCGCCTTTGATTGAACAAAGGGAGTCCATGAGCTGGTGCCGGACGACCTCGCCATGGACATCAAGGCAGCGCGACGAGGCTGGTCGTCAACCGCATGGATGTACGGCATGCGTGCTGTCCGGAACCCCTCGTTGCTGCTCGATCAACCGACATGCACCGGTCAACCCGCATCAGGGACACGATGCGTCTTTGACCGCCGGGCTCGAGGTCCGCGTCGACGAACGATGGTGTGGCGAAGGCCGATTGGAGAAGGCTCCGAGTCGGTGCGCAACTTCGAAGTAGTGCTGGCGCCATGACCATTTGCCGGCTTTGGCGCGCGCGATCCTCAGGGCCGACGCGGCACCCAGTACGCCGCCGGCCCATCGGATTGGCCTGGCCGACCCGCCGTGACGGGAGGGACAAGGATCTGACAGGCGCCGCAACCGCATTAGTTTGGAGGCCGGGTGGACCTGATCGATTGAAAGACGGGACGATGGTGGCGTGTCTGCCTGTTAGCAGGGCCGCCAGGCCTGCATCGTCCGTCAGCTTGCTGATGCGGCCTGCTTGATGCTTTTTCGATGATGAGGTGGCCAGACCCAACTGGCTGAACGGTTCGATTCGTTCTTGCCCCGGCCCTTGTCGTGCGCCTCGCGCTGGCAGTGAGATCAGGTCGACAGCAATGCCCGGCGCTTTGCGTGACCTGCTTGTGGGGGCCGCTCTCCATGGCGTTCGTCGATGAAAGATATGGCGGCCAGGATGCCAATGAGGCAGGTGCACTCGACGGTCGCGGCATTCCGCCCGGGGTGGGGCTGGAGGCGTTGCTCGGGGCGGCGCCAGATTTCGCAATCAGCGCTGAGTGGCACACCGCCACGCATGGGCAGTGTCCCGCACAAACTGGTCTGGCTAGACCCGATACAGCACGATGACCACCAGTGTCGTCAGGCACATCAATGCGTTTCCGATGTTGACGGCGATCGCGCGATTCATGCGCCGCCCATTGTTCTCGTGCAACCAGGCTGCCATGGTGGCGTTCGCGCCAAACCACGTCGCCCACGTGATCAAGGAATGCTGGCTGCTTTCTCCATTCACATAGATGGTCCACAAGGTAGGCGCGTACGCGAGCACTCGCACCGAGTTGAAGATCGTGAACAGCCAGCTCAGCATCCCCACGTAGGTGATGCGCTTCGGTGAGAGGCTTCGCCCAGTCGTCGCCGCGGCGACCTTCAGAGTAGTTTCCACAATGCCCTCGCAGTGGCCTGTCGATGCGACACATGATCGGCAGGGCCAGCGCTGCCGGGAATGCTCCCTGCGTTAAACGCGGCATGAACGATTGGTTCATGCCGCGTTCGATCGCGGACTGGCACCGCAGGGGCGCGTCGGTGGCGGCGCAATGCCGCCTGTTTTGGCTCTGGATGCCATTGATCGGGACTCGGCCTGAACCGATGGTTCAGGCTGGCCCCAACAGCCGCTACCTTTCCCGCAGGCCTGTACTCCGCCAGACTGCGCTCCATTCACTCAGCCAGGAGCGTCGACATGAACCTCTTGAACACAGGACTCTTCGTCGGCGCCCTGGCGCTGCTGACCGCGTCAGCGGAGGCGCAGGCAACGTACCCTAGCAAGCCCATACGGCTGATCGTGCCGATTGCCGCGGGTGGTCCCAGCGATGCCGCGGCACGGGCGCTGGCCAGGGGCCTGACCGTCAGGCTCGGCCAGGAGGTGCTGGTGGACAACCGCCCGGGCGGCAGCACCGGCCTCGGGGCCGGGGCCGTGCTCAACGCAGCGCCAGATGGCTACACCTTGCTTTTCGCGCTGGCGTCCAACGCCGGTCTGCCGCACCTGAGCAAGGTCTCGCCGTACAGGTCGCTCGGCGAGTTCTCGCCGGTTTCGGCCATCGGCGGCAACACGCAATGCCTGGTGGTGCCTGCGAGCGTGCCGGCCAAGACGTTGGCGGAGTTCGCCGCTTATGCCAGGTCCAGTACGCAGCCGTTGATGCGGGGCTCGAACAACGTCGCCGAGGACATGGTGGCCGGTCAGATCACAAGCGCGTTGGGATTCAAGCTCGAACGCGTGCCCTACAAGGGATTTCCTCAGATGCTGCCCGACTTGCTCGAGGGCCGTGTCCAGGCGGCCGTGGCGCCGGTCGGCGCCAGCGCGCCTCATGTGCGCTCAGGGCGGCTCGTGATGCTTGGCTGCAGCACTGCCGAACGCATCGCCGCGCTGCCCATGGTGCCCACGTTGGGCGAGTCCGGCGTGTCCGCCGCACCGTTGATCACGGCCCACTTCGTGCTCGGGCCACCGCGACTTCCTGCGGAAATCGTCGAGCGCCTGGCTACCGCCGTGCACCAGACTGCGCTGACAACTGATTTCAGGCAGGAGATGGAACGCCTACTGATCGTCGGCGGGGCTCGCCCGCCCGCCGAGGCGCGAGAACTGATTCGCCAGGCCGAAGCTCAGTACGTGCAGTACGTCCGGGAGACCGGCGCAAGCATCGACTGAATCGAGGAACTCAGCGATGGGTCAGCCAACTCGATGCGCGTCGGCTGCTGCCGCGATGCCATGCCGGCCGGACGTCGAGGCTGGTGTGCCCTTTGGCATCGGTCAACTGCGCGAGCTCGGTGCTGTGCGTGGCCAGAAAATCGGCAAAGACGCGCAGACGCAAGGTCCGGCGCAGCTCCGGCTTGAAATAGATCGCCAACGGCGGCGGGTCCAACATTTCCCAGTCAAGCAGCACTGGAGCCAGGCGGCCACTGGCCAACTCAGCTTGTGCCGTGGCGTAGGCGATGCGCATCACGCCGCCGTCTCTCAAGGCGAGTTCCAGCAGGTTGTCACGATAGTTGGAATTGAGCCAGCCGCGCACGACCACTTGCTCGATGACCTCGCCCTGCGGCCCATTCTGGCGATATCGCCAAAGATCCAGCAGCTTGCCATAGGGGTTGCGGTAGCTCAGGCAGTTGTGCTGGCTCAGCTCGCTCGGGTGGCGAGGTATGCCGTGGCGCTTCCAGTAGGCGGGCGTCGCCACGGTGACCTGCGGCATGACCGCCAGCTCGCGCCGCACCCAGTCGCCGGCTTCGAACCAGCCATGCAGAACCAACAGGTCGCAGTCCCGAGCGGCGGCCTCGCCCAGGTGCAGGATGGCCCGCAGGTCCAACGTCAGGTCCGGATAGCCGGCATGAAAGGCCTGCAGCGCCGGCACGATGCAGTGCTGCAGAAAGAAGGGCGTGCCGCCGACCACCAACGTGCCCTGCGGGCGCTGCCGGGCCTGACGAAGCGCCTCGTCAGCCGCCTGCAGCTGCGCCAACAGCGGTGCGCACGCATCGGCGTACTGCGCTCCGTCCGCGGTGAGCTTGAGCCCGCGGCTGTCTCGCTGGAACAGCGTGGTTCCGACCTGCTTCTCGAGCGCGCCCACCAACTTGGCCACCGCTTGGAGGCTCACGCCTTGCTCGCGCGCTGCGGCAGACAAGCTGCCAGTCTGTGCGGCAGCAAGGAAGTACTGGAGTGCTTTGAGTTTGTCCACCTTCGGGGAGTGTGACGTGAAGATGCAGACATTGGCAACTGGGCAGGAGCTCGCCGCCGCCCGTCATCTGGTTGAACTGATCGGTGGCAACTGGGCCACGCAGGCCATCGGCGTCGCGGCACGTCTGGAGCTGGCCAACCATGTGGCGGCGGGTATCAAAGATGTGGACTCGCTGGCGCGCACTTGCGGTTGCGATGCGTCGGCCTTGCATCGGCTGCTGCGGGGTCTGGCCTCTCTGGGCTTGCTTCGGCTCGAGAGCGGCCGCTGCAGCCTGACCGCGACCGGCGAGCTGCTGCGCAGCGATGCCCCGCTGGGGTTGAATGCGCATGCGCAATGGTGGTCTGGGCAGGCCTGGAATGTCTGGTCGGATCTGATGGGCAGTGTCCGCACCGGGCAGAGCGCTCGCCAGCGTCAACATGGTCAGAAGGGGTTTGACCATCTCGAAGTCGACGCTGAGTCCGCGCACCTCTTTCACCGTTCGATGGCGGAATTGACGCGGCTGGTTGCGGTCGACTTGGCAGGCTCATCCGCGCTGCCCGATTCAGGTGTCGTCATGGACCTTGGCGGCGGCCATGGCGAGCTGCTCGCCGAGGTGCTGCGTGCTCGTCCCGGTCTTCAAGGCGTGCTTTTCGACCTGGAGCATGCCGTCGCGGGAGCGCTGGAGCACCTGCGCGAAGCCGGCGTAGCCGAACGTGCGACGGCGACGTCGGGCGACTTCTTCGCGGCCCTGCCAGGCCCCGTGGACGTGGTCCTGCTCAAGAGCGTCCTGCACGACTGGAGCGACGAGGACGCGGTGCGCATCCTGCAACGCGCGCGTGGCGCGCTGGCCCCCAAGGGCCGAGTGCTGGTGATCGAGCGCGTCATGCCCGAACAGCTGGAGGACCGGCCGGAGCACCGCACCACTGCGCGCAGCGACCTCAACATGCTGGTCGGCCTGGGCGGCCGCGAGCGCACGGCCGGGGACTACGACAGCTTGCTGCGGTCGGCAGGTCTGTCAAGGCGGCGCACGATTCCCGCTGCGGCGGCGTTCTCGTTGATCGAGGCCCATGTCCTCGATCGGGAATGACAACACTGAAGGAGGTGCCTTGGAGACCGGAGGCCCTGCAGGGCAGCGATGCCGTCTCTGCGTTTGACCAGCGAGACGAGCATCCCCAGGCGGGTGCAATCGTCTGAAAAGCGCGAGCACCCGGCCGTAGCTTACAAGCCAACCCCAGAACCCGGGTTCCCGGTCCTGGGGCGGGCGATGGATGCCTCAGTCCTTGAGCATTGCTTGGGGCGTGCCCAGGCGTTGCCGAATCAGGCCTGGGCAGCGCTGGAGGGATCGAAACGGCGATAGCGACCCAATCCCAACAGGGCCACGGCACCCAACACCAGGAACACCGCGGCGAGAGTCAGCACCGAGTGGTAGGAGCCGGTCTTGTCGAACGCTTTACCGAACACGACGGGGGCGATACCGGCACCGAAGGCGAAGAAGCCGTACTGTGCGCCGTAGATGGCGCCATAGCTCTTCATGCCGAAATATCGTGCCACCAGAAACGCCATCAGGTCGTACTCAATGCCCGCGGCCATGCCGATCAGCACGATGGCGACGCGGGCGCTGCTCGTGGTCAGCTGTGCATCGGCCAGCATGTAGCAGGCGAAAGCCGGCAAGCTGATCATCACCAGCGCAACGCCCGGCGCCCAAAGGCGGTCGATGAGCCAGCCGCCAGCGATGCGGCCGACGATGACAGACAGGCCGATCAGCGAGACGAGGGCCACGATGTCGTCACGGGCGAAACCGGCGATCTTGAGGATGTTCTCCATGTTCGGGATCAACCCGCCCACCGAGAACGAGATCAGCACGAAGGCGACGGCCAGCAGCCAGAAACGGTAATCGCGCAGCGATTCGCGCAAAGTCAGCCCCGGTGCGGCGGCCGCCCGGCGTGCCAAGGCGGCTCGGCGGTCCGCGCTGTTGGTCAGTGAGCCGTCGACGTCATGGAAGGCCAGCAATGCGACGGGCAGCGAGATCAGCAGCGGCAGCAGGCCCACCACCACGTAGGCGGCGCGCCAGCCATAGTCGGCGATGAGCCAGGCAGTCAGCGGCTTGACCAGGAAGCCGAAAACACCCGTGCCCAGCAGCGACAGTCCCAGCGCCAGTCCCTTGTGCAGGTCAAAGCGGTTGTTGACCGCGCGCGTCCAGGTGATGGGCAGCGTGCCGGCGCCGAAGATCGCCATCAACGCCCAATTCAGGTAAAAGAGTTCGATGGAGCCGGTGTTCAGCGCGAAGCTCATGAAGCTGAGGCTGAACAGCACGATGGACACCAGCGTCACGCGGCGCACGCCGTAGCGGTCGGCGAGCAGGCCCACCAGCGGGCTGACGATGAGCACGCCCAGCGTCATGATGGGCAGGCCCACCATCATGGCGCTGAACTCCCAGCCGAAGGCCTTGCGAAGTTCGGGCGCAAGCATGCCGATGGTATAGAACGGTACGGGCGACAGGCCCAGGCCGATGCCCAGCATGGCCGCCAGCACCACCCCCCAGCCGCGCCGGAATTCCTGGCTGCCCGCTTGTGCGGTCGGCGCGTTGTTAACCATGTCCATCTGAATACGTCCTAGCTGAGTTTGACGGGCGGCATTCTCGGCCAGTGCCGATTCATGCCAGAAGAAGTTGTCCGTACAAAATGATTCTAGGAAGACTTTTCCGACGCGCTTCCTAGGGGCATTCCCGGGCAGGGGCTGGCGCTGTCAGGCCGGACCGAGCAGCCGTGCGTTGTCGGTGCCCAGTGCTGCGCAGCCCCGCCCCGGTAACCGCTGGCCATCGAGCTTGATGGGGTTGGCCAGCACGCGGAAGCCCGGGGCTGTGGCATGTGGCAGCGCCTGCAGCATGCCGACGCGTTCCGCATACGGATTGTCCAGCGCCTGCGCCATGGTCAGCACCGGTGCGATGGGCAACTTACCGGCCAGCGCAGTCATCCAGTCGGCGCTGCTGCGCCTGGCGAACTCGGCGTCCAGCAGCGCGATCAGCTCGGCTTTATTGGCGCGACGCTGTGCGGCGTCGGCGAAGCGGGGCTCGCCAAGTGCCGGCAGCGCGAGCTCGGTGCGCAGCGCCTGCCAGAACTTGTCGGTCATGCACATGACGAACACATGGCCATCTTGGGTGCCGAAGATCTGGCAGGGCACGGTGGCGGGGTGGGCCGAGCGTGGCTGGCGGCTTGTCACGTGCCCGCCGTTCAGGTACCAGGTGGCGGGGTAGGTGAGCTGGAACAGTGCCGTGTCGAAGAGGCTCACGTCCACGTCGCGGCCGCAGCCGGTCCTGAGCGCGCCGACCAGCGCGGCCAAGAGGCCCGTGGCCAGGGTGACGCCGGTCATGTAGTCCACCATGGACAGGCCCATGCGCGTCGGCGGGCCGTCGGGTTCGCCCGTCAGGTCCATGAAACCAGCCTCGGCCTGCATCAAGTAGTCGTAGCCGGGCCAGGCGGCTCGCTCGTTGTCGCGGCCATAGGCCGACAGGTGGGCGCAGACGATGGAAGGCTTGACGACAGCCAATGCCTGGTGCGTGAGCCCGAGCTTGGCCGGTTGGTCGCCGCGCAGATTGTTCAGCACCGCATCTGCGCTGGCCACCAGGCGCTCGAAGTCGGCTCGGCCTTGCGGGCTCTTCAAGTCCAGCACGACGCTGGCCTTGTTGCGGTTGAAGGTCTGGAAGAACTGGCTGTCGTGCTCGCCGAGAAAGTGCGGGCCGGTGGCGCGTGACACGTCGCCGCCGCCCGGGCTCTCGATCTTGATGACTTCTGCGCCCAGGTCGGCCAGATGCATGGAGGCGAACGGGCCGGCGCCGTACTGCTCGACTGCCAGGATGCGCACGCCCTTCAGCGGCAGGTCGGGGGACTGCATGCTCATATCGGGTGGCGGGCGATCAGCTGCTTGGCGATGATGGTGCGCAACACCTCGTTCGTGCCTTCGCCGATGCACATCAGCATGGCATCGCGGTAGTAGCGCTCGATTTCATACTCGGTCGAGTAGCTGTAGCCGCCGAAGATGCGCATGGCCTCGTTGGCACAGAACACGCCCGCCTCGGAACCAGCGAACTTGGCCATCGCGGCTTCCAGGTCGCAGCGCTCGCCGCGGTCGAACTTGCCGGCGGCCTGTGCGATCAGCAGTTTGGCCGCCTCAACCTGTGTGGCCATCTCCGCCAGCTTGAGTTGGATGGCCTGGTGCTCGGCGATGGGCTTACCGAAGCTTTGACGCTCCTGCGCGTAGCGAAGCGCCAGTTCCAGCGAGCCGACGGCGATGCCGCAGCCGCGCGCGGCCACATTGATGCGGCCCAGCTCCAGCCCGCCCGCCACCTGAGCGAAGCCCTTGCCCTCGATGCCACCGATCAGGCGGTCGGCGCTGACACGGTAGTTGTCGAACACCAGCTCGCAGGTGTCGATGGCTTTGTAGCCCAGCTTCTTCATCTTGTTGGCGACGATGAAGCCTTCGGTCTTCTCCGCGATCAGCAAGCTCATGCCCTTGTGGCGCGGGTTGGCGGCCGGGTCAGTTTTGACCAGCAGCATGATCCCGTGGCCGTTCAGGCTGTTGGTGATCCAAGTCTTGGCGCCGTTGACGACGTAGTGGTCACCCTCCCTGCGGGCCACCGTGCGGATGGCCTGCAGGTCGGTGCCGGCGTTGGGTTCGGTCAGGCCGATGCCGCCGCGGAACTCGCCGCTGGCCATCCGGGGAAGAAACTCCGCCTTCTGGGCCTCGGTGCCGAAACGTTCGATGGCCGAGGCCATGATCAGGTGCGAGTTGAAGATGCCCGAGGGCGCCATCCAGGCTGACGCCACCTTGGTGACGATCTTGGCGTATGTTCGGGCCGACAGGCCCAGGCCGCCGTACTCCTGGCCAATGGTGGCGCCGAACAGACCCAGTTCCTTCATCTGTTCGACGAGCTCGTGCGGATACTCGTCGGCCTGGTCGAAGTGACGCGCGATGGGGCGGACCTCCTTCTCCACCCAGGTCTCGATGCTGTCGAGGACGGCGCGCTCATCCTCCTCGGTCCAGCTTTGCGATGCCGTGCTCATCAGTAACCCACCTTGTCTTCCACGCTGTGGCCTTGGCGGGCGATCAGCATGGTGCGGGTGAAGTGGCAGACGATCTTGCCGTGCTGGTTGAAGCCGGTGGTCTTGACGGTGACGATGCCGGCGCCAGGACGGCTGGCGGACTCACGCTTTTCCAGGACCTGGGATTCCGCTGTCAGCGTGTCCCCGGCGAACAGCGGGTGAGTCATCTTGATGTCGCCCCAGCCCAGGTTCGCGATGGCTTTCTGGGACACGTCGGTGACGCTCATGCCCACCATCAGCGCGACCGTGAAGGGCGAGCAGACGATGCACTTGCCGAACTCGGATGCCTTGGCGTACTCGGCGTCGAAGTGCATGGGATGGGTGTTCATCGTCAGCAGCGTGAACCAGGTGTTGTCCGTCTCGGTGATGGTGCGGCCGGGGCGGTGCTCGTAGATGTCGCCGACCTTGAATTCCTCGTAGTGACGGCCGAAGGTTTCGCGGTAGCGGTTTTCGCCGACGGTCTTGACGTTCTGAACCATGATGTGGGTTGCTCCAAAAGTGTTCGTGTTCGAGGGGAGTTGTTCATTCGCCGGCGCGCCGCAGCACGCGCTGCGCGGCCAGCAGCACCGGGCGGTCGATCAGCCGACCGTCCAGCAACGCGGCGGCGGGGCCGGCAGCGCAGGCGCCAACCACTCGGCGCGCACGGGTCAGAACCTCTTGCGCGGGCCTCAGGCCGGTATGAATGGGCGCCACCTGGTTCGGGTGGATCAGTGCCTTGGCGGTGAACCCCAGCGCGGCTACGCGGGCCGTCTCGGCCTGGGCGCCGATGGCGTCGGCCACGTCCAGCCAGGGCACGTCGATGACGGCAACTCCGGCCTGTGCGGCCGCGGCCACCAGCGCGTGGCGGGCCCCCAGCAGCGGCTCCCAGGCGAAGTCGCAGCCCAGTTCGGCCGCCAGATCTGCGCCGCCCAGCATCAGTGCAGCCACCTGCGGCACGGTGGCCATCTCCGCCGCGTGCGCCACGCCGTGCGGGCTCTCGACCAACGCGATCAGCGGCACGGCGGGCAGCAAGCCGGCCAGCAGCCGCAACTCGTGCGCGCATTCAGCCTTGGCCAGCATGACGAAGGCCGGCCGGGTGCCGGCGGCATCCAGCAGCGCCACCAGGTCGCGCGGGCTGTCGCTGCTGGCGAAACGATTGATGCGCAGACCGTATCGGTGACCCACGGGCTGCGCGGCGATGAAGGCCAGCGCATCGACGCGCGCTTGCGCGCGTGCAGGCGGGGCGACGGCATCCTCCAGGTCAATGCAGACAAGGTCTGCACCCGCGGCGCCGGCCTTTGCGTAGCGCTCAGGCCGGTCGCCTGGCACGAACAGCAGCGATCGGGCGCTGGCGATCATGCCGCGGACTCCTGCGGGACGGCTGCTGCGAACTGCTCCGCGATGGCGCGGCGCGTGGTGATCCAAACGCCGCTGGCCTGGCGCACATGTTCGAAGAACTGTTGCAACGCCCAGATGCGGCCTGGGCGGCCGATGATGCGCAGGTGCAGGCCCAACGACATCATGCGCGGCTGCTCGGCGGTCTGCGCCTCGGCAAGCATCACGTCGAAGGTGTCGCAGGCGTACTTCAGCCACATGTCCGGCGTGTAGGCAGGCGACACCCACATCTTCATGTCGTTGGAGTCCAGCGCGTAGGGCACGATGACCATGGGCTGCTCCGAGCCCGGCACGGCGTCCCAGAACGGTGTGTCGGCGCTGTAGTCGTCCATGTGGTACAGATAGCCTTCTTCCTGCAGCAGTCGGCGTGTGTGCTCGGTGTGGAGGTAGCGCGAAAGCCAGCCCACCGGGCGCGTGCCGGTGGTGACCTCGATACTCTCGGCGGCGCGGCGGATGAACGCGCGCTCCTCGTCTTCCTTCAGCCGGAACTGGTGGATCCAGCGGTAGCCGTGCGAGCAGGCCTCGTCGCCGCGAGACTGGATGATGCGGCCCAGCTCGGGCGCCGCTTCCAACGACTGTGCTGCGGCCGTCCAGGTGGCGCGGATGTCGTGATCGTCCAGCAGCTTGACGATGCGGCGTGCGCCTTCCTTGATGCCGTACTGGTAGTTCGACTCGTTGCCGTGCATGCGCAACGGCTTCTTGATCACGACGCCGAGCTCGTCCACCGGCTCGGGGAAGGGATCGCCCTTGGCGACGCTGTACTCGGAGCCTTCCTCGACGTTGACGACGATGGACAGGGCCAATTTGGCCCCGTCGGGCCAGTTCCAGTGGGTGGTACTCATGCTCTTCTCAGTGGTATTCCTCGCCGCCGGAGACGTTCATGGACTCCCCGGTGATGTACTGCGCCTGCTCAGAGCAGAGGAAGGCACAGGCGCTGGCGATGTCGGATGGCAGGCCGGTGCGGCCCAGCGGAATGCGGGCGGCCATCTCGGCCAGGTACTGCTCGACGGTCTTGCCTTGCGCCCTGGCGAAGTGGGCGTTCTGCCAGGCACCGAGACCCGTGGTCACGTGATTGGGGCAGATGGCGTTGACCGTGATGCCGTGCGCCGCCAGCTCGATGGCCGCCACGCGTGTCAGGCCTACCAGGCCATGCTTGGATGAGCAGTAGGCCGAGGCCTGCGGGAAGGCCGACTTGGCCGCCTGGCTGGCGATGTTGACGATGCGTCCGCCGCGGCCCTGCGCGATCAGGCGGCGCGCCACGGCCTGCGTGGCAGCGAAAACGCCGCGCAGGTTCACGCCCAGCACCGTGTCCCACTCCGCCAGGCTCATCTCGACGATGGGCTTCATCAGGTAGCCGACGCCGGCGTTGTTGACCAGGATGTCCACGCCGCCCAGTTGTCGTTCGGTTTCGGCCACCAGATGCTCGACCGCGGTGCCGTCCAGCATGTTGCAGGGCACGGCGATGGCGTCGCCACTTGCTGCGCGGATCTCGGCCACGACAGCATTCATCTCGTCGCTGGCACCAATGGCGCTGGCCGGCAGGTGCGGGCCGGATGCTGCGCCCAGGTCAGCGATGACGACGCGGGCGCCCTCGGCGGCGAGCCGAGCGGCGATGGCTGCGCCCAGGCCGCCGCGGCGGCCGGCGCCGGTCACGATGGCTACCTTGCCCTGCAGATCGGGGTATTGGCTCATGGCGGACCTTTCAGACCGGCTCGGTGACGATGAACACCGGCGCGTCGGCAAAGGACTGGAAGCGCCGTGACACCTCCTGCATCGTTGGCGTGGCGATGTCCGCGCCCAGTTGCTGCATGTCGCGCACGCGCAGCACCTCGATGTACTGGTAGGGCGAGTCGCCGCCGCCCAGCACGCCGGCCGCGCGCAGCACCTCGAACTTCTCGATGGAGGGCAGGGCTCCCGCCGTCGGCAGGTCGACCTCGCGCGCCCACTGTTCGTAGGCCTCGCGCTGCTGGGCGTCCTTCAGGTTGAAGAGAACGATCAAGGTGGTCATTGAAGTCGCGGTATGAATTGGTTGTCCGGACAACTATATCGGTCAATTGATCCTTGTCAATGTATTAGTGGCTGGACTAAGTGCCATCGTCCTACGCAACAAAGTTGTACGAACAACTGTTGCGGGCGATGAGTTGTCCGGATATGCTCGTTGGCAATCCGCCAGGTGAACTTCATCCCATCTCTACGAGGACGGCATCCATGAGCAAATCCGAAACGCCGCAGCCGAGCTGGCGACAGCTTGGGCAGCACGCGGTCTTTCCCAAGGCCACACATGACGAAGTCGCGCGCTTCGACTTCCTGATGCGGCTCAACATGCACCTGTCTCAGGCGGTGCTGCCCGGCGTGAAGCTGGCCTACGAGACGCGTGTCAAGCCTGCATTCGTGGCCGCCAACGGGCGCGAGCCGGCGGACCGCCACGAGGTGCGCCGCGCCATGCAGAAGGATCTGCACTACCAGCTGTGGAGTGCGCTGCGCCGCAACACCATGGAGCAGCGCCAGCAAGCTGGTCGCAGCGTCGTCTACCGCCAGCTCGGCGCGCTGCGAGACGCGGCTGACCGCGTCAACGAGGGGGCGCCCACGCTCAAGCTTGATCCCGCCATCCGTTCGCCGCGCTACGCCACGGCCGTCGACATTCACTGCATGCCCGGCAATTACCACACCGAGGAGGTGCCGCGCGACATCGGCGCTGGAGCCAACTATGACGCTGGCCTCTTCATCACGACGGCCGGTGCGCTGGGCAGCTACTCGGATGGCGGCGGCCAGGCGCTGGTCGATTGGCTTAAGAAAAACCGTCCGGACTTCAAGCCGCGCCGCATCCTGGACATCGGCTGCACCATCGGCCACAACGCCGTGCCGCTGGCCCAGGCCTACCCGGACGCCCAGGTCGTCGCGATCGACACCGCCACCCCAGTGCTGCGGTATGGCCATGCCCGCGCGCGCTCGTTGGGCGTGGAGAACATCGAGTTCCTCCAGGCCAGCGGTGAGGCCGTGCCTGCTGCCGACGGCGAGTTCGACCTCGTCACTACAGCGATGTT
>NZ_DASWYS010000270.1:0-1548 GCF_036404855.1 Roseateles sp.
CTACAATGTGACTCCCGGTTCCACCGATCCCCCGTTCAAACGACGCAAGGAATGACCATGAACAACACCACCCGTGTTCTGCTGCTCTCCATGATGTCCGTGGCCGTGCTGGCTGGCTGCAAGAAGGACGTCAAGCCGACCCCGCCGACCGACACCACGACGACCACTCCGACCACCCCGACGGGCCCGACCACGTCCGGCGTGTACGGTCCGAATGACCTGGATACCGATGCCTGCCTGCGCCAGCGGGTGGTGTACTTCGACCTGGACCAGGACGCCCTGAAGCCGGAGTTCCAGGCCATCATGGGATGCCACGCCAAGTACCTGCGTGACCGTCCGTCCTCGCGCATCACGCTGGAAGGCCACGCCGACGAGCGCGGCAGCCGCGAGTACAACCTGGGCCTGGGCGAGCGCCGCGGCAACGCCGTGAATTCGGCCCTGCAGGCCAGCGGTGGTTCGGCCAGCCAGCTGACCGTGGTCAGCTACGGCGAAGAGCGTCCGGTCTGCACCGATTCCAGCGAGTCCTGCTGGTCGCAGAACCGTCGCGTCGAGATCGTCTACACGGCCAAGTAAGCCGTCGTCACGATGATCGCGAAGAAGACGTACCTGCTGGTCCTGGCGGCGGCCCTCGTGGCCGCCGCTCCCGCGCATGCGCAACGCGTCAGCCTGGCCGATCGCGTGGCCGCGCTGGAGGCGAAGGCCAACAACCCGCAGCAGAACCTGGACCTGCTCAACAAGGTCACGCAGCAGGAAGCGGAACTCCGCGAGCTGCGTGCCCAGCTGGAGCAGCTGCAGAACGAGAACGAGCAGCTCAAGCAGCGCGGTCGCGACCAGTACCTCGATCTGGACGGTCGCCTCAACCGTCTGGAAGGCGGTGCCGTACCGGCCCCGGCCGGCACGCCGGCCACTGCTCCCCCGCTGGGCAATGCGCCGGTTACTGCACCGGCGCCAGTCGACGCCGCGATGGCTGAGGCAGCGCCCAGCGTCCATGGCGACATGGGCGCGCTGTCCGCCGCCGGCGACGAACGCACCGCCTACAACGTCGCCTTCGACCGGCTGAAGGCCGGCGAATATGCCGATGCGGCACAGCTGTTCACCAGCTTCCTGCAGCTCTATCCCGGCGGCGTGTATGCGCCCAACGCGCTGTACTGGCTGGGTGAGAGCTATTACGTCACCCAGAATTACGCGCTGGCCGCGGACCAGTTCCGCGCATTGCTGGCGCAGTACCCGACCCACGACAAGGCGTCCGGCGCCCTGCTGAAGATCGGCCTGTGCGACTACGGACTGGGCAAGCTGCCCGAGGCCGAGCGCACCCTGGGAGAAGTCATTGCCAAGTACCCGGGCACCGACGTCGCCCGCACGGCCGACGACCGCCTGCGCGCCATCCAGCTCGGCCGCCTGCGCTGAGCTGCCTTCGTCCGGCCCTTCATGGTCGGATGACGGGCCGCCCGGGCGTATCATGCGCACCCCATGAATGACGCCGCCCGCCCCAGCGAAATCGTCCAGTCCCCGCTGGAACGCCTCAAGATCACCGAGATCTTCCTGTCC
>NZ_DASWYS010000271.1:0-32869 GCF_036404855.1 Roseateles sp.
GCCGAGCGCCAGCACCAGGGCTTCTTCGAGCGCGCCAGCGGCGGCACGCTGTTCCTGGACGAGATCACCGAGATGCCGCTGGAGCTGCAGGTCAAGCTGCTGCGCGTGCTGGAGACGGGACGCTTCATGCGGGTGGGCAGCACTACGGCGCTGGAGACGGACGTGCGCATCGTGGCGGCCACCAATCGCCTGCCGTACCAGGCGGTGTCCTCGGGCAAGCTGCGCGAAGACCTGCTGTACCGCCTCAACATCTTCCCCATCACGCTGCCGCCGCTGCGCGACCGCGTGGCCGACATCCCGCTGCTGGCCAACCACTTTCTGGCCGCCATCAGCGAGCAGGAGGGCATCGTGCGCCGCTTCACGCCCGAGGCGCTGGCGACGCTGTTGAGCTACCCCTGGCCAGGCAACGTGCGCGAGCTGCGAAACGTCGTGCAGCGCGCCTATGTGATGGCGCAGGGTGAGACGGTCGAAGACACCTGGTTGCCCACGGCGCACGAGGCCGGCGTCACGTCGGTTTGGGGCAGCCTCGGCGTCGCACCGGAGGTGCCGGCGCCCGCGCCGTCGCCGCCGCGAGTGCCCGAGATGCTCGTCGATGCGGGCGTGCCGTCCATCACGCTGCCCATCGGCTCCAGCGTGGCCCAGGCCGAGCGTGCTTTGATGTTGGCCACGCTGCGTCATTTCAACCACCACAAGGAGCGCACGGCCGCGGTGCTGGGCATCAGCCTGAAGACCCTTTACAACCGCCTCAAGGAATACGCCGCCGAAGCTCCGCCGCCGCCGGACTTGGATACCCCCGACTAGGGCGGGCTGGTACACCCGTCTCCCCGGGCGTGCCGATTGCCCCGCCGCCCGTCTCGACCCTCGACGAAGGATGGTGTGCGCCATGGCATCTGCTGACCTCATGCAATTCCCGCAGACGGCGCAGGCCCTGATGGCGCGGCTGCCGCTGCTCACGCTACTGGCTGACTTCCAGCGTGCGCTCAACGACCAGTTCGACAGTTGCCGCCACGTCGATCGTTACCGTCCCGGGCTGGCGCTGCAGCGGCTGCGTTCGGGGGTGGCGCTACTGTGTCAGCTGCAGGAAGAGCTGCTGCATCTGGCGTTGGGTGCGTCCCGGGCCGAGCCCTGGCCGGCGCTGGGCCGAGCCATCGAGGGCGTGGGAGCACTGCGCGACCTGACGGTGGCGGGCGAGCGTGCCGACGATGCCCGGCAACGGGCCGTCATGGCGGTGTTGGAAGGCCTGGCCCAGCTGCAGTTCGCCAGCCTCGACGAGCTGCTGTCGCAGGCCGACGTGACCGCCCTGCGCTGGGCCGACATCGAGCGGGGTACCGAAGCTCTGCTGATCCCGTGGCAGGCCGCCTGCCGCGACACCGAGGCGCGCTACGCGTCGGCCTAGCGCGGGCCGGCCAGTTGACCGACCCAGGGAGGCAGTGCCCGTGCGACGGCCGGTGGCTGCCGGGGGGCCAGGAGCGGGAGCAGCGGCGAGGCCTGGCGGCCGATCAGCGCGGCGTAGCGCTGCGTCAGCTGGGCCATCACATGTGGCCAGTCGTGGGCCTGGGCACGCGCGAGTGCCGCGCGGCGCTGTGCAACGTGCGGGCTGCCCAGGCTGGCCTCCAGGGCCTCGGCCCAGGAGCCGGCGCGGGGGCGCTCCACCAGCAGGCCGGCGCCTGCGACCAGCTCGGCCAGCCCGGCCGAGCCGGCCACGACCACCGGCGTGCCGCAGGCCATGGCTTCGAGTGCGCCGAGGCCAAATGTTTCCTGGTCGCCGGCATGGACGTAGGCATCGCAGCTGGCCACCATGCGCGCGAGCTGGCGACCGTCTTGCTGGGGTGGCAGCACCAGCACCTGCTCGCCCACCGGCGGGGCCGGGCCGGTGCCGACGGCGACCAGCACATGACCGCGGCCCAGCATGGCCACGGCGTCAGCGAGCAGCTGCAGGTTTTTCTCCGTCGCGAACCGGCCGGTATAGATGAGCAGGCGGGTCGACGGCGCCAGGCCATAGGCCTGGCAAAGCCCGGCGCGCCACTCGGTGTCGCGAGCGCAAGGCGTGAACACCGCGCAGTCCACACCCAGCGGTTGCACCGTCACGCGAGGCACGCCCCAGGCCTGTAGGCGTCGCGCCAGGCCGCTGCTGGGTGCCATGACGACGTCGAAATGGCCGTAGAAGCTCGCGAGATAGCGTCGCGCCCAGCGTTCGGCGGTGCGGCCTACCCGGGTTGCCATGGCGTCGGGGCCGCCCGCAAGTCGGGCCGCCAGTGCGGGCAGGTCGCTGTGGCAGAAGGCCACCGCCGGCACGCGCAGCTGTTCGGCCGCTGCCAGCGAGGCCCAGCCCAGCGTGTAGGGGTCGGCCGACTCGATGAGGTCGGGGGCCACGAACGCCATCTGGCGCAGGGCGCGGCCCCGCCCTGGCACGAGCCGGTAACCGCCGCTGCGGGGCAGCCACAGGCCACCGCAATCCACCGTGCCGGGGCCCTGTGCACCCGGGGCAATGATGGTGTGCCGCCAGCCCAGCGCGCGCAGCCGCTCGTGCTTGGCCGTCAGCACGCGCCGCACGCCACCGGTGGGTCCCCAGAACATCGACACGTCCAGCAGGTGCGGTGCCGGCGCAGCGCGGCTGTCACGGGGCTGGGGCTCAAGTCGGAAGGGGCTCGCGTCCATCCTCGTCAGTCGGCAAGTGGCGTACCCGCGTGCCGGCACGGCCCCTGCTACGGGGAGGGCATGCCGACGCCTTCGACTCCGCACGCCCAAGCCCGCCAGGCCGGCCTTCGCTGGGCCGACGACAGCGCCCCCGGCATCCGCCGGGAACCGACCCGGACCGGTTTTGCCTACCGCGATGAACAGGGCCGGCGGCTGCGCGATGCGGCGGCGCTTGAGCGCATCCGAAATCTCGCCATACCGCCGGCCTGGGTGGATGTCTGGATCAGCCCGCACGCCGATGGCCATCTGCAGGCCACGGGCCGCGACGCGCGCGGGCGCAAGCAGTACCGCTATCACGCCGACTGGGTGGCGGGGCGCGGCCAGACCAAGTTCGACGGCCTGCTGCGCTTCGGCGCCGTGCTGCCGCGCCTGCGCCGGCGCGTGATGCGCGCGCTGGCCGGGCGCGGCGGACCCACGCGGGAGCGCGTGCTGGCCACGCTGGTGCGTCTGCTGGACACGACCTGGCTGCGCATCGGAAGCAGCGCCTACACGCGTGAGAACGGCTCCTACGGCCTGTCCACGTTGCGCAGCTGGCATGTCGGTGTGAAGGGGGATGCCATCGAACTGTCCTTTGTCGGCAAGAGCGGTATCCGGCAATCGGCGCGCGTCACGGACCGACGCGTCGCCCGCATCGTGCGCCGCTGTCGCGAGCTGCCGGGCCAGGAGTTGTTCCGCTACCGGGACGCGAACGGGGGCAGCCACGCGGTGGACTCTGCCGACGTCAACGCCTGGCTGGCCGAGGCGGCCGGCCTGCGTGTGACGGCCAAGGACTTCCGCACCTGGCATGGCAGCGTGCTGGCGCTGCAACTGATGCTCCAGGCCTGCGCTGATGACGCCGAACCCTGCCGGCTGCCGCAAGTGCTGCAAGGCGTGGCGCAGCGCCTTGGCAACACCGCCGCGGTTTGCCGCAAGGCTTACATCCATCCGCGCGTGCTGGGGCTGGGCGAGGCGCTGGAAGACGCGCAGGCACGCGCCGCCTTGCTCGGCCGGCGCTGGGCCGTGGCGCCGCGCGCCCGGGCCGGACTGACTGAGGCCGAATGCCAGCTGATGGGGCTGCTGCGCGCGCGCCGCGGCGCGGTGGAGATTCGATGACACCCACCCGCGCGCCGCGGCCGCTGCCCGCGCCATTGACGCCGCGCGCCTTCAGCTGCGCCTGTGGGCGACCGGTGTTCTTCCGCAACAGCGAATGCCTGGCCTGCCACCGCCCACTGGGTTATGACGCCGCGCGCGGCGCGCTGTTGGCGTTGGAGCCGGTCCGCGGCGGCAACTGGCGCGAGGCCGGCGTGCCGGCGCGGCGTGCACCGCGGTATATGCGCTGCGCCAACCTCGACTCGGCGGCGGCCTGCAACTGGCTACTGGATGCCGCCGAGATCGCGCGCGGCCAAACGCTGTGCCGTTGCTGCCGGCTGACGCGCACCGTGCCCGACATGTCCCGGCCTGAGGCCGGCCCGTGGTGGTGCCGCATCGAGCAGGCCAAGCGCCGGCTCGTGTCCTCGCTGATCGGCCTCGGGCTGCCGGTCCTCTCCAAGGCGGAGGACCCCCGCCAAGGCCTGGCGTTCGACCTCCTGCTGCCCACGCCTGGCGGTCCCCCCGTGGTCACCGGCCATGCCGATGGCTCCATCACGCTGGATGTGTCCGAGGCCGACGACGCGCGCCGGGAGCAGCGCCGCAGCGAGCTGGGCGAGCCCTACCGCACGCTGCTGGGCCATCTGCGCCATGAGAGCGGTCACTACTACTGGCAGCGCCTTGTTGAGCCCGGCGCCTGGCTGGCGCCCTGGCGCGCGCTGTTCGGCGACGAGCGGGACGACTACGGGGCCGCGCTGCAGCGCCATTACGCCGAGGGCGCGCCACCGGACTGGGGGCAGCGATTCGTCAGCGCGTATGCCAGCGCCCACCCCTGGGAGGACTGGGCCGAGACCTGGGCCCACTACCTGCACCTCGTGGACACACTGGACACGGCCCGCAGCTTCGGCCTCGATGGCGAGCGCGTCGAGCTGAGCTACGAGCGCTTCGACGACGCGCTGCCGATGGACGCCGGCTTCACGCAGCTCCTCCACAGCTGGATGGAACTGACCGGTGTGCTCAACGAGCTGTCGCGCAGCATGGGCGTGGCGGACTTCTACCCCTTCGTGCTGTCGGTGCCGGCGGTGCGCAAGCTGCACCTGGTACACCGCATCGTGCATGCTGGCGCGCCCCCAGGCCAGGGAGGGCTCAGCGGCAGTGAGGCGCCAGCGGCGCGAGGTCCGGCGTCTGCATGAACGGCTCGTCTGGCAGCCTCGGTGGCGGCGATGGCGCCGTGCCGACCAGCGCATCCAGCCGCGCCAGCACGTCATCCACCTGAAGCGGTTTGGGCCAGAGTTCGAGGAAGCCCCAGTCCTCGATGGCGAAGTAGGCGTCCGCCGTCACGGCGACCGCCGGGACCGTCTCGCAGCCGGGCAGGGCGCGCAGCAGGCCGAGCAAGCGGCTGCCATGGCAGTCCGGCAAGCCCAGGTCCAGCAGCAGCAGCACCGGCTGAAGGCTGGCAGCCAGGCGCAGCGCCTCGTCGCCGGTTGCCGCGATATGCAGGTCCAGCTCCGGGCGTCGTTCAAGGATGGCGGCCATCAGCAGCGCGTTGACCGGGTGGTCCTCCACATAGAGAACGGTTCGGCGGGCTGGGACGGACATGATGGCTCCGAAGCTTGAGGCCCCTGGCGTTGGCAATCGACATGCCAGGCCCCCGGGAACGTCACTTGCTGGACTGCGGGCATTGCCATGCCCGGAGTTCCGCCATGCCCGATGCCATCACCGCCGCGCCGCGCAGTTTCGGCGTGTTCAAGCCCGTGGGCCACGTCGTCATCTCATTCCCCGAGGCCGCCCAGGCCGATCGGGCCGCGCAGGCGCTCGCCGGCCTCGGTTTGGCCGCCGATGCCGTGCGGCACTACAGCGACCGCGAGATGCTCAGGCAGATCGACGAGGACATCGCCCGTGCCAGCCCAATCGCCGCCGTGGGCCAGGAGATGAACCTGGTGCTGGCCCACCGCGTCCTGGCCGAGCGGGGCTACCACTGGCTGGTGGTCTCGGCGGCCAGCGACAAGCAGGCCGCCGAGGTGGCCGCCACGGCGCGCGACTGCGGCGCCGAGCGCGCCCAGCGCTACGGTCACTTCATCATCGAGGAACTCATCGAGCGCCCCGGCAATGTGGCTCAGGTGGCCGAGTCACCCGACCGCGGCCTGGATGCACAGACACCCTCGGGCAAGGAGGCCGAAGCGGCGGCGCTGAAGAAGGCAGTGGGCGGCTGAGCACCCGCCGTTGCCGTTCTCACATCTGCTGGCAGCCGCGGCACATGCCTTGCCGCATCTGGAGCGCGGGGCCGTCCCGCGCTCCCCAGGAGAACTCCATGGCACGCAGCAGCCTGTTGGGTATCGATTCCGCGGCGGCCGAGTCCGCCGGCCGTGACAAGGCACGCCTGGGCCCCGGCGACAGCTCCGACAGCGGCAGCGACACGATGGGCCTGGAGGGTGATGAGGACATGGCCGATCCCGGCCTGCCGGTCGACGTGGCCCTGCGGGACGATCAGGCCGTGCCGCTGCCGCTGGGCGAGTCCCTGCCAGCCAGTGAAGGCCAGACGGGCGTGCGCGACGGTGCCGATATCGGCGTCGACCGAGTCTTCACGCTGGGCGACGCCGAGGATGTCGAGGCGCTGCTGGAGGCGGTCGACACGGCGCCGATGGACGAGGAAGACGACGATGAAGACGATGAGGCCGACGACGCGTCGGCCGCGGAGCCCACCGACGGCGTCAAGCCAGGTCGCCGCCGACGTGCCCCTGCGGCGGCGCCAAGCGGGCCGGTGCCGGAGGAAGACATGCCGGGCGGCCCGGACCGAGCCGGACACCGGCCCGGTCGCAGCTGAAGCCTAAAGGGCCGCGGCGCGCGCCTGGTCGCGCAGCGTGCGCACTTCCAGGTGGTTGCGCTTCACGCCCTCGAACTGGCGCTCCACTACCATGCGCACATCGGGCGGCAGGGGTTCGGAGAGCGCCTTGCGATACGCCGTCATTGCGCTGTCTTCGCCACGTTCCGTTTCCTCGAGGATGGCCTTGTCGGTGTAGCCGGCCAGCGTGCCCTTCACGGCCACCCAGCCGCGGTGCATGGCACCGCTCGCGGTGCCGCTGTCCTCGGCCTTGCCGCCCAGCCGGACGACGATGGCCTGCAGCTCGCCGGCGGCCTGGAGGCATTCCTCGGCGCGGCGCTCGAAAGACTGTCGCGTGGTGGGGCTGCCGACGTATTCCGCAGAAGCGCGGAAGCCGTACTCCCCGTCCTTGCAGGTCTCGATGAGGTCATTCAGCGTGTCGATGATGTCGTCGTTGCTCATGGCTTGTCCTTTCGCGGGTCAGATGAAGGCGCACCGCCGCGGCAGCGTGGGCGTCCAGCCGAAGAAGGGGCAGCCGGCGTGCCCGCTGGTGACGTCAGGGCGCCGCGCTGGCGGGACGCTGGGTCGCGGCGACGGCTGCCTGCAGCGCACTCAGCAGCTCGGCTGGCGCGCAGGGCTTGCGCAGGTGCACGAACTCGTCGGCGGCAGCCGGGTTGCTGCTGAAGCCGCTGATCAGCACGACGGGCAGGCCTGGGCGCTGCTGGCGCAGAAGCCGCGCCAGCGCCACGCCGTCCATGGGGCCGGGCATGACCACGTCGCTCAGCACGACGTCGGCCTGAGCACCCTCATCCAGCAGACGCAAGCCGGCGTTCGCGTCGGCTGCGCGCAGCACCTTGGCGCCATGCGCCGTCAGCAACGCGGCCGTCACGTCACCCAGGCCCTCGTCGTCCTCGATGAGCAGCACCGTCGCATCCGCGATGCTCGGCGATGCCGGCGCGGCGAGGGCCGGTGGGGTGGCATCCGCGTCGTCGCTGGCCACCGGCAGCAACAGGGAGACGGTGGTGCCCACGCCTGGCGTGCTGGCCAACCGTGCCGTGCCGCCGGCCTGGGTGGCGAAGCCGTGCACCTGGCTCAGGCCCAGGCCGCTGCCCTGGCCGACCCCCTTGGTCGTGAAGAAGGGCTCGAAGGCGTGTTCGACGAGGCTGGGGTCCAGCCCCATGCCGTCATCGCCCACGGTCAGCAGCACGTAGTCGCCAGGCGGCAGTCCTTCGGTGTCGACGGGCTCGGCGTTGCAGGCTCTCAGCCTCAGCTCGCCGCCGGCGGGCATGGCGTCGTGTGCGTTCAGGGCCAGGTTGACGAGGGCCAAGTCCAGTTCGTTGGCGTCCACGCGCACCGGCCAGACCTGGGGCGACACCTGCACCTTGATCTCGATGCGTCGGCCCAGCACGCTGCGCATCAGCTCCTGCACCTCCGGCAGGTAGCGGGCGAGGGACAGCGTCTGCACGCGCACCGGGCGTCGGCCGGCGAAACGCAGCAGATGCTGGGTGAGCTGGCTGCCCTTGTCGACCGAGCGCTGCGTGGCGTTCAACGGTCCCTGCAATTCGGCGGCGCTCGGGTGGCGCTGCATCAGGTGCATGCTGTTGCTGATGACGCCCAGCAGGTTGTTGAACTCGTGCGCCACGCCGCCGGTGAGCCGGCCTAGCGCCACGACGCGCTGGCTCTGTGCGCCGCGCTGCTCCATGTGGCGCGTGCGTTCCACGGCCTCGGCCACGCTCTGTTCCAGCTCGGCGCGTGCGCTGCTCATGCTGCGGCCCGCCTCGGCCAGTGCACGGGCCACCCCGTCGGCTTCCACCATGCCGGTCGGTGCAGCCTGCACCGGGCGGCCGGCCTGCAAGTCCTGGGCGAGGTTCTTGAGCGCCCATATGGGCCGCTCGATGCGACGCGCCACCCAGACGGCGCCAGCCATGGCCAGAGCCAGCAGCACCAGCGCGCCGATGACGACGCGCTGCACGGCCTGCGGCATGCGGCCGGCGAACTCCTCGCGTGGCATCGCGCTCACGTAGCTCCAGCCCAGCGGCGAGGTGCTGAAGTAACCCGCCGTTGGCACGCCGTCGAGCGAGACCGACTGGAAGGCGCCTTCGCGTGCCGCTGCCATGCGCTGCAGCAGGTGGGCGCTGCCCTTTCGGCCGGTGAAGGCGGCACCGCCCGGCAGTCGGGCGACGAGGCGGCCGTTGCTGTCCATGACCGTGCCGATGGCGCCCGGGTACGCCGTCTGCGCCTGCACGACACGTTGAAGCTCTGATGGCCGCACCGCGACGACGAGGTTGTAGACGAGTCGGCCTTCGCGCGTCACCGGCTCCACCCAGGCGGCGTACAGATCCTGCGGCTGGCCGTTGGGCGCCTCGACGATGGGCATGAGCGGCAGCATGACGGCGGTGGCGCGGAGCTCGGAGGGGCCGGACGTCTCGCCAACCACGCCTTCCGGCAGGCGGGTGCTGAGCAGCAGCCGGCCCGGCGCGCGCAGTTCCACCCAGCCATCCAGGCCTTGCATGGCGCGCCGCGCCAGCCGCTCGAAGCCCAGGCGCCGCTCCTCGTCCAGCAGTTCGGGTCCGTCCAGCGCGGGCGATTGGGCCAGCACATGGGCGATGGCCGCGCGACGTGAGAGTTCGCCGTCCACCAGCATCGACAGCGCTCGCGAGGTGTCGCGCAGCGTGCGTTCGTGTGCGTCGCGCTCGGCCTCGTAGGTGCTGGCGATCAGCCAACCCACTCCCAGCATGCAGGGCAGCAGCACGGACAGCACGAGCAACAACAGGCGAGAACGGATGGTGACCGGCATGGCAAGTTCAGGGCGTGCCAGGCCCCGCAGAAACGCCGGGACCGATCGCATAGACGCAACCATAGCAACCCTATCAGCCAACAGACCGCGGCCCGGCCCCGGTCCGCGGAAGGTCTCTTGTGGTGGTGGCGCGGGAGGCAAACGGCGTGCCCTGGGCGTCAATTCTCCGCCGGCTTGACGATGATGTTGTTGCGCACCTCCTTCACGTCCGGTGTCGCGCGCGCGATCTGCCCGGCGCGGTCCTTCTCGGCCTGTGAGACGGCGAAGCCGGCCAGCTGCACGGTGCCTTTCAGTGCCTCGACCTGGATGCGCATGGCGCTGACCTGGCTGTCCTCGGCGAAACGCGCCTTGACGCGGGTGGCAATGGTGGCGTCGTCGACGTACTGGCCCACGGTGCTCTGGCCGCTGGTGACGGCGCAGCCGCCCGCACCCAGGGTGGCGAGCGTGGCCAGCACGACGGTCGAGGCGACGAGGATCTTCTTCATGCATGCTCCTTGCGCGAGGGATCTCGCGCCGGCGTGGGGCAAGCGTCGTGCCCGCCGACCGATGGGGCCGGGTTCCGGGGGGAGCAGGCCGGCATGCTTTACCGCAACGGGCGAGCCGCCGCAGGTCCAATCGGTAAATCCTGCATCGGTGGGCGCCGGGTGATTCGCCACGATGCGGAAAAGCCCCGGCAAACCCTTGGCGGGCAAGGCGGAAACGATCTTGTGACCGGATGCGACGGAAACCCGCGGGCCGGCATGGACGTTGCGTCGTGGGACAGGGGATGCGTCGCGCTGCAGTGACGCGACATGCCCTCGACCGCAAGAGGAAACCACGTGCCTTCCATGGACCTCCGTGCCGAACACCGGCAAGCCCAGACCCTGTCTCCCCGGTTGCAGCATGCGGTGCGTCTGCTGCAGATGTCCTCGCTGGACTTCGCGGCGATGCTGCGCGACACGCTGGGCCGCAACCCATTCCTCGAAGCCGAGGACGGCGAGGAGAGCGTCGCGCCCCCGGCCCCCCTTGGCGAGGGGACTGAGGCCGGGGCATCCGGATCGATGGATGCGCCGGACGCGGCGGCGAGCCCCGCGGCCGATGCGCCCACGCCTGATGATGGCGGTGACCGCGACCTCTGGTCCGCAGACAGCGCCGGCCAGCGCCACAGCGACGAGGGTGAGCTCAGTGCCCTCGACCTGATGGCCGTCGAGACTTCGCTGACCACGCATCTGCACGGACAGCTGAACGTGTTGCCGCTCTCCGAGCGCGACCTCGCGCTGGCCCGCACCATCGTCGAGTCGCTGGACGATGACGGCTATCTGCGCACACCGCTGGACGAGCTGATGGACGTCGCAGATCTGCAGCCCGCAGTCGATCCTGAGGAGATGCTGATCGCGCTGAAGCGCGTGCAGTCGCTGGACCCCGCCGGCGTGGCGGCGCGCAGCGTCGGCGAATGTCTGCTGCTTCAGCTGTCCGCCATCGACTGCCCGGACATGCGCGCGCTGGCCCAGGCGATCATCGGAGAGCACCTGCCTGCGCTGGCGGCGCGTGACATCGGTGTGTTGGCGCGCCAGTTGGGCGAGTCGCCGCTCCGGGTGGAAGCCGTCTGCGACCGCATTCGCCGCCTGGACCCTCGGCCCGGCTGGCGCTTCGGCGCCTCGCAGGTGGCCTATGTCGTGCCCGACGTCGTCGTGAAGAAGGTGCGCGGCGAATGGAAGGTGCACCTCAACCCGGCTATCGTGCCCAAGGTTCGCCTGAATCAGGTCTATGCCAACCTCTTCCAACGCCACCGCACGGCGGCGAACTCCGAGCTGGGCGTGCACCTGCAGGAGGCGCGCTGGACGCTGCGCAACGTCGAACAGCGTTTCTCCACCATCCTCGACGTTGCCGAGGCCATCGTGCGTCGCCAGCACAGTTTCCTGGACTATGGGGCGATGGCCATGAAGCCGCTGGGCCTCAAGGAGATCGCCGAGGAGGTGGGCATCCACGAGAGCACCGTCTCGCGCGTGACCAACAACAAATACATCGCCACGCCGGTGGGCGTGCTGGAGCTGAAGTACTTCTTCAGCCGCGCCATGATCAGTGCCAATGGCAGCGCCTGTTCGGGCACGGCGATCCGCGGCCTCATCAAGGACATCATCGAGGCCGAGCGCCCAGACACGCCGCTGTCTGACGCCGAGATCACGCGCCAGCTCGCCCAGCAGGGCCTGGTCGTCGCGCGGCGCACCGTCACGAAGTACCGTCAGATGCTGAAGATCGAGGCGGTGGACCGCCGCCGGCGCGTGGCCTGACCGGGCGCCGCTGGGGACGCCGTCAGCGTGGGGGCGGCGGGGCCGGCGCCACGCGCCAGACGGTGTTGCCGACGTCATCGGCCACCAGCAGCGCACCGCGGCCATCGATGGCCACACCCACCGGTCGACCGCGGGCCTCGCCCGCGGGGCCGAGAAAGCCGGTCAGCACGTCGACCGGCAGGCCCTGCGGCTTGCCGCCGGCGAAGGGGATGTAGACGACCTTGTAGCCCGAGAAGGGCTTGCGGTTCCAGGAACCGTGCATGCCCACGAAAACACCGTCGGCCGCGCCGCCGGGCAGCAGGGCGAGGAGCGGGCTGCTGCCGGCTGCCGCCAGGCCGAGGGCGGCCACGTGGGCGCCCAGCGCGTAGTCCGGCACGACGGCCCGCGCGATGAGATCCGGCCGAGGCGGCTGAGGCCGTGCATCGACATGCTGTCCGTACCAGCTGTACGGCCAGCCGTAGAAGGCGCCGTCGCGCACCGAGGTCAGGTAGTCGGGCACGAGGTCGCTGCCGAGCTCGTCGCGTTCATTGGCCACCGTCCACAGCAGCGGTGCACCACCGGGCGCAGCCATCCAGGCCATGCCGTTGGGATTGCGCAGGCCGGTGGCAAAGAGACGCTGGGCGCCCGTGGCGCGGTCAATCTCCCAGATGGCCGCGCGGCCTTCCTCGGCCGCCATGCCGTTCTCGCCCACGTTGCTGTTGGAGCCCACGGTGGTGTAGAGCTTGCTCCCGTCGGGGCTGGCGATGAGGCTCTTGGTCCAGTGATGGTTGCGCGGGCCAGCGGGCAGGTCGGCGAGCTTGCGGCCGCTGCCGGAGTCCAGGCTGGTCTGGCCGGTGGCATAGGGGTACTCCCAGACGGCGTCCGTGTTGGCGACGTAGAAGTGGCCGCCCACCAGGGCCATCCCGAAGGGCGAATTGAGCCCTTGCAAGAAGACCTCGCGGCGTTCAACGCGTCCATCGCCGTCGGCATCGCGAAGCAGCGTGATGCGGTTGGCGCTGACGCCGGCCGAGCCGGCGCGTGACATCAGCTTGCCCATGATCCAGCCCTTCAGGCCGCCGCCTTCGTCGGGGCGAGGTGGCGCGTTGGTTTCCGCCACCAGCACGTCACCGTTGGGCAGCACGTGAAGCCAGCGCGGATGGTCCAGGCCGGTCGCGAAAGGCAGCAGCTGCAGGCCCGCGGCGGCAGTGGGCGCCTGGCCCGGCTGCCAGGGCCGGGCGGTGGCGACATTGGCGGTGGGCACGAGCGTGCGGACAGGCTCGACGAGCACGGGCCGCGGACCGACATCGGCGTTGGTTGGCAGACGTGTCCGTTCACCGCACCCGCACAGCGCCACCACTGCGCCCACCGCCGCCGCTGGCCAGATCCCGCGAACCGGCAGACTCCTGCCCGGCAGACGTGGGGCGAGACTCACGTTGGCAGACAGTCTGTGCTTGACCCAGGGCATGATGCTTTCTCCTGCGGCTGACAGTCCTGCTGGCAAGCTGGGTGCCGAGCGCCGGCGCGGCAGAGCCGCGCCGGCAGCCCGAGGACGGCGTCAATGGAAGAAGATGTAGACCAACAGCAGCACGATGCCCGGAACGCCGAGCAGCCATGCGAGGAGGTACTTGCCCATGGTGTTCTCCTGAACTGGACGGTGCATGAAGCTTGGCGGAAGCGGGCGGTGCCCGGCAGCAGACGAGACCATCCACCCCCGTAGGAAGAGCGGCTGCCGAACGGGCCGGCCCTGCGAGGGGGCCGCGTAGGACTAGGCCCACCGCCCGACCCGGCCGAGGCTGGCGAGGCGCCGCAGGGCTGGCCCTTAGGCTGGCGCCAGCTCCTCAGGAATCCCCCTGATGGGCTCAAGGCAAAGGAGCACAGCCATGAACAGCGATCAGATCAAGGGCACCATGAAAGACGTGGCCGGCAAGGCGCAGCGCAAGCTGGGCGAGGCCATCGGCAGCACGGAACAGCAGGTGAAGGGCGCCGCGACGCAGGTCGAAGGCAAGGTTCAGAAGGCCGTAGGCAATGCCCGTGAAGCCCTCAAGGATGCCCACGCCGGCAACCGCAAGGTCTGAGCCCCTGTCGGACCCCACTGTCGCCTGACAAGAATTTCCCGCAAAGAGGTTTGCCATGCGTTTCACGATTCCATCCTTTGCCGCCCGGCGCCATGCCGTCACGGCGGCGTTCGTCGGTGCGGCCATGCTGGTCACCGGCTGCTCGTCCATGAGCGAGCGTGAGCAGGGCACGGCCAAGGGGGCCGGTGCCGGCGCCGTGGCTGGTGCCGTCCTCGGTTCCGTGACGGGCGGCAATGCCGGCCGTGGCGCCGTCATCGGCGGCGCCATCGGCGCGGTGGCCGGCAACCTGTGGTCCAAGCACATGGAGGACAAGCGCAAGGCGCTTGCCCAGGCCAGCCAGGGCACGGGCGTGGAGGTCGCGCGCACCGATGACAACCGTCTCAAGCTCAACGTGCCGAGTGATGTCTCCTTCGACACCGGGCGCGCCGATATCAAGCCGCAGATGCGTCCGGTGCTCGACGAGGTGGGGCGCAACCTGGACCCGACCGTGCGTGTGAGCATCGTTGGCCACACCGACAGCACCGGCAGCGACGCGATCAACGACCCGCTGTCGCGCGAACGGGCCATCGCCGTGCGCGACTACCTGGCTTCGCGCGGCGTGTCCACGTCGCGGGTGAGCGTCACCGGCCGCGGCTCGCACGAGCCCGTGGCCAGCAACGACACCGAGGCCGGCCGCGCGGCCAACCGCCGCGTCGAGATCTTCCTGTCCGAGCAGGGCTAGGCGAGAGCCCGCGAGTGCCCGCGAGCGCCAGCGCTCGAAGCGTAGGTCCGCCTCAAGGAGATGAGAGCGAGAGCGGCCCATCGTGGAGGGATGGGCGCTGGGGTAACGGGCATGCCCAGCCCAACCTGCCGTTGGCGTCCTACAGGGTGACGCGGCACCGTTCACCTCACGGGCGCGCTCCGTGCAGCTAGCGTCGTGCAGACGACAGGAGATCCCATGGCCACCTCCTCCCGCTCCATCGCTTCCCTGACGTTGAGCTTCGGCCTCGTCAACGTGCCGGTACGGCTGTTCTCGGCGACCGAGGTGGGGGCGGACATCCGCTTCAACTTGCTGGCCAAGGACGGCTCGCGCCTCAAGCAACAGTACGTCAATGAGCGCACCCAGGCCGTCGTCGAACGCAGCGACATGGTGAAGGGCTATGAGGTGGAGGACAACCAGTTCGTGCTGTTCACGCCCCAGGAGCTCAAGGCGCTGGAAGAGGGCAGCAGCCACGTCATCCAGATCGTCAGCTTCGTGCCGCTGGATTCCATCGACCCGCTCTATTACGACAAGAGCTATCTGCTGGCTCCCGACAAGCGTGGCGAGAAGCCCTATGCACTGCTGGCCGAGGCGCTGCGCCAGTCGGGCCGCTGCGCGCTGGCCAAGTGGCCGTGGAAGGCCAGGCAGTACGTGGCGCAGGTGCGTGCCAACGAAGACGGCCTGATCCTGCAGCAGCTGCGCTATGCCACAGAGGTGAGGCGACTGTCCGACCTCGACATTCCGAAGGCCGCCGTGTCCCAACCCGAGCTGCAGCTGGCGCTGCAGTTGGTGGAGCAGATCGCCGCGGACAGCTTCGACCCCGCGCAGTTCCATGACGAGGAAAAGGAGCGCGTACTGGCGGCCATCGACGAGAAGATCAAGGGCCGCAAGATCATCGCGTCCTCACGCGCCGAGCACGGGCCGGCGGGCGGCGGCCAGGTCATCGACCTGATGGCGGCGCTGCGCGCCAGCCTGGGGGGCAAGCCCACCGGGCGAACCAAGGCCGGCAAGCAGACGGCCAAGGTGACGCCGCTGCCGGCGCGCAAGGTGCCGGCGCGACGGACGGGCACGGAGGCCGAGGCGGCGCCTGCGAAGCGGGCGCGCAGCCACAAGTAGCTGGGTGTTCAGGCCATCGTGAACAGCATCACCAGTGCCGCGATGCCCATCAGCCCCGTGGCGAGCCAGCCGACCACCTCGACCGGCAGCGGCACGACGAACCGCCCCATCAGTGCTCTCGACCGTCCGATGACAAGCATCACGGCCATGATGGGTACGGCGATGACGCCGTTGATGACGGCGCTCCACACCAGCGCGGACATCGCATCCACCTCGAACAGGCTGAGCCCGGAGCCGAGCAGTGTCGCGGCCAGGATGATGGAGTAGAAGCCGCGTGCGTCCTGGAAACGCCGGGACAGGCCGGCCCTCCAGCCGAAGATCTCGCTGACCGCGAAGGCCGCCGAGCCGGCCAGCACGGGGATGGCCAGCAGCCCCGTGCCGATGATGCCCAGGCTGAAGACAGCGAAAGCGAAGTCGCCTGCGATCGGCTGCAGCGCTGCCGCGGCGTCCGCCGACGATTTCACATCGACGTGGCCGTTCAGGTTCAGCGCCACCGCCGCCGACAGCACGATGCACAACGCGATGACATTGGACAGCAGCATGCCGATGAAAGTGTCCTGTCGGATGTGCCGGAGGTGGGTCTTGATGCGTTGCGGGCTGTGGCGTTGAGCCTGGGGCAGCGGCCGGCGTTTCTGGTCTTCGACCTCCTGGGTGGCCTGCCAGAAGAAGAGATAGGGCGAGATGGTGGTGCCCAGCACGGCGACCACCATGGCGGCGTAGTCCTTGAACGCTGTGCGCTCCAGATGGCGCCACGGTGCCGCGGCTTCCGACAGCGCCCGCGCCCACGGCACCTGGACGACCAGCACGACCGCGACGTAGGCGAATAGCGTCAGGGTGAGGTACTTGAGGATGCGCACGGTGCGCTCGTAGGACACATAGACCTGGGCGATGGCGGACAGGCCGCCGAAGGCGATGACGTAGAGCCATTGCGGTCCGTGCACGAGCAGCCGAGTGGCTTCGGCCATCGCGGACACGTCGGCTGCGATGTTGATCGTGTTGGCGACGACCAGCATCAGCACGACGGCGGTCGACAGCCAGCGCGGACAGACGCGCATCATGTTGGCCGCGAGTCCCCGGCCCGTGACGTAGCCGATGCGAGCGGACACCATCTGCACGGCGATCATCAGCGGTGTGGTCACCAGCAGCGTCCACACCAGGCCGAAGCGGAACTGGGCGCCGGCCTGGCTGTAGGTGGCGATGCCACTGGGGTCGTCGTCAGCCGCGCCGGTGATGAGCCCGGGGCCCAGGCGCTGCAGCACGTTGCCGTCGTCTTCCGCAGGCGGTTTGGGGGAGCGCTTTCGCGCCGTTGCAGCGGAGGTCGTCATGGTGCCGGAGTCTTGCAGAAAAGAGTCGGGCGCCGCGTAGGCGCGGGGGCGCCGGCCATCAGGTGGTTGTCCGACACCCGTCGCTGCGCAGTGGGCCTACGGTGGTCGCCGGGCACACGTTGGAGACGCGACATGGCAGACGACAAATCCAGTCCGGGTGGGCACGGCGGCAGTCGTATCAAGCTCAGTGATGACGATGAGCTGCGCGATTGGGCGGCCAGGTTCAGCGTGTCCGTCGAGCGGCTGCGCGAGGCCGTCCTGCTGGTGGGTGACCACGCCGACGCGGTCGAGCGCTATCTCAAGGACGGCACGCGCTAACTCATGGCCCCAATGCACGTCTCAGCCGGGCCGATGCATCGCAGATCCATGACAGACCCGGGGCGAGTTCGCCATAACCACGAAGTCCCAGGGCGGGGAGCCCCAGTTTGGCGTCACCTCGGGGTGCAGGCGATGGGATACCAGCTGTCATTCGGGGTGGGAAGTCGCGCTATTGGAAGATCCGCCCGTCGGGTTTTTTGAGATAGGCCAGCGCGGAGGAGGGGGCCGATCTCGTCGGCGGGGGCGAGCTGTAGATCCGTGCTGTCTTTGCCCAGCAACTCGCAAAGCCACTGTGCGTCTCGCTTGCTGCCGGGCCGGTCGGTGTCTTCAGTTAACGGGTGCCGATCACCTGTCGGCGCGAGCACATCAAACACCACGCCCCAGGTTTCAAGCGCTTGGCCGCCAACCAGAATGAGGCGAGATGGATCTAGGCTGACCTTGCTGCCGACGAACAGAAGGTCTTCAAATGTGAAAAGGACTACGCTGCCTGGGCGGTCAGCGATGCCACCTTGCTGCCGACGAACAGAAGGTCTTCAAATGTGAAGGGATCTACACCCTTCCGATTGACTAGTGCGCTTAGGCGCAAGATCTCAGCGCGAGCAGCTCACAGCTCAGGCCAGGACACCACCTGGATGCTCACGCCGCGTGGAATGAGTCCAAATTCCTCTTGCTTGCCAGCACCGCTGACGAAAGAGGAGCGCGCCAAGCGCATTGATGCCTTCTTCATGGCCACCAGAGACCGCTTCTTCATCAGAGCGACCTTGACAGCCTTCTTTGCGGCTGGCCTGGATAGCAGCTTGTTGACCATGTGGCGAGTTTAGCAATGGCCAAAATTTATCCGTTGTCAGATATTGCCTATTCACTCACGGGGGTGAGGTCGATGCGACTGGATAAACGCACAGTTGTCGCTTCAATTCAGCTCAGGACAAGGATCAACGGTAGCGGGGCGGACGCCGTCCAGACCCGAAAGCGGCACCGCTTGGGGTCTGAGTGACCAGCCAGCGTTTCCTTCGCGAGGCCCCATCCGAGCGAGGTATGCGCAGGGAGGTGCGCTATGTCTTTGAAATGCTTGATCGAGGGGAGAGGATTCCGACCTCTTTATGTCTTGAGCCCTATGGGCACATGTGCCCGCAGGGGCTCAAAAACAAAGGGCTTGACCGAAGCCAAGCCCTTGATTTAGTTTATTAATTCTGGTGCCGGCAAGAGGAGTCGAACCCCCGACCTTCGCATTACGAATGCGCTGCTCTACCAACTGAGCTATGCCGGCTCTGACGCTGAACACGTCAAGCCCGCCATTATAGCCACTATTTTTGAGCGCTTTCCAGGTGGTAGGCCGTGATGCGCTCAACCTCGTTCTTGGAACCCAGCGCGACGGCCACGCGCTCATGCAGCTTGGAGGGCTTGAGGTCCATGATCCGATCGGAGCCATTGGTGGCCGCGCCACCGGCCTGCTCGACGATGAAGGCCATCGGGTTGGCCTCATACATCAGGCGCAGCTTGCCGGGCTTGTCGGGCTCGCGCTGGTCCCAGGGGTACATGAAGACGCCGCCGCGCGTCAGGATGCGGTGCACATCGGCCACCATGCTGGCGACCCAGCGCATGTTGAATTCCTTGCCGCGGGGACCCGTGGAGCCGGCCAGGCATTCGTCGATGTAGCGCTTCACAGGCGGCGCCCAGTGCCGCATGTTGGACATGTTGATCGCGAATTCCTTGGTGTCCTCGGGAATCCGTACCTGGTCCTGCGTCAACACCCAGGATCCGGTCTCGCGATCCAGCGTGAAGACGGCGACGCCGTCACCCACCGTCAGCACCAGCATGCTCTGCGGGCCGTAGACGCAGTAGCCGGCCGCCGCCTGCTGCTTGCCGGGCTGCAGGAAGTCGTCCTCCGACACGCCGCGCGAGTGGCCCACCTTGCGCAGCACGCTGAAGATGGTGCCGATGGACACGTTCACGTCGATGTTGGAGGAGCCGTCCAGCGGATCGAACAGCAAAAGGTACTCGCCCTGGGGGTAGCGGTTCGGGACGACGTAGATGCCGTCCATCTCCTCGCTGGCCATCGCGGCGAGGTGGCCGCCCCATTCGTTGGCCTCGATCAGCACCTCGTTGGCGATGATGTCGAGCTTCTTCTGGACCTCGCCCTGCACGTTCTCGCTGCCGGCGGTGCCGAGCACGTCGCCGAGTGCGCCCTTGTTGACGGCGATAGCGATGCGCTTGCAGGCGCGTGCGACGACCTCGATCAGCAGGCGCAGCTCCTGCGGGATGTGGCCGTGCTCGCGCTGCTGCTCGACGAGGTACTGGGTCAGGCTGGTCTGTCGGGCCATCCTTCAGCCTCCCGAGGCGAGGGCACGTTCGACGATCTCGCGCACATCGGGCGACAAGTCGGGCTTGGCAGCGACGCGGGCCACGGCTTCGCGGGCGGCCGAGCGGTAGGGCTCTGCCAGCTGGGCCCAACGGTCCATCGCGCGGGCGATGCGACTGGCGAGCTGCGGGTTGCTGGCGTCGATGGCCAGCACCTGGTCGGCCCAGAACACGTAGCCGGCCGCGTCGGCGCGGTGGAAGGCGGCCGGGTTGAACATGCACAGCGAGGCCAGCAGGCTGCGCGCGCGGTTGGGGTTCTTCAGCGTGAAGTCGGCATGCTTGGTGAGCGCCTTCACGCGGGCAAACACACGGCCCTCGGCCTCGGGCGCGCGGGCCTGCAGCGAGAACCACTTGTCGATGACCAGCGGGTCGTCCTTGAAGAGTGCGTGGAAGCGCTCCAGCGCCGGCGCAGCCAGTCCGGCATTGGCGTTCACGAGCGCGGCCAGCGCGCCCATGCGGTCAGTCATGTTGGACGCGTCCTTGAAGCGCTGGAAAGCCTTGCCCGGCCACACGGTGTCACCGCTGGACTGGGCATCCAGCACGAGCATGGACAGCGCCAGGTTGGCCAGCGCACGCTTGCCGGCGGAGACCGGGTCGGGCGTGTAGCCGCCCTGGACCTGGTGCGCCTCGAAGGCCGCAGCCCAGTCGTCGCGCAGCGCGCTGGCGAGCTGGGCCTGCGCGGCCATCACGGCGGCGTGGATGGCCTGCGGGTCCACCACGTCCAGCTGCTCGGCGATGTAACTCTCGCCGGGCAGCGTCAGCGCCAGCTCCTTGAAGGCGGGGTCCAGGTCCGGGTGCGTCAGCACGCCGCGCATCGCGTCAATAAAGGCGGGGCTGAGCTGCAGCGGCTGGCCGGCGCGCAGCGCGTGCAGGATGCGGTTCAGCGCGAGGCGCTGGCTGGCTTCCCAGCGGTTGAACGGGTCGCTGTCATGGCGCATCAGCACCAGCAGGCCGGCGTCCGAGAGGCCGTCGTCCAGCACCACCGGGGCCGAGAAGCCGCGCAGCAGCGAGGGCACGGGTTCGCTGTCGATGTTCTCGAAGACGAAGGTCTGCTCGACCTGGTCCAGCACCAGCACCTGTTCGGTGTCGCCGTTGGCGTTCAGCGGCAGCGCGACGCCGTGGCGGTCCAGCAGGCCCATGACGACAGGAATGACCTGGGGCTGTTTGTCGGTCTGGCCGGGCGTGGCGGGTGTCTGCTGCGTGAAGCGCAGCGTGAAGGTGCGGGCGGAGGCGTCGTGCTCACCGCGGGCGGTCACGCGGGGCGTGCCGGCCTGCGAGTACCAGCGTTTGAAGGCATCCAGGCGCGTCGTCAACTGCGAGCCCGGGTTCGCATCGGCGATGGCTTGCGCGAAGTCGTCGCAGGTCACGGCCTGGCCGTCGTGACGTTCGAAATACAGCTTCATGCCGGCTTCGAAGCCCTTGCGGCCGACCAGCGTCTGGTACATGCGCACCACCTCCGAGCCCTTCTCGTAGACGGTGGCGGTGTAGAAATTGTTGATCTCGCTATAGCTGTCCGGGCGCACCGGGTGGGCCATGGCGCCGCTGTCCTCGGGGAACTGCATGGCGCGCAACTGGCGCACGTCCTGGATGCGGCAGACGGCGCGTGCCGACGGCGTGCCGGCCATGTCCATGCTGAACTCCTGGTCGCGGAAGACGGTGAGGCCTTCCTTCAGCGACAGCTGGAACCAGTCGCGGCAGGTCACGCGGTTGCCGGTCCAGTTGTGGAAGTACTCATGCGCGACGATGGACTCGATGCGGGCGAAGTCCACGTCCGTTGCCGTCGCGGGCGAAGCGAGCAGGGCGCTGGTGTTGAAGATGTTCAGGCCCTTGTTCTCCATCGCTCCCATGTTGAAGTCGGACACGCCGACCACCATGAAACGCTCCAGGTCCAGGGGCAGTCCGAAGCGGGCCTCGTCCCAGACGATGGAGGCGATGAGACTGTTCATCGCGTGCTCGGTCTTCTCCAGGTCACCACGGCGCACGTAGACCTGCAGCAGATGGTCCTTCCCGGCGCGGGTGCGCACGCGCTGCTCGCGCGCGACCAGGTCGCCCGCCACCACGGCGAACAGGTAGCTGGGCTTGGGGAAGGGGTCGCTCCAGACGGCGAAGTGGCGGCCGTTCTCCAGCGTGCCGCTGTCCACCAGGTTGCCGTTGGCCAGCAGGATGGGGTACTTGGCCTGGTCGGCGCGCAGCGTGACCGTGTAAACGGCCATCACGTCCGGGCGATCCAGGAAGTAGGTGATGCGGCGGAAGCCCTCGGCCTCGCACTGCGTGAAGAAACTGCCACCCGACGTGTACAAGCCCGACAGGGCCGTGTTCTTGTCGGGACAGGTGGTGTTGCGGATCTCCAGCGCGAAGTCGGCGTCCGGGGCGTTGTCGATGATGAGTTCGTGACCTTCCTGGCGGAAGGAGACGCTGTTGCCGTCGATGAGCACGCGCAGCAGGTTCAGTTCCTCGCCGTGCAGACGCAGCGGACCGTGCGGCACGGCACCGTTGCGCTCGACCTTCATCTTGCTGGTGACGAGCGTCTTGGCCGGATCGAGGTCGAAGCTCAGGTCGACCTTGCGGATCCAGAACGCCGGCTGCTGATAGTCCAGGCGTTGGATCAGGGGGGCAGTGCCTTCACGCATGAGGGGCTTCCTTGGGGTGAGCAAAAAGAAAGGGCCGCCGCAGCGGCCCGGGGGCGTCAGACGCCTTGCTTGAGGGACTCGGTGATGAACGGGTCGAGATCGCCGTCCAGCACTTTCTGCGTGGCCGAGGTCTCGTAGTTGGTGCGCAGGTCCTTGATGCGGCTCTGGTCCAGCACATAGGAGCGAATCTGATGGCCCCAGCCGACATCGGTCTTGGTGTCCTCCAGCTTCTGCTGCTCTTCCATGCGCTTCTTCATCTCATGGTCATACAGCCGCGAGCGCAGGCGGCGCCAGGCGACGTCACGGTTGCTGTGCTGGCTGCGACCGTCCTGGCATTGCACCACGATGCCGGTCGGGATGTGCGTTAGGCGCACGGCCGAGTCGGTCTTGTTGATGTGCTGGCCGCCGGCGCCGCTGGCGCGGAAGGTGTCGGTGCGGACGTCGGCCGGGTTGATGTCGATCTCGATGGAGTCGTCGACTTCCGGATAGACGAACAGCGACGCGAACGAGGTGTGGCGGCCACCGGACGAGTCGAACGGGCTCTTGCGCACCAGGCGGTGCACGCCGGTCTCGGTGCGCAGCAGGCCGAAGGCGTACTCGCCTTCAACCTTGATGGTGGCGCTCTTGATGCCAGCCACGTCGCCGGGGGTCTCGTCTTCCAGCGTGGCCTTGAAGCCCTTGCGTTCGCAGTACTTGAGGTACTGGCGCAGCAGCATGCCGGCCCAGTCGCAGGCCTCGGTGCCGCCTGCGCCGGCCTGAATGTCGATGAAGCAGTTGCTCGGGTCGGCCGGGTTGTTGAACATCCGGCGGAACTCGAGCTCCTCGATCTTCTCGCGCAGCTTGCTGGCGTCTTCCTCGATGGCCCGCATGCCGGCCTCGTCGCCTTCTTCGCGGCTCATCTCGAAGAGCTCGGCGTTGTCGGCCAGCGAGCCGGTCAGCATCGTGATCGTGTCGACCACGGCTTCCAGCGTGCGCTTCTCCTTGCCGAGCTCCTGGGCGCGCTTGGGGTCGTTCCAGACGTTGGGGTTCTCGAGCGACGCGTTGACTTCGTTCAGGCGCAGTGCCTTGCGATCGAAGTCAAAGATACCCCCTTAGCGCGTCGGTGCGCGCTGAGAGGTCGGCAATGGTGTTGCCGATTTGGTTGATGTGTTCGATGTCCATGACGGGCTTCTTGGGAAAACGCGGATTTTCTCATGGGCCAGAATGCCGCCATGGCAGATCCTGTCCCCGTCGACTACTGGCGCCGCAGCCGTCGCCTTACCGCCTGGTTGCTGCTGGCCTGGGCCGTGGTCGGCTTCGCGCCGGTGTTCTTCGCGCGCGAGCTCAGCGTCGAGGTCTTCGGCTGGCCGCTGGCCTTCTGGCTGGCCTCGCAGGGCGCGCTGCTGGGGTTCTGCGCCATCGTCATCATCTACGCCTGGCGCATGAACCGGCTGGAGCGGGAGTTTAGCGAGCCTCCCTCCTGAACAGCCGCCGTGTCTCGGCCTCGCCCACGTAGCGGACATAGCTGGCCTGCACCCAGCCTTCGCGGCGCATCGCCTCCAGGTGGCGTTGCAACAGCCGCCGGTCCGGTTCGGGGATGTTGGCGCGGTGCAGGTAGAGGCCGATGGCCTCCGGCGAGTTCTCCGGCAGATCCACGGTCACGGCCTTCGGCGGCAGCAGGCCGTCGCGGCGGAGCTTGGGGTGGATGACGCTCGGGATGATGGCCGCTTGCAGCCGCCCGGCTGCCAACTTGGCCGCGAGGTTGTCGTAGTTCGGCGAGTACTCGACCTGGCGCGTCGCGAGCAGGCCGTCCACGCCGTCCTTGAGCCGGCCCAGCCTCACACCGTGCACGAGGCCCAGCTTGAGCTCGGGCTGCAGGCGTAGCGCCTTCAGCGAGCGCGGCGGCGCGTCGCCGATGAAGATGAGGTCCATCGTGGTGTAGGCATAGGGCACGAATTGCCCGACGCGGTCGCGCTCCTCGGCCTGCATGGCCGACGTGATGAGGTCGAGCTGGCCCCGCTCGAACTCCAGCAGCACGCGGGCCCGGGGTCGGGGCGCGAGCGTGAGGTGGCAGCCGCTGCGACGCGCCAGCTCAGCGAGCAGATCGGGGACCAGTCCGCGCCACTGGCCATCCTGCAAATAGGCGCCGAATCCCAACTCGGAGATTCCCACGCTGAGTTCGCGGGCGCAGCCGGCCTGCGCGCCTGCCGAGGCCAGCGCCAGCAGGAGCGCTAGGAGCGGGCGCCTCATGCGTCGGCCAGGAAGGGTTCCAGCAGGGCCGCCAGTGCTTCCGGCTGGTCGTGGTGCAGCATGTGTCCTGCGTCTTGCAGCACGGCGCGCTCCAGCGTCGGCACCAGGGCCAGCCGGGCTTCGAAGTCCTCGCGCGGGTAGCGCGTGCCCCAAAAGAGCGTCAGTTGGTCGTCGCTGCCCTCGACCCAGAGCGTTGGCGCGGCGATGCGCTGCCAGCAGGCCAGCACCTCGGCCTTGCGATAGAGCATGGGGTTGGCCAGTTTGTGGGCCGGGTCGGCGTTGAGCTGGAAGCCTTCGGGTGTTTCCCGCGCCCAATGCCCGGCCAGCCACGCCGCCTTGGCCGCGGGCAGGCGGGGGTTGTTCTTCATCAGCCGCTGGGCCACCTCGGCCAGCGTCGCGTAGGGTCGCAGCGAAGGCGGGTCCTTCAACTCGTCCAGCCACCGGGCCAGGCGCTCCGGAGCCGCGGCGGCTGCGGTATCGGGCATGCCGAAGCCCTCGAGATTGACGAGGCGTCGCACCCGCTGCGGGCGCACGCCGGCATAGCTCATCACGACGTTGCCGCCCATGCTGTGGCCCAGCAGATCCACCGGTGCCGCGGGACTCAGCAGGTCCAGCAGGGCATCCAGGTCGCCAAGGTAGTCGGGGAACCAGTAGCAGTCGGCGCCCGTCGTCTCGCTGAGGCCGAAGCCGCGCCAGTCCAGCGCAATGACCTCACGCTCTTCTCCCAGCGCGTCGACGACGAACTGAAAGGAGGCGCCGACGTCCATCCAGCCGTGCACCATGACCAGCGGCGGACGGCCAGGCAAGGGCTGACCCCAGCGCAGGACGTGGTGACGCAGGCCGCGCAGGGCCAGGAACTCGCTGCGATGGGTGCGGCGCGGGGTGTAGACATCGGGCATATACGCACTGTAGGACACCGCAGTCCGTCGACAATGGCGGCCATGCCCTCACGTCCCACCCTGCGCGCCGCCGAGCCGCGCGATCTGCCCGCCATCGTCCAGCTCATCGGCGAACTGGCCGAGTTCGAGCACCTGACCCATCTGCTCGAGGTGACGCCTGACAAGCTGGCCCCGCACCTGTTCGGTGACGCCCCGGTCGCGGAGTGCATGCTTGGCGAGGTCGACGGCGAAGTCGTCGCCTTCGCGCTGTACTACACCAATTTCTCGACCTTCCTGGCCAAGCCGGGGCTGTACCTGGAAGACCTGTACGTGCGTCCGGCCCACCGCCGCAGCGGCCTGGGGCGCTCCCTGCTGGTGCATCTGGCCCAGCTGGCCTGCGAACGTGGCTACGGCCGCTTCGACTGGACGGTGCTGAACTGGAACGAGGATGCCATCCGCTTCTACGAGAAGCTCGGCGCGACGGTCATGCCGGAGTGGCGCATCTGCCGGCTGACGGGCGATGCACTGGAGCGGTACAGCAGCGGCGACCGTCCCAGCATGTGGTCGCCCTCGGCCTGGCTGGGAATTTGAGCTGCCGCCCGGCGCCGGCTCCGGGCAATCCATGAGGCCGGCCCGGGTGGGGCTGGCTAGCATTCGCCCCCTTGTCCCGATCGGGGTGGCCCATGGCGGAAGACCGTTACCAGCAGCTGCATGACGCCTTCCGCTGGCAGGTGCCTGAGGACTTCAACATCGCCGAGGCCTGCTGCGGCCGCTGGGCGCGTGACACGCCCAAAGCCACCGCCATCTGCTTCGACAGCGAGAGCGGATGCCGTGCGCAGTACAGCTACGGCCAGCTGCAGCGGGCCGCCAATCGTCTGTCCCATGCATTGCTGAATCAGGGCGTGCGCCGCGGGCACCGCGTGGCCATCGTGCTGCCGCAGCGCTTCGAGACGGCCGTCGCCCACATCGCCATCCAGCAGATCGGTGCGGTGGCGATGCCGCTGTCCATGCTCTTCGGCGCCGAGGCGCTGGAATACCGGCTGCAGGACAGCGGTGCCGTGCTGGCCATTGCCGCCTGCGAGGCGCTGCCGGCGCTGCGCGAGGCCAAGGGGCGCTGCACGGCACTGAGGCGGATCCTCGTCGTCGGCCAGTGTCCGGTGGACTGCGACGAGCTGTCATGGATGCAGGCTCTGCAGGCCGAGGAGGCCCGGTTCAAGCCGGTGGCCACGAAGGCCGATGACCCGGCCATCCTGATCTACACCAGCGGTACCACGGGCAACCCCAAGGGCGCCCTGATCCCGCAGCGGGCGCTGGTGGGCAACCTGAGCGGGTTCATCGCCAGCCAGAACTGGTTCGGATTCAATCCCTTCGACCCGAGCCAGCCCAGCGACGCCGTCTTCTGGAGCCCGGCCGACTGGGCCTGGACCGGTGGCCTGATGGACGCGCTGCTGCCCAGCCTCTACTTTGGCCGGCCCATCGTCGCCTGGCAGGGGCGCTTCTCGGCGGCCAAGGCCTTCGAGCTGATGGCGGCCTACGGCGTCACGCACAGCTTCCTGTTCCCAACCGCGCTCAAGGCCATGATGAAGGCCGAGCCCAGGCCGCAGCGCCACAAGCTGAAGCTGCGCGCACTGATGAGCGCTGGCGAGGCGGTGGGCGACGCCGTCTTCGCCTGGTGTCGCGACGCCCTGGGCGTGCCCGTCAACGAGATGTTCGGCCAGACCGAGATGAACTACGTCGTCGGCAACTGCCAGGCGCTGTGGCCGGCCCGTCCGGGCAGCATGGGCCGGGCCTACCCGGGCCATCGCGTCGCCGTCATCGACGACGACGGCCAGGAGTGCGCGCCCGGCGAGATCGGCGAGGTGGCGGTGCATGCGCGCGACCGCCATGGCGACCCCGACCCCGTGTTTTTCCTGGGCTACTGGAACAACGAGGCCGCAACCCGCGCCAAGTTCACCGGTGACCCGGCGGTCAGCTGGTGCCGCACCGGTGACCTCGCGCGCATGGATGCCGACGGAACGCTCTGGTATGAGGGCCGGGCCGACGACGTCTTCAAGAGCGCGGGGTACCGCATTGGGCCGGGTGAGATCGAGAACTGCCTGCTCAAGCATCCGGCCGTGGCCAACGCGGCCGTGGTGCCCAAGCCCGATGCGGAGCGCGGCGCCGTCGTGAAGGCGTACGTCGTGCTGGCCGACGGCCATGCGGGTGACGCCGCGCTGGTGGAGGCGCTGCAGACCCATGTGAAGGCGCGGCTGGCGCCGTATGAGTACCCGAAGGAGATCGAGTTCATCGCTGCCCTGCCGATGACGACGACCGGCAAGGTGCAGCGCCGCGTGCTGCGGCTGAGGGAGCAGGAGCGTGCAGCGGCCTCCGTCTAGCCGGGTTCGAGATCGGCGATCTCCCAACGGCACAGGCCCTTGGGGGTCACGACCGCGCCCAGGCGCTCGTAAAAGCGGATGGCGCCGGCGTTGTGCACGTTGACCTCCCAGCGCAGGCGACAGGCGCCGTCCCGGGCCGCGACGTCGCGCAGCCGGCGCAGCAGGGCCTCGCCCACGCCCTGCCGCCTGAAGGCAGCTCGCACGTAGATGTCGTCGACATTCAGTGACGCCGCGCCGCGCCAGATGGCGTAGGCGTGGGTGTAGCTGATGTAGCCGGCTGGCTGTCCGTCCACTTCCGCGAGCACGGCCGCGAAGCGGGCCTGCGGGCCGAAGCCATCTTGGCGGAAGCGCTGCAGGTCGGTGTGCAACGCCGCGAGGCTGTCCTCGTGGGCGGCCAGCTCCCGCACCATCGCGAACAAGGTTTCCGCATCCTCGAGTCGGGCCTGGCGGCAGCTCAGCATGGCTGTCCCCGTTCGCAGACCGGCGCCGACAAGCTGCGCAGGAAGGCCGCCAGGTCGGCCGCCTCGGCGTCGCCGAGCGCGATGGGGCGGCGCTCGGCGTGCGGATGGCCAGCGCGTGCGAGTTCGCTGTGGCCCAGCACCGCGTCCGGTGCGGCCACATAGTGGGTGATCACCTGCTCCAGCGTCGCGAACTGGCCCGCGTGCATGTAGGGGGCGCGCTCGGCCACGTTGCGCAGTCCCGGGGTCTTGAAGGCAGCCTGCATGTGCGGATCGTCGTCGGCGATGTAGCGCAACTCCGCGCAGCGCTGCGGCGGGGCATCGCTGTGGTGACCCAGGCAGTTGAACGGGTCGGCCAGGGCGCGGGCCACGGCCGGTGCGCGTCCGGGGTCAGGGCGCCGCGGGTCGCGCGGCGGCACGCCGGTGTTGTGGAAATGCTGGTCCGTGAGCAGCGGGCCTGCATGGCAGCTCACGCATTGCGCCTTGCCTATGAACAGCCGCAGGCCGCGGACCTCGGCCGGCGACAACAGGGCCTCGTCCGCTGCGCGACCGGCGGTGACCGTGGCGACGTAGCGATCAAAGCGGCTCTCGCCGGGCATCAGCGTGCGCTCGTAGGCGGCGATGGCCTTGCCCAGGTTGGCGAAGGCGCGGTCCACCGCCTGCTGCTGCGCCTCGGGGAGCCGTGCCCACGCGGCCCGCTCCGCCGCCGTGCCCAGCGGGCTGGCCGCGCCGGTCAGCGCGGCCTGGGGTGGCAGGGGACCGAACAGGGCCTCGTACTCCGGCCGGTAGGCCTCGGCCAGCAGGCGCACCAGCTGCACGCGGTTGGCCCCGTGCTCCGCAGCGTCCTCCAGCGGCCCAAGCGCCTGGGACCACAGGCTGTCCTTGCGCCCGTCCCAGAAGAACCAGTCTGCGTGCGCGGCAGCCGGTACGGGCATGGTGCGGCGGCTGCCGGTGGCCAAGCCCTGGCCGACCGGGCGGCCATCCTGGAAACCGCGCTCGGGCGCATGGCAACTGGCGCACGACACCCGGCCGTTCGCCGACAGCCGGGCGTCGAAGAACAGCCGCCGGCCCAGGGCTGCGGCCTCGGGGCGATCCGCCACGGCGTTGGACGGGTCGGGCGGCGCCGCGCCGAGGCGGCTGATGTGCAGCGCCGAAAGCGCGGCGCGTTCGGCGGGCGTCCAGGACTCGGTGACCGGCCGGAAGGCGCTGAGCAGCAGCAGCGCGAGGGCGGCGGCCAGCAGGGTGTGCTTCATGACCCGTCCTCAGCGGCGATGGCGGCCGTCGTCGAGCACCACGTTGAAGACGGCGGTATCCGTGCGGTCGCCGGCCTGCAGGCCGAAGCGCATGTCCCACCAGCCGGACATGCTGAACTTCACGCCCTCCAGCGCGTAGACGCCGGGGCTGATCTCTTGCGTCACGCGGGGCCGGGTCGGGAAGCCGTGGCCGTGCTGGGGCATGCCGCCGCTGAAGAGGATGCGGGCCTGCGAGACCGGCGTGCCGTCGCGGTCGGCCAGGCGCAACTGCCAGGTCTGGATCTGGCCGAGCACGGGACCGGTGGCGGGGGGCTCCAGCGTGACGACGAACTGCCCCTGCGTGCTGGGGTGCTGCAACGACAGGTCGAGGTCGCGCGGCGGGCTGCCGCAGGCGGTCAGGTAGGCGGCGCTGAGGAGGGCTGCGGCGGTGGCCAGGAAGGTGGATCTGCGCATGGTGAAACTCCGGGATGGAAAGAAGCGGGCGCGAGTGCGCCCCGGGCGCCGCTTCGGCGCCCTGTGGTGGGGATGGAAGCCGGCTCGCCGCTTCAGTGGCGGCCGGGGTGGCGCGCGGCGTCGATCAGTCGCCGCAGGTCGGGGGGCACCGGCATGGGCCGGAAGCCGCTGACGTCGGTCCGGCCGGTGTTGCCCACGGGCACCCACAGCCAGGTCTTCAGTGCCGCGCCTGCGAGTCGCCAGGCCTGGCCCAGCAGTTCCCCGGCAGCGCGTTGCCGCAGTGCCCAGCCGAGCATCGCGGCATGGACGCGGACGTGTTCGACGGTGGAAGCCTGGCCTAGGATGTGCGCCCGCTCCAGGTGGTGCGCGGACAGGTCGGCGTTGCCGCGCTGTCCCTGCCAGCGGGCTTCGGCGAGCTCGGCGCTCACGCTGGGTCGGATGCGGCGTGCGAACTCGGGAGAGAGATTCATGGCGTCTTGTCGGAAGGTGCTGGGGTATGGCTGGGATTTTTCGTGGACGGGCCGGTTTGCGCTTGAACGAAACGGCTGACTTGGCGCGCCCCCGTGCCGCCTGGGCCAGCGACGGTGCGGGCCGTGCCTATCTCTGGCAGGGGGCCAGCCTGTGGGTGGGGCGCAGCCAGGGCCGCACGCAGTGGCATGACCATCACGCCCATCAACTGGCCCTGGCAGCGCAGGGAGAACTGCGCTTTCGCACGGAGGCCGATGGACCCTGGACCTCGTTCGCGGGCGCGCTGGTGCCCAGCCATTGCAAGCATCAGTTCGAGGCGGACGCGCTGTGCGTGGCGCACCTGTTCGTCGAGCCGGAGAGCCGCGCCGGCCGGGCGCTGACCCGGCGCTTCGGCGGTGCCGAAGTGGCGGCGCTGCCCGAGGATGAGGTGCGCGAGAGTGCGCGGGCGCTGTTTGCCGCCTTCGACGCCGATGCCGGTGCACTGGCGATGCATCGGGCGGCGACGGCGACCATCCAGTCCTTGTGCGGCGCGGGCGTCGAGCCCGACGAGGCACTGGATGCGCGGCTGGTGCGGGCGCTGGACTACATCCGCCGCCACATCGGCCGGCCGCTGCCGCTGAACGAGGTGGCGGGCGCGGTGGCCCTGTCGGAGAGCCGATTCCGCCACCTTTTCGTCAGCGGGACGGGCTGCTCCTTTCGTGCCTACCTGCTGTGGCTGCGCATCAACCTGGCCATCGAAGCCGTCATGGACGGCGCGTCATGGACGGCCGCCGCCCACCACGCCGGCTTCTCGGATTCCGCCCACCTGAGCCGTACGCACAAGCGCATGTTCGGCATCGAGCCGTCGTCGATGCGCCCCGCGGCGCGCGAGGCTCAGGGCGAGCACTTGTAGGGCTTGCCCGTCATCTTGACCGCGCGCGGCGCGACGTTCTCGTTGAAGCGGTCGATGCTGGCGATGCGGGACTCCTCGGTCTCCACGCAGGTGTCGCCGCGACGCCTGCGCATGCGGCCGTCGCTGGTGCGCTCCTCCACCCAGTCCCCGGTGACCGCGGCAGCATTTGCGATCCGATCCTCCAGCGTGAGGCGTCGGGTGTTGCTGCGCGGATCGTTCAGCGCTGCGCTGCGCGAGCTGGCGGAGGCGGCGTAGCCGGGCGGAAGCGTCAGGCGCAACGTCGTGCGGGGCGGCTCAGCGGTGGCGCCGTCGGCAGGCGGCGCGGGTGCAGCAGGCGCGGGGCTGGTGGCGACGGCCGGCGTCTCGCTACTGAAAGCAGGCGGTGCAGGCAGGGGCAGGTCGGGCATCGGCAACCGGGGCGTGGCGGCCGCCGGTGGCGTGGGGGGCGGCGTGCGCCGAGGGGGCACGAGGCGCACGGTCGTCAGTCGCCGCTCGCCGGCCTCCTGCATCGGTGGCGGGCGATGCAGCCACAGCAGCGCCAGCAGCCCCAGGTGCAGGGCCGCGACGGCGAAGCGCGCAATCCAGCGATGATCCATCGCGGCCTAGAGCTTGACGCTGAGCTTGGTGCCCGCCGGCGGCACCAGGCGCGCCGCGTCAGGCCAGTTCTCCTGGCCGGTCAGCAGGGCGCAGGGGCGGGCCTTCTGACCCTTGCGGGCGTCGGGATCAGGCTCGCCGGTGGCCACGGGCAGCGGCAGGCCCACCAACTGCCCGTTCTCACGCCATTCCAGCTCCCAGCTGGGTGTGGCACTGCAGATGCGCACAGCTTGAAGGCGCGGGAAGAGCCAGCGCAGGTACCAGGGCAGCAGTTCCTCGCGCAGCGTGCGGCCGACGCGCATGATCTGGCGCACCTTGGCCATCGTCAGCTGCTCGGGCGGGGTCGTCAGCTCGATGGTGCCGCGCACGGCGAGCTGGCCCTTGGCGGCGTTCGTGGCGAAGTCCGCCGTCTTGGCCTCGGCCTCCGGGAGGATGGGCAGCTCGAGGCCGCCCTCGGCGTCGATCCGGATGGGGTAGTCCGCGTCGTCGCTGCGCACGGTCATCCGCACGTCGGCTGGTGCCATCTTGGATTTCTCCGCGTCGATCCTGAAGTCCATGCGGAACAGGCCTTCGCCATGCTGGCGCAGCTGTGCCAGCAGGCTGTTGACGCGGGCATAGGGCAGCACGCTGCTGTCGCGCTTCAGTTCGGTCTGAACGGTGGGCAGGACGGTAGTGGCCTGGGCTGCTGTGTCCTCGGCGGCCGCCGGCAGCGGTGCCAGCAGCGCGAGGAGCAGGGGCAGGACGGACTTTGTGGTCATGGGCGAGGGTCTCCGGGCGCTTCTTGCTTCATTTCTTGCTTCATTTCCTGCATTTGCCGCGGGCTTCGGCGGCGAGCCAGTACGGCAAGCTGAGCAGGTCCATGCCGTCCGCCGGGGCGGGTTCGGAGGGGCGCAGGCAGGCGAGGGGCCAGACCGGCCAGCAACCCCACATGTCCTCCCACGACCAGCGGCCACAGCGCGTGACGACGTTCAAGGGCCATGACCCTCGTCCTCAGGATCCGGACCGGGTTCCCAGGCGAGCAGGTCGCCCGGCTGGCATTGCAGGGCCTCGCAGATGCGCGACAGGGTGTCGAAGCGCAC
>NZ_DASWYS010000272.1:0-2442 GCF_036404855.1 Roseateles sp.
CGCGGCCCGGGGCATCGCCGCGTCAGGAACGGCGGCGAGTGGCGCCGAGACCGAGCAGCGCGGCGCCCACGAGCAGCATGGCAGCGGGCTCAGGCACGGTGTTGCCGCCCCCCGGCTCGCCGATGCTGGCGCCCGCGAGGCACAAGCGATCGACGCGGTTGCCCTCGTCAAGGAACAGGCAGCCCTTGGTGTCGATGGCGACGTAGTCGCCACGATCGGCGCCGAACGGCGAAGAGCCGGTGGCCAGCGTGATCATCGTGCTGGTGCCGAAGTCCCACATGTCGACGTCACCGTTGTTGTTGTTGATGATCAGGTTCCCGTTCAGCGCGCCGCCAATGATCATGCCGGTGCCGTCCGCGCTGTTGCCCGGCACGCTGATGAACGGGCCGACCGGGGCTCCCGTGGCGATGCTGTAGCCCTGGATGCCGCCCGACTGCTCGAGGTAGGCCACCAGGCCGTCGGGGGAAACCGTGACGCCGTCGCCCAGGGCGCCGTTGATGATCCGGTAGCTGCCGGCACCACCGGCCGCCAGCGGGTCGATGTCGATCAGGCCCGAACCGCTGGTCGCGATGATGTGCCCGTTGGGCGCCCCCCACATGCCCAGGTAGGTGCCGGGTGTCACGCCTGTCAGCACATGGTCGACGGCACCGTTGTCCTTGAACTGGACGAAGCGCCCGGAATCAGCGCCGTACGCCAGGCCGCCTGCGCGGGCGTAGGCGGCCGTGAACGACGAGCTGCTCGTCGTGCCAAGGGCTGTGCCCGGGGCCTGGCCATCGGTGTTGTTGAAGACGTACCGGGTGCCGCTGACCGAGACCAGCACGTTGCCGTTGCCGCTCACCGCGACACCGAACGGGCCATTGCAGCAGCCGCCGCCCGTGACGGAGCTGAAGTCCGCGAAAGTCGTCAGCGAAAAGCCGCTGGAAGTGCCGGACGCCGTGAGCGTCAGGCTGGCCTGGGCCGGTGTTGAGAGGGCGACGGCAGCGGCTGCAAAGCCCCAGATCGCCGCAATACGGGTGAAGGTTCTCATGGCGTCTCCTTGGTGAGCTGGTCACGACAGCTTCCATGCATATTTCGAGCCATGAGTCATAAGTGACTGATTGAGATTTATTTATTCGCAAATCACCTCAGATGCACTCACTCCGCTGTAATGTTCCTCGACAGCGGGCGGTTCCTCGACGGCGGGCGGCTAGGCGCGCAGCGCGCAATGGACCGGCCGGGCGCCCAGCAGGTCCACGAGCACCTTCGGCTCGATGCCCACCAGGTAGCCGCGCCGGCCGCCATTGATGCAGATCTTCTCCAGCGCCAGGATGCTGGCCTCGACGAACACAGGCATCGCCTTGCGAGCGCCAAACGGTGACGTGCCACCCACCTGGTAGCCGCTGTGGCGCTGGGCCACGTCGGGCTTGCAGGGCTCCACCTTCTTGCAGGGGATCTGCCGCGCCAACTCCTTCAGGCTGACCGTGCAGTCGCCATGCATCAGCACGATCAGCGGCTCCCCCTTCTCGTCCTGCATGACCAGCGTCTTGACGACGGCATGCTCATCCACACCGAGCTGCCGGGACGATTCCGACGTGCCGCCGTGCTCCACATAGTCATAGACATGTTCGGTGAATGCGATGCCGGCGCGCTTCAGGGCCTGGGTCGCGGGGGTCTCGCTGACGTGGCTGCTCTTCTTGCTCATCCCCTGATTCTCGGGGACGGGTTGCTTCACTGTTCCACAGCCAGCTATTATTGTTTTACAGTAAGTTTTTCTTGTTTTACGACAGCCTCATGCCTGACTCCTTCTCCGCCGACGGCCTGCGACGCATCCGCCGCCTGGCCTGGATCGTGCGGCTGCTCAGCCTGCTGGGCGTCGTCGTCATCGGCACCCTGCCGTTCATCTTCTGGGCCCAGCCCGACTGGGTGGCCGAGGTCGCCACCCGCACCTGGCACCTGAGCAAGCTGCAGATCGACCTCGGCTCGCGGCTGTGGGGCTTGGCGGCGTCGCTGCTGCCCACCTCGGTCAGCCTGTTCGCGCTGTGGCAGATGTGGGCCCTGTTCGGCTGCTTCGCCCAGGGCGAACTGCTGGCGCGCCGGCCGGCCCTCCACCTGCGCCGGCTGGGTCTGGGCCTGTGCGCACTGGCCGCCGCCCAGCCCCTGGGCCAAACGCTTGGCATCCTCGCCGTGACCTGGGGCAATCCCAAGGGCGAGCGCCAGCTGTGGTTGGGCCTGTCGTCCGACCACTACCTGGCCCTGCTCTTCGGCCTGCTGCTCCTGGCACTTGCTCAGGTGCTGTCCGAAGCCGCGCGTGTCGCCGACGAAAACGCCGAATTCGTCTAGATGCCCATCGTCGTCACCCTGGACATCATGCTCGCGCGCCGCAAGATGCGCTCGCGCGAGCTGGCGGAGCGCGTGGGCATCACGGAAGCCAACCTGTCGTTGCTCAAGAGCGGCAAGGTGCGC
>NZ_DASWYS010000273.1:0-3437 GCF_036404855.1 Roseateles sp.
ATTCACGGGCACCCAGCGGCCGCGAACCTTGATCTCGCGTTCGCCTGCCACCATGCGCGCGCCCCGCGTTCCGCCGGCCTGGAAGCCGGGAAAGGCGATGTGGTGGCGGGCCTGGGGGGCGAGCGTCTCGATGTAGTTGAGCACGCGACCGCCCGTCGCCATGCCGCTGGCGGAGATGACGATGGAAGGCTTGGCGCGCGGCGCGCTGAGGCTGGCGGCCAGCTTCAGGCTCTGGGCCTGCTTGGTCACGTAGTGCACGCGGTCGGTCAGGCTGCGCGCCTCGGCTGCCGAAATGCGCAGCAGCCGGGCGTGCTTGACGGTCAGCTCGGTGGCCTGTTCGGCCATGGGGCTGTCCAGCCAGATCGGCACGTCCAGCGGCAGCTCGCCAGCGTTGCGCAGTCGTTGCAGCAACAGCAGCAGGGCCTGGGCGCGCCCCACGGCAAAGCTGGGCAGCAGGACGGAGCCGCCGCGCTTGAAGGTGTTGCGCAGGAGCTGGCCGAGGTGGGCCTGGGCGTCCTGGGCCGGATGCAGACGGTTGCCGTAGGTGGATTCGATGACCACCACGTCGGCCGCGGCCGGCACCTGGGGCACGGGCATCAGCAGGTCATTGACACGACCGATGTCACCCGAGAACAGCAGCGAGCGGCCGGCCTGGCTGACATGGATGCTGCAGGCGCCCAGCAGGTGGCCGGCCGGCGTGAAGCGGATGTCGGTGGCGCCCAGGCGCAGCCGGCCGTCGCGGGGCAGGGCAGCGAACTGCTTGAGCGTCGCCTCGGCCTCGCGCACGCTGTAAAGCGGCAGTGCCTTCTCATGGCGGCTGCTGCCCTCCTTGTTGGCGCGGCGGGCGTCCTCTTCCTGCAGGTGGGCGCTGTCGCGCAGCAGTACGTCGCAGAGGTCGCGTGTGGCCGAGGTGGCGTAGATCGGGCCCTTGAAGCCCTGGCGGCGCAGCGCAGGCAGGTAGCCGCAATGGTCCAGGTGGGCATGGGAGAGCAGCACGGCGTCGAGCTGCGTGGCGGGCGCACCGAGCGCCATCCAGTTGCGTTCGCGCAGGGCCTTGAAGCCCTGGAAGAGGCCGGCATCCAGCAGCAGGCGCTGCTCGCCCAGGGTCAGCAGGTGGCGCGAGCCGGTGACAGTGTCGGCGGCGCCGAGGAAGGTCAGCTTCAAGACGGAGTCCTCTGTGGCAACGGTTCAGGACTCCATTCGACCACGGCGTGAGGGCCGCCGACTTGATGGGGCGCAAGCCGGCGGCGCGACGGGGTCAGGGCTGCACGCGCACGACGGTGTCCTGGTTGGCGGGCGTCACTCCAGGCTGACCGCGGAAGTCGGTCCAGACGGCGACGCCGCGGCCCATGGCATCGATGGCTGTGCCGGTGTAGTCGCCGATGAAGCTGCCGGTGAACAGTGTCCAGGGGTTGGACGACTCGCTGCTGAAGCGCGTCTCGGCGGCGAAGGTCTGGCCGCCGTCGACCGACATGCGGCCGGCGTAGTCGATGCAGACGTTGGTCTGGCGGTTGATGCCGCTGCCGAAACTCGCCGGCAGCAGGGTGCCGTCGGCATAGCCGGCCTGGCCCACCGTGACGACGCGCAACGCGCAGCGCATGTCGGCGCCGCCCAGGCCGCCCGCCGCCTTGGCATGGCGGCGCGTGTAGTAGCCGACCATGACCTTGCCACCCCGCGCTGCCACGGCCGGGAACACCGTGTCGTCGGTGGGTGGATTCAGGACCTGGTCGGCGCTGAAGTGCTCGCCGTCGTCGGTGTAGACGTAGTGCACCTGGTTCTGCGTGTTGCCCAGCGTGGGATCGAAGCCGCCGCCTTTTTCATAGCCACAGCTCGGGTGGGCACGGTTGTCGGCCCAGGCGATGTGGACGCGGCCGGTGTCGGCATCGACCGCCATGCTCGGGAAGCTGTTGATGCGGTAGTTCTGCGCGCTGAGCGTCTGGCGGCCCTGGCCGCCAATCTGCGTGGGGTAGCAGTTGAAGTCGTCGTAGATGCGCGGGCCGCGGGTGTTGGTCCACGTCAGACCGCCGTCGCGCGAGCGGGCCAGCACGACGGCGTCAGCCTGGTAGCCCGTCTCGGGCATGGCTGCGATGAAGGAGACGTAGAGCGTGCCATCGGGGGCCACGGCCGGGATGGAGCCCTGGTCATAGGGGTAGGCGGAGGCGCTGACCTGGTGCGGCTCGCTCCAGCTGAGCCCGCCATCGCGGGACGACGCGTGAAAGATGGGTGAGGCGCCGAACTTGCCGTTGGGCGTGGACTGGAACCAGGTCCAGGTGAGGTGGACGCCGCCGTCCGGGCCGACCGTGATCCATTCCTTGTCATGGAAGAAGTTGCTGGTGGCCGTGTAGTGCACCATGGTCGGCCGGCTCCAGCTGAGGCCGCCGTCGGTCGACACGGCGACGGCGACGCCGCTGCGCGACTGCTTGGGGCTGGGGCCGCCGGCGCATTCCAGGCCGGCGTAGTAGAGCCGGTCGCCGCCGGGCGAGAAGGCCAGCACCGGGTCGCCGCAGGAGTCGACGTTCTTGAACACACCGCCAGCGCCACTCTCCAGGGTCCAACCGGGCAGGACGATGTTGCGCCAGCTCGCGCCCCGGTCGGTCGACACGTAGACCGTGTGCACGTTGGCGCGGTACTCGTTGGCCGAGGTCACCAGGTGGTTGGGATTGGCCGGATGGGTGACGATGTTCTGCTCGTTCTGAGGATTGAAGCAGCTGCCTGCCAGTCCGGGCAGGGCGGAGGCAAACGCGAAAGGCGTGTCGCCGACGATCGCGTCGTTTTCTCCCGCGGCGAAGGCCGCATAGGTGACGCCGGCCAGGGCGCGACATTGAGAGAACAGCAAGAAGCTGTTGGCAGCCGGCAGACCCAGCGCGCTGCCCGGCACAGGGTGCGCGGCGGCATAGGCCTCGTAGTCGGCTGCGGTCCAGCGCTCGCCAGCTTCGGCGTTGGCGCCGTCGGCGTTGTCAGGCCCTACGGGTTTGAAGCGGTTGCCGGCCGGCGCTCCATGCGCCGCCAGGGCGGCGCCCAGGGCCACGCACGTGAAAACGGCCGCACTGAGGCGGCCGAAACGGGGGAGGTGAGTGAGCAGGCTCATGGCTGTCTCCTCGAAGTTGCGTCGCGAGGACGCGGATCGACGACGCTATGCCTGTGCCCCCCGCCTTTCCAGCCCCCGAGCTGTCTCGGGGCTTGCTGGCGTGCTCGCGTTCAGCGCTTGGGCTGAGTCAGGCGCGGGCCGTTGTTGTGCCGCGGGGCACCTCCGTCACGGCCGGGCTGGCTGGAGGCCGCACGCGGCGCGTGCTGCGCGTGGGGCTTGGCCGCCGGCTTGGCACCGCCATGGCCGGTATGGCCCTGCGGCTTGGGCGCAGGCTTGGCACCGCCATGGCCGGTGAGGCCCTGCGGCTTGGCCGCCGGGCGGGCGCCGCCGTCGCGCGAGCCGCTGCGGT
>NZ_DASWYS010000274.1:0-3248 GCF_036404855.1 Roseateles sp.
TACATCCTCATGATGGGCGAATGGAGCACTCGGCAACGCGCTTTCATGAATCCGCTGTTTTTCGCCTTTTTCGGTCTCGGACTGATGCAAGTGAAGCGCTGGCTATCGGTTCGTCGGCCCGACAGCAAGGCCAAGGTCGCGTACGGCTAGCCAACTAGAATCGCAGGCCCCACACGACCTGCGATGAAGCGCCTTTTCGACCTCGCTCTAGCGATCCCCGCGGCACTGCTGCTGCTGCTGCCTATCTCGACCATCGCGCTGGCCGTGCGCCTCACCTCCCCCGGCCCCGCGCTCTACTGGAGCGACCGCGTGGGCCGACGCAACCGCCTCTTTCGCATGCCCAAGTTCCGCAGCATGCGCACCGACACCCCCGCGGTGGCCACCCATCTGCTCGACGACCCGGCGCGCTGGCTCACGCCCATCGGTCCTTTCCTGCGCAAGACCAGCCTGGACGAGCTGCCGCAACTCTGGAGCATCCTCAAGGGCGACATGAGCTTTGTCGGCCCGCGGCCAGCGCTGTTCAACCAGGACGACCTCATCGCCCTGCGCACCGAAGCCGGTGTGCACGAGCTGCTGCCCGGGCTCACCGGCTGGGCGCAGATCAACGGCCGCGACGAGTTGCCGATCCCGCAGAAAGTGGCCCTGGATATCGAGTATCTTCGGCGCCGGAGCTTGGCTTTCGATCTGCGCATCCTCTGGCTCACGGCCGTGAAGGTGCTGCGGCGCGAGGGCGTGCAGCACTGACCCATCGGACACCCAGGGAGACAAGGTCGAATGAGCCAGCCGATGCCGCTCGTCATCGTTGGAGCCGGCGGCCATGGCCGCAGCGTGCTCGAGCTCGTGCGCCTGGACGGCCGCTACGAGATCCAGGCCTTCCTCGATGACCAACAACCCGCCGGCACGGATGTGATGGGCGTACCCGTCTGGGGCCCGACGGCTCTGCTCGACCAATTGCCCGCCCGCGGCGTCCCCTCGGTGCATGTGGCCATCGGCCACAACCGCACCCGCCAGACGCTCTGCGCGCGCGCGCGCGCGGCCGGGCTCGAACTGGCCACGCTCGTGCACCCCCGCGCCTTCGCCTCGCCCAGCGCCGTGTTGGGCGCCGGAACGGCACTCATGGCCTGCGCCGTGCTCGGCACGCAGGCCCGACTGGGCGAAGGCGCCATCGTGAACGTCGGCGCCGTGGTCGACCACCACGCGCAGGTCGCGAATTTCGGCCACCTCGGCGCCAATGCCACCATGGCCGGCGGCAGCACCATCGGCGAGCGGGCCTGGCTGCAAGCCGGCGCCGCCCTCGGCTATGGGGTGCACCTGCCCGACGACACCATCGTCGCCCCGGGCGAGGGCCGTTCATGAACGACGTGCAACCCCGATCGAGCGGCCACGCCGACGAGGGCCTGGCCGGCGCCTTGCTGCACATGCCGCGGATGCTGAAGCGGGCATTCGCGGTGGCCGTCGACGTGGCCTTGTGCGTGCTCGCCGTCTGGGTCGCCCTGTACCTGCGGCTGGAGGTCTGGCTGCGCCTGGAGATGCCTTACCTCTGGGCCGTGATCGGCTCGGTGCCAATGGCCATCCCCCTCTTCGCCCGCTTCGGCCTGTACCGCGCCATCTTCCGCTACGCCGGCTGGAACGCCATGCTCAGCCTGGGCCAGGCCATGGCGCTCTATGGCCTGTTCTACGCCACGGTCTTCACCGCCATCGGCGTGCCCGGCGTGCCGCGCTCGGTGGGCGTGATCCAGCCCCTGCTGCTGTTCATCTTCATCGGCCTCAGCCGCCTGTTCGTTCGCGTCTGGCTGGGCGGCCTGTACCGCAAGGTGCTGATGCGCAAGGAGCTGCCCGGCGTGCTGATCTACGGTGCCGGCACCGCCGGCCGACAGCTGGCCGCCGCGCTGGCGCGCAGCCCCGAACACCGGCTGCTCGGCTTCATCGACGACGACCCGGCCCTGCAGGGCAACAGCCTGGACGGACGCAATGTCTACCGGCCGGACAAGCTGCGCGAACTGGTGACCGCCATCGGCGCCACCGACGTGCTGCTGGCCCTGCCCTCGGCCTCGCAGAAGCGCCGGCGCGAGATCCTCGAATCGCTGCGACCCCTGCCCTTGCACGTGCGCACCCTGCCCGGCATGTCCGACCTCGCCTCGGGCCGCGTCAACCTCAGCGACCTGCGCGAGCTCGACATCGAGGACCTGCTGGGTCGAGAGCCCGTGACGCCCGACCCCGCCCTGCTGGACAAGCTGATCCGCGATCAGGTGGTCGCCGTCACGGGCGCGGGCGGCAGCATCGGCAGCGAGTTGTGCCGCCAGATCGCCTCGCTGCGGCCTCGCACCCTGCTGCTCATCGAACAGAGCGAATACGCCCTGTACGCCATCCACCAGGAACTCATGCAGCGGGTGGACACCGACGCCATGGAGGTCGTTCCGCTGCTGGCTTCCGTCCAGGACGAGGACCGCATGGGCCAGATCCTCAAGGCCTGGCGGCCGCACACGCTCTACCACGCCGCCGCCTACAAGCACGTGCCGCTGGTGGAGCACAACGCGGTGCAGGGCCTGCGCAACAACGTCTGGGGCACCTGGGTCACGGCCCAGGCCGCGCTGGAGGCCGGCGTGCGCCACATGGTGCTCATCAGCACCGACAAGGCCGTGCGCCCCACCAACATCATGGGCGCCAGCAAGCGCCTGGCCGAGCTGGTGCTGCAGGCCTTGGCCGAGCGGCACGCCGCCCGCACCGTGTTCAGCATGGTGCGCTTCGGCAATGTGCTGGGCTCCAGCGGCTCGGTGGTGCCGCTGTTTCGCGGGCAGATCGCCGCCGGCGGACCCGTCACGGTCACGCACCCCGACATCACGCGCTTCTTCATGACCATCCCCGAGGCGGCGCAGCTCGTCATCCAGGCCGGCGCCATGGCCGAGGGCGGCGACGTCTTCGTGCTCGACATGGGCGAGCCGGTGCGCATCGTCGACCTCGCCCACCGCATGGTCGAACTCTCCGGCCTGCAAGTGAAAAACGAGCAGCAGCCCTGGGGCCAGATCGAGATCCAGATCACCGGCCTGCGGCCCGGTGAGAAGCTCTACGAGGAACTGTTGATCGGCGACAACCCGCTGCCCACGCAACACCCGCGCATCCTGCGCGCCCAGGAAGCGCTGCTCCCCCCCGACACGCTGCTGGGCCTGCTGGAAGCCCTGGACACCGCCATGCGGTCCAACGACGTCAACGCCATTCGCGCGTTGCTGCAGCAGGCGGTGCAGGGCTAC
>NZ_DASWYS010000275.1:0-66738 GCF_036404855.1 Roseateles sp.
ACCGGCACATTGGCCGGCGCACCGAGTTCGCATGCACTCAATCTCTGGGCGGATGACCAGAAGGTGGCGACCCTGGGCTACGAGCCCATGAACGACCGGTGGTCGCTGGACTACGACGCGGACTGGGTCGCGACGCCGGCGGCGTTCCCGCTATCGCCAGCGTTGCCGTTCAAGCCCCCTGCCGAAGGCTATGCCGCCGGTGCGGTGAAGCGCTTCGTGGAGAACCTGCTGCCCGAGGGCCGGGCGCTCGACATCACGGCCACGACCTACCGGGTGTCCAAGTCGAATATCTACGCGCTCATCAGCGCACTGGGGACCGAGACCACCGGGGCGTTCCGGTTCTGGCCCTCGGACGACGTGCCGCCCGCCGTCGCCGCCAAGCCGCCACGCGAAGTGACCCGAGAGGAACTGGACAAACGAATTGCCGAGCGTGATGAGCTTCCCCTGGCGGTCTGGGACGGCAAGGCCCGGATGTCCATCGCGGGCGTGCAGGACAAGTTGATGGTCTATCTGGATCGTCCGCTAGAAGACGGGGGGCGCATGTTCCTGGTCGAGCCACCCTTGGCATCGACACACATCCTCAAGCCGGACCCCGCGCGACAGGCAACGCCCCATTTGGTCATCAACGAACACTTTTGCATGTCGCTGGCTCGGCGCATGGCCCTGCCCGTCGCGGAAGTCAGCATCTATCGCACCCCGCGGCCGGTGCTCGTGGTGCGCCGATTCGACCGGGTTGTCGTGCAGCGTGCCGGGCAAGGACTGGGGCACGGCGCCAACGAGCCCACCGTGCAGCGCCTGCACATCATCGACGCCTGCCAGGCCTCGGACCTGCCCGAAAGCTTCAAGTACGAGCGCAATTTGGGAGTCGGAGAACATGTCCGCAATGTCCGCGAAGGCGTGAGCTTCGAAATGCTGTTCGAGCGCGTGGAGCAGACCGTGAACAAGGCCGTGGCAAGCATGACCCTGGTCAGGTGGGCTTTGTTCCAGTTCCTCATCGGCAACAGCGACGCCCATGGCAAGAACTTCTCGTTCTTCGTGCGACGCGAGGGTCTCGACCCAGCGCCTTGGTACGACCTGGTCAGTGTGGTGCAGTACCCGGACATCGACCAAGAGCTGGCAATGGCCTGGGGCGATGCCTTCTCGCTGGACGAGGTGGGGGCTTTCCAAGTGGCGGACTTTGCGCAGCGATGCGGAGTCGACAGAAAGCTGCTCAAACGCGAGGCCGCACGGCTGGCGAAACTGGTCATGCAATACGCGCCGGCGCAGGCCCTGGCAGACGACTATGTCGACGATGGTGAGCGTGCCTTCGCGGGTCAACTTCGTGATTTCGTGCTGGAACAGGCCGCCCGGCTGACCCAACTCGCCGGCGAAGCGGCCAACATAAAGCCCTGAATTTCTGCGACCGGGCAGCCCGCCGCATGCGCTCATGTGATCCCGTGACGCAGCGTGCGGCGCTCGTCCTCGGCGGACAAGACCTGGCCAATCCGTGCAGTTGGAGCCGCTTTGCTCAGCGGCGCACCAGCAATGGCGAGCGCCCAATCTTCTCGGGTTGGTCAGCCTTTGCCGGCATGGGGTCCAAGAACCCCGCTGCCGCGACGGATTCGTCCAGCGTCGGCAGGCTCCACGTCTTCTGAATGCGCAGGCTGTTCATGCCATCGTTCCAGGCATTGAGCATCCGCTTGCCGGTCTCATGAAACGACGGGTAGCGTTGTGCGGCCTCCACGACCTGGGGCGTCACCTTCACGATGGCTTCGCAGATGCGCTCGACGCGTTCCCGGGTCTGTGCCGGCATCACATTGCATCGGGTCTGCAGGAAACGCTCCAGCGCCTTGCCGGGCGCCCAAGTGCTGCGGCCTTCGACGGACATGCCGGGCGGGTTCTTCGCGTAGTCGTCGTAGACCGAGATGGTCAGCATGTCGTAGACAGGTGCCAACTCGATGTCATCGCGCGAGCTGTAGAGCAGGGCGATGCTCTTCGTATGGCAGTCGGCGTTGCGCAAGGCATAGGTCAGCAGCAGCAGGTTCGCAAGGTGTGACAAGGCGACGTTCTGCTGCTCGGGCTGCGGCGTGACATCCTTGATGCGGCCGACGACGCGCTCCCAGGTGGACTCGTACTTCTGCTCCGGACGCAGCGTGAGCAGGCTGCACAGGTCTTCCATGCCTTTGCGCGTCACGCCATCCGCTTCGAAGTCGAAGCGATGCACGACAAGCGCCTGGCCGTCGTCGGAGACCTCGGTGGTCGCCGTCGGGAAACCCGCCTGCCGCGACACCTCCATGCACAGATGTTCGTTCAGGGCCACGCCTGGCAGCCGGGCCGTTGTCCCCTTGACGATGTAGCGCTCGGTGGCCAAGGTTCCCTTGCCATGCTCACCCAGGCTGTTCGGCGAGAGGAACTTCGGCACGACACCGGACACGCCCGATACGGCGTGTCGACGCACCAGCTCGACAAACGCCTCTTCCGAGTTGTCGCCGCGCAGGATGCCGCTCATGTCGAAGGGCACGGGGGCCAGCATCGGGTCGGCACCGGGCGTCGCGACCTGGACCCGCCCGATGGCGTTGCGTCCGACGACGGACAGCAGATTCAGGGGCGAGGCGCCGACATGGGGGCCCAGCTGTTCTTGGAGGATGGACAGCAGGAAGCCCTCGGGCAGGTTCATGCGGAACAGCGGATGCAGCTCCGGATAGACGTAGGACTCGGTACGCACCGGCATCAGCAGCGAGACGAACTGTGCCGGCGCGACCTCCGGGTGGTAGCTCATCACATGCCGAAAACCGTCCGTTGACTCCAGCGTGGCAACGGGGCGGTTGTGGACATAGACATGCAGCTTCATCGCTCAGTGCTCCGCCACGGGGCGCCTGTCTCCTCGGAGGCCTGGACCTGCCGCTGACGCTCAGCCAGGGCATCGTCGAGGGTGAAGCTGCTGCTCTTGGGCGTGAACGACAGCTCGTGCCCAAGAACTTCGAGGAGTCGCAGCAGTTTGCGGGAGCCGAATTCCGCCACCCCACCGGTCTCGAAACGAGCCAGGGTCGACTGACCCAGGCCGCACATCGTGGCGAGCTGCTTCTGAGTCATTCCCCGCTCTTGCCGCAGCTGGGCCACGGCTCGACCGAGTGAGTAGAGACTGTCCATGTGCTGTATTTGCTATGTCAATGATGGGCTGCTGGGCCCTTCTCCCTGAGAAGGGAGGATTTTCACCTCAGGAACAATAGCAAATAAAGCAACTTCAAGAACGCCCTTACGGAGTGAAAGATGCTGTATTTGTCATCGACCAACACACTCAACCAAGAATGAATACTTCTTGAAATAGCAAATACGGCATCATCATGCCAATCACCCCAGGTTGACGCCACACCCTGGAACACCGAAGCCAATCCCCCTCGTCAAGCCGGACGGCTTGCTCGGCACTGAAGCCGCGCTCCTGCAGCCAGCCGGCGGCTATCGGAGCGCCTCGAGGGGCCTCCGGCCAAAGTTGGCGGCATAGAAAAGATGCGAAGTTCCCCATCCATGAGGAATTCGAGGCACTTTTCTATTCCAACTCCACCAGGCCCAGCGTGATATGCGCAGCAGCGCAGGATGCCCGGCGTCCACGAAGTCGATGATCCGCACCCGCTGGCTACATGTCATGGGCGCTGTCAGCGGGCCTGTCGACCGCGCCGTATCCCGGCCATGTCATCGCTCACAGGATCTAGGCGCGAAGGCTGTGCTGAACCTAAGCTTGAGCTTGGCCTCTAGGTCCACAATGCCAATTGCTGTCTTCTGGCGGCGGAGCATGGCGTGGCAGTTGGGGCAGACCGGACGCAAGTCCTCCTCCGGATTCAGCACGCAGGCTTCGCCAATGGTGTGAAGCGGCCGCCCATGATGGACGTGGATGAACCCGTCAGGCCCCCAGGCGCCACCGAACAGAGCACCCGGAAACGCAGAAGCCCATCACGATGGATGGGCTTCTGAGAGATATCTGGTGGCCAAGGGCGGAATCGAACCACCGACACGCGGATTTTCAATCCGCTGCTCTACCAACTGAGCTACTTGGCCTTTGTTCTGCTCACCGAACCAGCCGAGGCCGGTCAGCGAAGTCCGCCACTATAGCACAGCCACGCGCGTCAATCGCTAGCCGCCGCTGCCGCGCTTGTTGCGGCTCAGGTCCACGCCGAGCTGCTTGAGCTTGCGGTAGAGATGGGTGCGCTCCAGACCGGTCTTCTCGGCGACGCGGGTCATGGAGCCGTTCTCCTTGGCGAGGTGAAACTCGAAATAGCTCTTTTCGAAAGCATCTCGGGCTTCTCGCAGCGGGCGGTCGAGCTCGAAACTCTGCTCGGACGCCAGCGTGTTGCTGACCGGCAGGTGGCTGGACAGCGCCATACCGTGACTGGCCGCAACGGGCTGGTTGCCGGGTTCGGCGCGGGTGTAGCTGGGCAGGCCCACCACGGCCGGCGCAGGACGCGGCGGGGCGGTCTTGACCAGCGCCTGCTCGACGGCGCGCAACAGCTTTTGCAGCGTGATGGGCTTCTCGAGGAAGGCGATGGCACCGAACTTGGTGGCCTCCACCGCCGTGTCGATGGTGCCGTGGCCGCTCATCATGATGACAGGCATGGTCAGCAGCCCGGCGCCGCCCCACTCCTTCAGCAGCGTGACGCCATCGACGTCGGGCATCCAGATGTCGAGAAGCACGAGGTCGGGGCGCATGCGCTCGCGCGCCGCCCGCGCCTGGGTGGCGTTCTCGGCAAGCTCGATGGTGTGCCCCTCGTCGCTGAGGATTTCGGACAGCAGGGCACGAATGCCCAGCTCGTCGTCGACAACAAGAATGGTGGCCATGAATCCTTAGGTCTTGGCACCGTGCGCACCGGGCTCGGTGGCGGGTGTCAGGTTCGAAAATGATAGCGAAACTTGCGCACCGATCACGCGGTCGTCCTGTTCGCCGTCAGCGGGAGAACCCGCATCGGAAGCGGGATGCAGGTTGCGCAGCGAGATCCGGGCGCCGTGTTCGTCGGCGATTTTCTTGACGACGGCCAGGCCCAGACCGGTGCCTTTGGCCTTGGTCGTCACATAGGGCTCGAAGGCGCGCTTGAGCACCTTCTCGGCAAAACCGGGGCCGTTGTCGATGATGTGCAGGCGCACCGAGCGCGGCGCGCCGGTGTCGGTCACCGTCAGCGAAGAGCGCACCGTGACGTGGCCGTCGGGTCGGTCCTGCACGGCATCCAGCGCGTTTTGCACGAGGTTGTGAATGACCTGGCGCAACTGGCTGGCGTCGCCCTTGATGGCGGGCAATTGGGGGGCGAGGTCGGCCGAAAGGCGGCCCGCATCCTGCGGCTCGGCGTAGAGGCTGAGGACCTCGTGGATGAGGGCATTGAGGTCCAGCGGCGTGAGCTGGGCCGAGGGCAGTCGGGCGTAGTCGCGGAACTCGTTGACGAGCTGCTTCATGGCCTGCACCTGGTTGACGATGGTGGCCACCGAGCGCACCAGCATGGCCTGATCGGCACCTTCAAGCCGGGCCTCGAGCTTGTGCTGCAGCCGCTCGGCAGACAGCTGGATGGGCGTCAGCGGATTCTTGATCTCGTGCGCCAGGCGGCGTGCGACCTCGCTCCAGGCGGCCGAGCGCTGGGCGGACACAACCTCGGAGATGTCGTCGAAGACCACGAGGCGGGCGCCTTGCGGCAGCGACGCACCGCGCACCAGCAGCGTCAGCAGGTCCTGCTTGGGATCCAGCTGCAGCTCGAAGGACTCCTGCCAGAGCTCGCGGTCCAGACCGCGGTCGCCATCGGCGCTGAGGCTTTGCTCGAAGCGCTGGTCCAGCTTGGCGGCGAAGTCCGCCAGGCCCGGCACGTCGGCCAGGGGGCGATCGATATAAGCGGACAGCGGCAGGCGCAGGATGCGCGTCGCGCCGGGGTTGACGGTCTCGAGCCGGCCCGTCGCATCAAACACAAGAACGCCAGCGGTCAGGTTGTCGAGAATGGTCTGCAGGTGGGTGCGGGCAGCATCCAGTTCGGCGACGGTGCGCGTGATCTGCGCACGCGCGTCGGCCAGCTGGCCGGTCATGTCGGCGAAGGAGCGCGTCAGGCCGCCCAGCTCGTCGCGCGAGCCATGCACGGGACGCACGGAGAGGTCGCCCTGGGCCACGTGGCGCACGCCGTCGGCCAGCATCAGCAGCGGCCGCGCGAGCTGATTGCCCAGCGTGACGGCCAGCAGCAGCGCCGCGAAGGTGGCCAGGATCAGCACCAGCGTCAGCGTGCCCAGGTACATGCGGCGCAGGCCGACGCGCTCCAGCGAGCGCTGCTGGTACTCGGCATTGGCCGTCTGCACGGCGAGCGCATTCGTCAGCATGCTGGGCGGGATGCGCTGGATGACCATCAAGTAGCGCTCGCCCAGGCCCAGGCGCAGCTCGGTGTTGGGCAGCAGGGCCAGCGTGCGGATCTGGGCGCCCCCCTGCAGCGCCGTGGCCTCGTCCTCCAGACCTTCGAGCTGGCTGGCCGGCGCGCCGCCGCGCGCCCGGGCCAGCATGCTGTCGCTGGGCCGGTCGGGCGTGAGCTGGCGCGTGTCGCCACCGCTCTCCAGCAGGATCTGCCCCTTGCCACCGACGATGGCGATGGTGCGGGCGCCGAGCTTGTCGCGCAGGCGCTCCAGCATGAGCAGCTGGGGCGTGCTGCTTTCGGCGAGCTGGTCGGCGGCGTCGCGGGTCTTGGTGCCCAGGTCGCTCACCATGCCGTCCAGCGTGCCGCGGCCAAGGTTGAGGCCGGCCTCCAGCGCGCTGGCAAGCTTGACGTCGAACCAGGTCTCGATGCTGCGGTTCACGAACTGGTAGGAGACGGCGTAGATCAGCACGCCCGGCACGATGCCGACCAGGGCGAAGATGGCCGCCAGCTTGAGCAGCAGCCGGCTGCCGAAACGGCCGCGGCGTACCCGCACGACGAGGCGCACGGCGGCCGTCAGGATGACCAGGGTCAGTACCGCGGCGACGACCACGTTGACCCAGTACAGCCAGTGGTAGTGGCGTTCGAAGAAGCCGCGCTCGTTCGTCGCGCCGATGGAAAGCAGGAAGGCCAGCACACCGGCCACGCCCGTGAGGGTCACCCCGGTGATGACCCAGCCCCAACGCGCGGCCTTACTCATCGGAGGGTGAAGTCGGCGCCGAAGTTGTGCCTGCGCTCGACACTGAGCGCGAAGCCGGACTGCAGGCCACCAATCTGCATCAGCCGCGGCAGTTGGTTGACGTCGAGCTTGTAGCTGAACTCCAGGTAGTACCCCCCGCCGTCCTCGATGTCCTTGGGCTCGGCGATGCGCCAGCCGCTCTGGCCACGCAGCACGGTCAGGGCCTCGTCCAGCGTCGCAAAGCTCTGGTGCAGGCCGCCCGTGGAAACGCGGTACTGGCGCGTCAGCGAATTCCAGGTGAGTCGCCAGGTGCGTTCGGCGCGCGCCACACGGGCGTCGCGCCAGTACCAGCGGCTGCGCAGCAGGTTGGCCTCGGCGACGAAATACAGCGCCACGTCCTTGTGCAGTGCGTCCACCGCGGCGCGGCTGAGCTCGAAGCGGGTCGTGAAGCTCAGCTCCAGCCCGTCGTCGGCCTTTCGCGTCGTCAGTTGGGTCAGCTCGACGCCATCGGCCCGCACCGCGCCCGGAAGTAGGGCAAGCAGCGCGGCGAAGCAGGCGGCGATGACGATTCGGGCGAACAACTCAGGGGTGGGTCAACAGGGCGTAGAAAAAGCCGTCGAGCGGCGGCGAAGTCTGGACGGCATTGTCGACCAGGGGGAGCAGGTGACCCGTGAACCCGGGCACGACGTGGGACTTCGCGCCGGGCCGGCGTTGCAAAAACGCGTCGAGCTGGGCCTGGCCTTCGGCACGGAAGACCGAACAGGTCGCATAGACCAGGCGCCCGCCGGGCGCCAGCAGCGGCCACAACGCGTCCAGCAGCTCGGCCTGGATGCGGGCCAGGGCGGTGATGTCGTCGGGCCGGCGCAGCCAGCGCACGTCGGGATGGCGGCGCACGATGCCGGAGGCACTGCAGGGGGCGTCGAGCAGGATGGCATCGAAGGGCTGGCCATCCCACCACGCAGCGGTCTGGCGCGCGTCGGCGGCCTTGAGCGTCGCCTGCTGGCCCAGGCGGTTGAGGTTGTCCTGCACACGGGTCAGCCGCTGGGCGTCGGCATCCAGCGCGGTCAGCTGCAGGTCGGGCTGGAGCTCAAGCAGGTGGGCCGTCTTGCCGCCAGGCGCGGCGCAGGCGTCCAGCACGCGGGCGCCAGGTTTCAGGCCAGCGCCCACGAGCAGCGGCGCGGCGAGCTGAGCAGCTGCGTCCTGCACAGAGACCAGGCCTTCGGCGAATCCCGGCAGGACCGAGACGGGCACGGGCTTGTCCAGCATGATGGCCTGGGGCGTGGGCGCACCGAGAGCCCGGGCGGAGATGCCCTGGCCAGCCAGGCGCGCCACGTACTCGGCCGCCGTCGTGCGCTGGGCGTGCACGCGCAGCGTCATGGGCGGCGGGCGGTTGCTGGCCGCGAGGATGGCCTGCCACTGCGTGGGCCAGTCCTGGCGCAGCTTTTCTATCCACCAGGCCGGATGATTGAAGGCGCCCACGGGGCTGTGTCCGGCGGCGGCCACGAGCGTGTCGCGCTCGCGCAGAAAGCGGCGCAGCACGGCGTTGACGAAGGCGGCACTGGCCGGTGCGCGGGTCTTGGCGGCGTTGACGGCCTGATCCACGAGCGTGTGGTCGGCATAGGCGGGCTCAGGGTCGGGCCAGAGCAGGGCCAGCGCGACGAGGAGCAGCGCGTCCACCCGCGGCGGCGGCGCCTTGGGCGCGAGCTGCTGGCGCACGGCCTCGGCGCCGCCCAGGCGGCGCAGCGCCGTGAAGGCCAACGCCTGCGTGCCCGGACGCAAGTCGGCCGGCACGCGGGCCAGCAGGTCGGTCAGCGAGCGGCCCTCGCGCACGCCCTGCACGGCATCGGCGGCCTGCGACAGCAGCCGGTGCAGCGCAGGGGATTGGGGGCTTTGAGTCATGCCGCCAGTGTAGAAGTCACCTTTGCCCAGACAATCCGCGCCCATGAACGCCCCCGCCCAAGACGCCCCGCCGGATCAGCCGGTCTCCGAGCGCATCCGTTTCCGCCTCGTGTCGGCAGGCTGCCGCCACCACGCCAACGACAACATCGCCGCGTTCATTGAGCCCGGCGAGCTGGACGCGCTGCAAGACGAGGTGCAGGCCAGGATGCAAGAGGTGCTGAAGGCCCTGGTCATCGACACCGACAGCGACCACAACACCCAGGAGACGGCCAAGCGCGTCGCCAAGATGTTCGTCCGCGAGGTCTTCGCCGGCCGCTACGCCGAGGCGCCCGCGGTCACCGAATTCCCCAACGTCAGCCGCCTCAACGAGCTGATGATCGTCGGCCCGATCACCGTGCGCAGCGCCTGCTCCCACCACCTCTGCCCCATCCTCGGCCGGGTGTGGATAGGCATCATGCCCAACGAGCACTCCAACCTGATCGGCCTGTCCAAGTACGTGCGCCTGACCGACTGGGTCATGAACCGCCCGCAGATCCAGGAAGAGGCCGTCATCATGCTGGCCAACGAGCTGGAGACCCGGGTACAGCCCGACGGCCTGGCCGTCGTCATGGAGGCCGACCACTTCTGCATGCACTGGCGCGGTGTGAAGGACAACCAGGCCGCGATGACCAACAGCGTCATGCGCGGCGCGTTCCTGACCGACGCCAATTTGCGCCGCGAGTTCCTGGCGCTGATGCCGAAGAAAGTCTGAGCTCAGCGCCTGACGGGCGGCCGCACGGCCCCACCGCCGAGGCCTACAGCGACCGGGCCTCGCTGAAGCCGTACAGGTTTGCCAGCACCCGCGTCGGGAACTGGTGCAGCGCCTCGTTGTACTGAGCCACCGCCTGGTTGAAGACCTGGCGGGTAAAAGCGCGCTGGCGTTCGATGAGCTTGAGCTCGCTGATGAGACCATCGATCTCGGTCTCGCTGCGCAGTTCGGCCTGGTGGTCCAGCAGCGACAGCAGCCGCGTCAGCGCCGCGGCATGCAGGGCGCTGGCGACGGCCAGGCTGCCCACCGGGTCGGGCGCCCAGGGCTTGGCGCGCGCAGCCTGCATGGCAGCCTGGGATTCGGCCTGCGCGCTGGCCAGTGCGTCGAAGGTGGCCTGCTCGCTGGGCAGGCGCGGCGCTACGGCGGCCAACAACTTGTCGCAGGCCTCGCTGCGCTCCTTCAGATGCGAGCCCAGCTGCACGAAAGCGTCGCCGATGGCGTTGCGCAGCGACATCAGGCGGTTGTAGGCGCCCACACCCCAGAAGAACAGCGCCGCCGCCGCCGCGACGCCCACCCACTGCCACGGCGTCATGTCGCGGCCCTGTACTGCTCGTAGCCGCGCGCGCGCAGCGCGCAGGCCGGGCAGTGGCCGCAGCCATGGCCCCAGGCGTGCAGCGCGCCGCGCTCGCCGAGGTAGCAGGTGTGCGTCTCTTCGACGATGAGCTTCACCAGTGCTGCGCCGCCGAGCGACTCGGCCAGGCGCCAGGTGGCCGCCTTGTCGATGAACATCAGCGGCGTCTCCAGCGTCATGGGTGCATCCAGGCCCAGGCTCAGCGCAACCTGCAGCGCCTTCATCGTGTTGTCGCGGCAGTCCGGGTAGCCGGAGAAATCGGTCTCGCACATGCCGCCGACCAACACCGACGCGCCGCGCCGGTAGGCCAGCGTGGCCGCGAAGGTCAGGAACAGCAGGTTGCGGCCGGGCACGAAGGTGTTGGGCAGCCCGTTCGCCTGGAGCTCGATGGCACGCTCGCTCGTCAGGGCGGTGTCGCTGATCTGGCCGAGCAGCGACAGGTCCAGCAGGTGATCGGCGCCGAGCCTGCCTGCCCAGGCGGGGAACTGGCGGGCGATCTCGGTGCGCACGGCATTGCGGCAATCCAGCTCGATGCGATGGCGCTGACCATAGTCGAAGGCCAGCGTCTCGACCTCGGCATAGCGGTCCAGGGCCCAGCCGAGGCAGGTGGAGGAGTCCTGCCCCCCGGAGAAAAGCACCAGGGCTTTGCGGTTGTCGGTCATGGGCGGGATGCTAACGGGGGCCCGCAACAGGGGGCCTGCCATCCCGGCTGACGACCCAGGTCCTGGCCGTGGGGAGGATCTCGCCGTCGTAGCCGCCCGCAATCAGCAATGCCCCGCCGGGCAGCGGCGTGGCGGTGCTGAAGGCCAGCGCGCCGCCCGTGAACCCTCGAGCCTTCGCGAAGGCCGCCGCCCCGGGCGTCCACACTTCGACGTCGTCGGCGTCGCCCGCCACCACCACGTCGCCGTCCGCGGTCAACGCGGCCGCGGAGACGATCTTGTAACGCGGGTTCTGCAAGGTCGGCCCCGGCGTGAACACCCCGGTGCGGGGGTCAAAGATCTCCGTCTGTGCAAGGCGCCGCTGCTCGTTGCAGTCGGGCGAACCCGCGATCACCATCACCCGCTCGTCGCGCAGCAACAGCGCCGCATGCTTGCAGCGTGGCATCTGCATGGCGCCGGTGGCCGAGAACGTCCGGGTCCGCGGGTCGTAGATTTCAGCCGAGGCGGTGGCGCGCCCCCGCGCCACCAGGCCCCCCATGACGAGGACACGGCCATCAGCCAGGCGTACCGCCGCGTGATGGGCGCGTGCCACGCGCAGGGCACCGACGGCCGTGAACCGGTTCTGCTCGAAGACCTCCGCGCGCGCCAGCGGCCGGTTGGTATCCGCGGCCCCGCCGGCGATCAGGGCCGAGCCGTCGGACAAGAGCGTCAGTGTGGCGTCCATGCGGGCCCCGCCCATGTCCCCCAGGGCCGCGAAGCGATGTGTCCGTGGATCGAAGACTTCGGCGGACGCCGTGGTGGCGTCCCCCGTCCAGCCGCCCGCGACCAGCACCCGACCGTCGCCAAGGCGGACCGCCGCATGGGCCACGCGGGCTACTTGCATCGGGCCCACGGCCGCCGGCCGGCCGGTGCGGCCATCGATCAGTTCGGCAGACCGCTCAGCCGGCGTGCAGCTGGCGCCGCTGCAGCCCCCCGTCACCAGCACCTGCCCCCCGTCCAGCAGCGTGGCCTGGTGGGCAGCCCGCGGCACCGACAGCACCGGGCCTGCCTCGACGCGCCAGGGCGGCGCCAGCAGCAAGGGTGCCGCCATCGCGGACACCGCCGCCAGGACCAGGCCGGGGCCTGGGAGCATGAGAAGTTTCATGAGAACTCCCGCCGTGCGAACCACCGGCGGATCCTAGCCCCCTCCCCCAGACCCGCCCGGCCCGCCCGGCGCGCCCACGGCGGGTGCTAGCCTACCGCCCTGTTGCATGGACCCCAGGAAAGGCAGCATGACCTCCATCCCTTCCGTTTGGCTGATGACAGCCAGCCTGCTGGCCACGGCGGCCCAGGCCCAGACGCCGTCGCGCATCGACGAAGTGCTCGTCTACCCCGGCGGCGCCCAGGTGACGCGGCTGACCACCGTGGCCGCGGGTGCGCGCGAGCTGGTGCTGAACTGCCTGTCGGCGCGCTTCGACCCCGACTCGCTGCAGATCGACGCACCGGCCGGCGTCAACCTCGGCCCGGTACAGCTGGAGACGCTGCCGCGCGAGCGCGCCCCGGAATGCGGCACCGGTCCGGTGGACGAGCAGGTCCGCAAGCTGGAAGGCCAGCGCGACCTGCTCAACGCCGAGTCCAGCGCCCTGGACACCAGCCTCGGCTACCTGAAGGCACTGGGCTCGGGCGAGGCCCGTGCCACGCCGGCCGCCGGCATCGCCGCCACCGCCGACAGCATTCGCAGGACGGCCCAGGACGCGCTGCTGCGCCAGGCCCAGATCCGCCGCCAGCTGGAAGACCTGGACAAGCAGATTGCGCCGCTGCAGGGCGAGCGCGAGCGCCTTGCCAGTGCCAACCCGCAGTGGCGCAGCCTGCGCCTGCGCCTGTCCACGGCGCGCGAGGCCGAGCTGAAGCTGAGCTACCGCGTGACCCAGGCCGGCTGGGCGCCCAGCTACCGCGCGCTGCTCGACACGGCCGGCAGCGCCGTGAGCCTGGAGCGGCTGGCCCAGGTGTCGCAGCAAAGCGGCGAGGACTGGAAGAACGTCAAGCTCCGGCTGTCCACGGCGCAGGTGACGCCTCGCGTGGGCGTCGGCCTGCCACGGCCCTGGCAGCTGGACCTCTACCGGCCGCAGCCGCAGCCCGAGATGCGCGCCCTGCCGGCACCCGCGCCGATGGCCGCCACGCTGGCACAGAACATCACCGTGACGGGGGCCCGCATCGCCGCCGAACCCGAGCTCGAGCGCTTTGACCTCAGTGTCTTCCAGGGCAGCTACGCCACCGAGTTCGTCCTGCCGCTGCGCGTCAACATCGACAGCGGCACGCAGCGCGCCGCCCTGAGCCTCGGGCAGGAGAAGCTGCAGGCCAGGGTGCTGGCCCGCGTGCAGCCGCAGAGCGAGGCGGCCGCCTACCTGGTCGCCGACGTGGCCCGGCCCGCCGGCTCGTGGCCGCGCGGCCCACTGCAGTTGGTGCGCGACGGCGCACTGGTGGGCAGCAGCACGCTCAACGTCACCACCGGCGAAGACCGCCTGGAACTGCCCTTCGGCCGCGACGAGGCGCTGCGCGTGCAGATCGAGCCCGAGCAGCGCAACGCGGCCAACACCGGCTTCATCGGCGCGCGGGCGGAGCACCGCTACGGACGCGGCTATGTCGTCGAGAACCGGCACATGGCGGGGGCGGTCACGCTGCAGCTCGTCGAGGCCGCGCCGGTGGCCCAGCACGAGGACATCAAGGTGCAGAGCCAGTTCAACCCGGCGCCCACGACGCAGGCCTGGCGCAAGCAGCCGGGCCTGGTGCTGTGGGAGCTGGCACTGCCGGCGGGACAGAGCCAACGGTTCACCGCGGACCACGTCATCAGTGCGCCGAAGGACGCCACGCTGACGGGCTTGCGCTGAGCGAGGGGGCCTCAGCCGCCCGCCGGGCGGGAGGCTGCCTGAGGCGGGCGCGGCGGCGCGTTGGCGTTGTCCATGTCCGACACGATGAGCCAGCGGCCATCGACGCCCCGGCGCAGCACCAGGGTGAACTTGCCGAAATCGGGCTGGGTCGGCGACGCGCCCCAGCCGCCGATCACGTAGGCCAGCTCGCCCGACTCGCCGAATGCAAACGGCCGCAGGTGCAGCGGCATGCCGGCCCCTTGCGAGTAGGCCTTGCGGATGCGCTCCGCTCCGCGGGCCGGTGGCTGCCCGCTGGGCAGCGCCATGCCCTCCGCCGCAAACAGCTTGGACAGCGCCTCTGGGTCATTGGCTTCCCAGGCTCGCGCGTAATCCTTCAGCACGCGGTCCACGTCGGCCGGCAACGGGACCGTCGGCTGCGTTTGGGCCACCGCCCCCGCGGCGACGGTGGCGAGCGCAAGGGCGAGAAGGGCATGCTTCATGGTTGGCAGGGCGGGTGAGGTTCAGGAGCCGGAACCATCATCACCGATTCGCGAACGCCGACGCCGTGCCAGGCGTCATGCCGCTCAGCCCCTGACCTCGCCCTGCCCCAGCACCACCCACTTCATCGACGTCAACCCTTCCAAGCCCACCGGGCCGCGGGCATGGAACTTGTCGGTGGAGATGCCGATCTCGGCGCCCAGCCCGTACTCGAAGCCGTCGGCGAAGCGCGTGCTGGCGTTGATCATCACGCTGGCCGAATCGACCTCGCGCAGGAAGCGCATCGCATTCGGATGATTCGTCGTCAGGATCGCATCCGTGTGGTGCGAGCCATAGCGGTTGATGTGGGCGATGGCTTCGTCCAGCGAGTCCACCACCTTGATGCTGATGATGGGCGCGAGGTACTCGGTGGACCAGTCCTCCTCGCTTGCCGGCACGGCCGCCGGCAGCAGCGCGCAAGTGCGGCCGCAGCCGCGCATCTCCACGCCCTTGGCGCAGAAGACCTCGGCGATACGCGGCAGAAAGGCCCGGGCCTGGGCCGCATGGACCAGCAGCGACTCGGTCGCGTTGCAGGGGCTGTACTTCTGAGTCTTGGCGTTGTCGACGACCTTCACCGCCTGGTCCAGGTCCACGAACTCGTCGACATAGCTGTGGCAGTTGCCGTCCAGGTGCTTGATGACGGGCACCTTGGCCTCGGCGCTGATGCGCTCGATCAGGCCCTTGCCGCCGCGCGGGATGATGACGTCCACCCATCGCGGCGACGCAATCAGCAGGCCCACGGCAGCGCGATCGGTCGTGTTGACCAGTTGCACGGCCGCGCGCGGCAGGCCGGCCTCTTCCAGGGACGCCGCCACCAGCTCGGCCAGCGCGAGGTTGGAGTGCAGGGCCTCGGAACCACCCCGCAAGATGCAGGCATTGCCGCTCTTGATGGCCAGCGATGCGGCCTCGATGGTCACGTTGGGACGGCTCTCGTAGATCATGCCGAACACCCCCAGCGGCACGCGCATCTGGCCGACGCTGATGCCAGTGGGGCGGCGCTTCACGCCGGTGATCTCGCCGATGGGATCGGGCATGGCGGCGATCTGCTCGCAGCCTTCGGCGACCGTCGCCAGGATCTTGGCATCCAGCTTGAGGCGGTCGCGCAGCGGGCCGCTCAGTTCGGCAGCACGCTCCAGGTCGCGCGCATTGGCCTCGGCGAGGGCCGGGCCAGCCTCGCGCAGGCGGCGGGCCAGGGCCAGCAGCGCGGTGTTCTTGGCAGCCGTCGAGGCGGCGGCCATGGCAGTGGAGGCGGCGCGGGCGGCGCGGCCGAGGTCGTCCATGTAGGCGGTCAGGCTCATGACCGCCATTTTCTCCCGGCCCCCTTGACCTAGAGCTTCGTGAGGTCGGGCCCGCCCTCCGTGCCGAACCAAGCCTTGCTCAACGCCTGGCGAGCGGTGCGCTCGGCCGCCGTGTCGCCGCGCTTGCGGTAGACCTCGGCCAGCGCCGCCAGCGCCCAGCCGTTGTTGCGCACGCGCGCGAGGGACTCGCGCAAGGCCTTCTCAGCCTCGTCCAGGCGGCCCTGGCGCAGGCGCACGGCACCCAGGGACTGGCGCACCGGGTAGTACCAGTAGGCGGGCTCGGTGTAGGCCAGGCCCTCCTCGATGACGACGGCCTGCTCCAGCGCGGCGGCGGCGGCGCTGAGGTCGCCCTGGGCATCGGCGAGCCGGGCGCTGGCGACGAGGCGGGCTGTCTGCGTGATGGCCTTGGCGGGAATGCCCCAGGCGTCAAAGGGCGTGAAGTCGGCGCTGCCTTCCAGAGCCGTGATGGCCTCGATCTCGTGCCGGGCCGCGGCCACGTCGTGGCGCGCCGCCTGGGCCAGGGCACGCGCGTAGTGATACATGACGCGCACCAGCACGAGGTCGTCCGCAGGCGCGGGCAACTTCAGGATGACGTCGGGCGGGCTGAACTGCGCATGCGTCGTGTAGGGCGCGGCCTTGACAGGCTGCATGATGGGATAGGCCTTGACGACGTCGTTGGCCATGGACGCGTCGAGCTTGGACGCGGCCTCGATGGCCGTGCGCCCGGCCCCGCCCATCTGGGCCGACACCATCAGGAAGTGGATGTTGTGCGGGTAGTAGGCCGAGCGGTAGAGCGGATCGGAGGGCGAGCGCTTGAAGTAGGCCTCGTCCACGGCGATGGCCGCACGGTTGGACTCCAGCGCCTCCCGGTACAGGCCCACGCGGTAATAGATGTGCGAGGGCATGTGGACGATGTGGCCGGCGCCGGGCATCTGCGCGGCCAGGCGGCGGGCGGGCGCCAGGGCCCGCTCGGGCGTCGTCGACGCCTCGACGGCGTGGATGTAGAGGTGGATGGCGCCGGCATGGCTGGGGTTGCGCTTGAGTACCGTCTCCAGTGCGGCCACGATGTCGGCGGTGCGCCCCTTGGGACGCGCGCCGGCGGCCTCCCAGTAGTCCCAGGGCTGGGTGTCCATGGCAGCCTCGGCGTGCAGCACCTGCATCAGGTCCTCGCCCGGAAAGCGGGCCGCCACGTCCTTCATCGCGTCCGCGTAGGCGGCGTCCAGCGCGCCCCGGTCGGCGGGCGCGTCGGCGGCATAGCGCGTCTGGAGCGCCTCGACGAGGGCGCGCTCGCGCGGCGGGAGCTTGTCCTTCAGCGCAACGGCGCGCTGCAGCGCGGCCCAGGCCGGCGCCTGGGCCTCGGGCGGCATGGGCGCATTGATGTTTGGGCCCAGCACCAGGGCCTCACCCCAGAAGCACAGGCCGCAGCCTGGGTCGAGCTTGTGCGCGGCCTGGAAGGCGCGCTGGGCCTCGGCATGGTTGAACGCGAAGCTCAGGCGCAGGCCCTGGTCGAAATAGGCCTGTACCTTGGGCGAGGCATGAGCGAGCTTGAAGCTCATGCGGCCCAGGTCCTTGTAGACCGGCACATCGCCCGGTGCGGCCTTCATGGGCGCGGGCTGGAACGGCGCCGTCTCCGTCTTGGGCACGGCCGCGAGCAGGGCCTGCAAGAGCACCGGCCGCCCGGCCGCCTGTGGGCGGCAGACCCCGCCGGCGCTGCTCAGCAGCGGGTCGAAGGCAGCGGCCTGATCGGCGCTGCCGCCCAGCGCCACGAGACCCACGGCGGCCAGGGCCTGCAAAAGACGAGAGGCGGATCGATGGCGAGCAAGCATGCGTCCTCCAGGCCCGGCGGGGGCCGAATTGACATGCTCGCACCGGCCGTGCCGGGGCGCAATCGGGCTGTATCAGGGTTGGGGGTGGCCTTCGGTGTCGCGCAGCTCGGCCTTGCGGCCGATGGCCTGGAGCTGTGGAAGGACCTTGGCCTTGTCGCCCACGGCCACGACGATGAGCTGGGCCGGGTCGAGATGGTCGCGCGCCGCCTTCAGCGCCGCGGCGGCGGTGACGGCGGCCAGCTGGCCCGGCTCCTCGGCGATGGCCCCCAGCGGGCGACCGACGGCCCAGTTGGCGGCATAGGCGCCGACGACAGCTTGGTTGGTGTCGAAGGCTCCCGGCAGCGACAGCAGGCGGGCATTGCGCACCCGCGTCAGCTCGGCCTCCCCCATGGGCTTGGCACGCATGGCGGCGATCTCCTTCCACAGGTCGGTCAGGGCCGCGCCCGTCACGTCCGTGCGCACACTGCCGCGGATGCCGAACTGGCCGCGCTCGCGGCCCATGGCGTAGCCCGAGAAGATGCCGTAGGTGTATCCCTTGACCTCGCGCAGCTGGTGGTTGATGCGCGACGTGAACAGCCCGCCCAGGGCCGCGTTCATGACCTCGACGGGCGCCCAGTCCGGCGCCGCCGCGAACGGCCCTGGCGCCACCACCGCCAGCGCCGTCTGCGGTGCGCCGGGCTTGTCGACGACGATGGTGCGCGCGGCCACGGGCCTGGCCGCCGGCAGGGGCGTGGCAGGCGCCGCCTCGCCGACGGGCTTCCAGGCGCCGAACAGCGGCTCGACGAGGGCGCGCAGCTCGGCCTCGCTCAGGTCGCCGGCGACGACGAGCGCGGCACGCTCGGGTCGGTAGTGGCCTTGCCAGAAGCTGCGCAGCGCGGCTGCGTCGGTGGCCTTGATGCTGGCCTCGGTCCCCAGCGCGTTGGCGGCCAGCGGATGGCCCTCGCCGTAGGCGACGCGGTTGCCCACGGCATTGGCCAGCAGTGCGGGCTGTTCGCGCACCTGTGCCAGCGCGGCCAGGCGCTGCGCCTGCTGGCGATCAATCTCGGGGGCCGCGAACGCCGGATTCAGCACCACGTCGGCCAGCAGCGCCAGGCCGTCCTTGGCGCTGGCTTTCAGTCCGGAGAACTCGACGCGGGCCTCTTCGCTGCCGGCCTGGGCCGTCAGCGTGGCACCCAGGGCTGCGGCCGCTTCGGCAATCTGCTGGGCGCTGCGCGTCGTCGTGCCCTCGGGGAGCATGGCCGCGGTGAAGCCGGCGAGGCCGGGCCGGTCTGCCGGGTTGGCACCCTGGCCGGCGCGCAGCACCAGGCTGGCACTGACCAGCGGCAGCCCCGGCTTGGGGGAATGGATGACGGTCAACCCGTTGGCCAGCGTGAAGGCCTGCGCGGCGGGCAGCACCAGCGGCTTGGCACGCGCGGCGGCGGGGGGCTTGTTGCGCCAGGACTCCGCGGCGTTCAGCGACTCGCGCTCGCCCTTCGCCGCCTTCGTCGGCATGGGCGGCGTGGGCACCTCGGGCGGCAGCACCTGCTCGCCCGGCAGTGCCTGGACGACGACGCGGTGGTCCTTCTGCAACCAGCGCGTCACCGTGGCGCTGACGGCGGCCGGCGCCATCGTGCGGTAGCGCGCCAGGTCCTGCCCGACGAAGCCGGGGTCGCCGGCCATCTGGTTGTAGTGGTTGACGAGGTCCGCCAGCGTCGTGACCTTCTCCATCCGCTGCAGCAGCTGCGTCTCGATGGTGGCGCGGGCCTGCGCGAGCTCGCCGGCGCTGGGCGGCGTCGTCGCGAGCCGGGCAATCTCGGCATCGGTGAGCTTCTCGATCTCGTCCAGCGAGGCGCCCGGGCGGGCGACGATCTCGATGCCGAATACCGAACTCAGGGACTGCGAGTCCTGCGACACCTGCACACTCTGCGCCAGCTGCCTGTCCCGCACCAGCAGGCCGTACAGGCGGCTGGCCTTGCCACCGCCGAGCACGTGGGCAGCAACATCCAGCTCGGCGTCACCGGCGGCGAACATGGCCGGCGTGTGCCAGGCGAGGTTGAGACGGCTCAGCTCGATGCGGTCCGTGACGACGAGGCGGCGCTCCTTCGTGATCTCGGGCGTCGCGACATGCACCTCGGGTGGCTTTGGGCCGGCCTTCAGCGTGCCGAAGTACTTCTGCACCAGCGCGCGGGCCTGCTTGGGATCGAAGTCGCCGGCCAGCACCAGCGTGGCGTTGTTGGGCCGGTAGTAGGTGCGGGCGAAGTCCTTCACGTCCTTGAGCTGGATGCGCTGGATGTCGGCATGCGAACCGATGACGGCGGCACGGTAGGGGTGGCCCTCGGGATACAGCGCCTGGTAGAGCGCCTCTTCGACGATCCCGTAGGGCCGGTTCTCGAAACTCTGGCGACGCTCGTTGCGAACCACGTCCTGCTGGTTGGCCAGCGCGACGGAATCGACCTCGTCGATCATCCAGCCCAGCATGTCGGCCTTCAGCCACAGGCCCAGCGCCAGCTGGTTGGACGGCAACGTGAAGAAGTAGTTGGTGCGGTCGAAGTTGGTGGAGCCGTTGCTGTCGGTGCCGCCGGCGGCGTCGACGAACTTGTCGAACTCGCCGCGCGGGACGTGACGGCTGCCGGCGAACATCAGGTGCTCGAACAGATGGGCGAAGCCGGTCTGGCCCTTGGCCTCGTTGCGCGGTCCGGCATGCACCCAGAGGTTGAAGGCGACCAGCGGCAGGCGGTGGTCCTCGACCAGGATGACCTCGAAGCCGTTGGCCAGCGTGAACTTCTCCTGGCGCACGGCGAGCTGACCGGCCTCGGTGCTGACGGCGCCGAGCGGGGCCGCGCCCACGGGCGGCGCGGCTGAAAGTGCGCCGGCCAGGGCCAGCAGCGCAACGAGACGGCGGGGGGCGGGAACATTCATTCGGATGGATCCTCGAAGAGCCAGGAGGGCATTGGGCCGCTGACCTCGCGCGGCGCAGAAGTGCCGGGAGTCACCACGGAGAAACCCAGGCCAGCAGCGCCAGCCACAGCGGCGCCGTGGCGACATAAAGCACCGTGGACAGCACGGTGGCCGCCGTGACCTCGGCCTCCAGCGTTCGGTAGCGCTGGGCGAAGATCAGCGCGTTGGAGCCGGTCGGCAGCGCGGCCAACATGACGATGACGGCCAGCGGCAGGCCCTGCAGCCCCAGGCCCCAGTGCGCGATGCAGAAGACGACGGCGGGAAACAGCAGCAGCTTGGCCGACACCAGGCCTGACAGGCCGCGCCAGGACTTGGGCCAGCCGTAGTAGGCCAGCGACATGCCGATCAGCGTCAGGCACAGCGGCACGACGGCGGTGCCGAGGTTCTGCAGCACCTCGTCGAGCACCGCGGGCAGGGCCCAGCCGGTCGCATTCCAGGCCAGGCCGGCCAGCACCGGCAGCACGACGGGATGGATGACGGTGTTGCGCACCGTCTGCCGCAGCGTTGCGCCAAAGCTGCGCGAGCCGCGTTCGCGGGCCACGTCGAGCTCCACCAGGCTGGTGAGCAGGGTCAGGATGGTCAGCGAATGCAGGCTGACGACGGCGATGTGGATGGCCAGGCCCTGCTCGCCGAACACGCCGGCCGCCACCGGCACACCCACCTGCAGCGTGTTGCCGAAGCCGGCCGTGATGGCCTTGACGCTGGGGGCCGTCACGGCCTCGCCGGGCTTGCGGCGCCACCGCTCGAACAGGTAGATCAGCGTGACGACGGCCAGCACCGGCACGAAGAAGGCGAACAGGAACGCCCAGGGCAGCGTCGACGTGTCCAGACGCGCCGTGGTGCGGAACAGCAGGGCCGGCACGAAGATGTAGAAGGCCGCGTTGGCCAGCACGCGGGCAGGGTCGCCCTCTTCACCCGGCTGGCTGCCCGCCTTGCCGCCTCCCAGCCAGCGCATGCGGCCGACGATCCAGCCTATGGCCACGGCCACCAGAATGGCCAGCAGCTTGAAGGCGATCGCCCAGGTCATAGGTTCAGGCCAGTGGCAGCCTCAGCTCGAACTCGAAGCGGCTGCCCTGTCCGGCCGCGCTCTGCACGAGGATCTGGCTGCCCATCAAGCGCACGAGCTGCTGGCTGATGGACAGGCCCAGGCCGGTGCCGCCCAGGTGGCGGGACGCGTCGGACACCTGCTCGAAAGCCTGGAAGAGACGCGCCTGCCGGGCCGGCGTCATGCCGATGCCGCTGTCGACCACCGAGAAACGCAGTCGCACATGCGCGTGCTCCTGCTCCACGACACGGGCCGAGAGCTGGACGCGGCCGCTGTCCGTGAACTTGACGGCGTTGGACAGCAGGTTGAGCAGCACCTGGCGCAGGCGCTGGCCGTCCACCATGACCAGGTGAGGCAGTCGGGCGTCAACGTCCAGACCAAAGGCGAGGTGCTTTTGCTCGGCGCGCAGGCGCACGCTGTCGCTGGCCATGTCGAGCAGGGCGCGCAGGTCGACGGCGGTAGGCTTGAGGCTGACCTTGCCGGCCTCGATGCTGGCCATGTCCAGCACGTCGTTGATGAGCTCCAGCAGGTGCAGGCCGGAGTCGCGCATCAGCTGCAGCTTCGCTTGCTGGCCTGGCGGGGTGGCCGCGTCCATCTGCATCAGCTGCGTGAAGCCGAGGATGGCATTCAGCGGCGTGCGGAACTCGTGGCTCATCGTCGCCAAGAATCGGCCCTTGGCCTGGTTGGCGGCCTCGGCACGGAGCTTGGCCTCGCTGAGCTCGGCGGTGCGCTCGCCAACAAGCTCCTCCAGATGTTCGCGGTGGCGGGCCAACTCGGCATCGGCCAGCCGGCGCTGCGAGATGTCGCTGACCATGCCTTCGATGCGTCGCTGGCCTCCGGCACCGTCAGCCTCGACCCAGTGCGCGCTCAGCTCCACCCAAAGCGGCCGGCCGTCGGCGCCTCGCAGCTGCAGCTGGACCTGCTGGACCTTGCCCTGCTCGTTCATGACGGCGGCCACGCGCTGCATCTCGTCGCGGGCGATGCCGGTCAGCTCGCGCAGCCGCTGCCCGACGGGATTGCGCGAGCCCAGGCCCAGCATCTGAGTCAGGGCGCGGTTCATCCCGAGCACGCGGCTCTGGGCGTCGGCCTGGAAGATGCCTTCGGTGGCGTTCTCGAACAGGCTGCGGTAGCGCGCCTCGCTGGCGCGCAGGCCTTCGGAGCTGAGCTGCACTTGGTCGGCGGCGCCGCGCAGCTTTAGGCTCATCGCGTTGAAGCGCATCGTCAGCTCGCCAATCTCGTCGGCGCGCTCGACAGTCGCTTGCGCACCGAGGTCGCCCTTGGCCACACGCTGGGCCAGGGCGCCCAGCTTCTGCACGGGCCGGCGCACCAGCCAGTGCACCAGCAGCGAGCTGGCGACGACGATGCCGACGACGACGACGGCCAGCAGCTCGACGACGAAAAGCCGCGTGCGCCGGATCTGCTCGTCGACGAGCTCGCGCGAGAAGACGAGGACCGCTGAGGCGACCTGGGTGCCGGCGACGTCCGCGGCGGGCTGGTAGGTGACGGCGAACTCGCGCCGCAGCAGCCCGCCGGCCGGCAGCTCGGCGCCGCGCCTGGCCAGGCCGCCACGCAGGCCCAGGCCCTTGAGCTCGATGGCTTGCACCTCCGGGTCGGCCATGACGGCGTCCAGCAGGTTCTCGATGGCGACGTGGTCGAGATTCCAGATCGGGCCGGCGAAGCCGCGCTCGATGAGACCGGCCATGCGCGCCTCGCGCTGGCTCAGCCCGGCCATCAGCTCGGTCTCCTCGTGCGTCGTCCAGTACCAGCCGACCGCCAGCACCAGCAGGCTCGCGACCAGCGCAATGCCGGCCGTCAGGCGTGTCTGTATCCCGATGTTGATCGGCGTCAACGCCATCCCCTGCCCTCCCCCTTTGGCCAGTTCAGGCCCATGCGGCGAGCATAAGGCCGCCCCGTCAGGCCTTGGCGGCCGTCTTCTTGGCCGCAGCCTTCTTGGCCGGCGGTGCCTTGGCAGCGCGCGGTTCGAACTCGAACACGACCTTGCCTTCCTTCTTGTCAAAGGCCAGGAAGGCCTTGAACTTGCGCCGCGTCTTGTTGGAGACGAAGTTCTCCAGCAGGTCGGTCTTGCCTTCCAACAGCAGCTTGTGCACCTGGGTAGGCTCAATGGGCTGGGTCAGGATGACCTTGCCGGTCTTGAAATCGCAGGTCACGTGCGCGCCCACCGAGTGCTCGCAGACGTAGTTGGCCCCGTGTTCGTAGACGTGGCCCTTGCACTTGGGGCAGGCGCCCAGCGAGGCCTGGCCGGAGAAGTCCACCGGTTCGCCGTCGTTCTCGGCCTTCTTGGCGTCCTCGCCGAAGTCGAACTCCAGCTTCCAGTTCTGGATCTCCTCGTCAAAGACCAGTGCAAGCTCGGCCGTGAAGGGCCAGCCCGCCTTGGAGCGGAAGCCTTCCAGCGGGCCGATCTTCTTGTCGCGCAGGAAGGCCTCCACCTCGTGCAACTCGAAGCTGCGGCCGCCCGGAATCTTGCCGATGGAGAAGCCACAGGCGTCGTCGCCGGTGCCGCTCTTGCCATTGCAGGTGAAGCGGCGGTAGTTCTCCTTCACGATCCCGCCGCACTTGGGGCAGGGGGTCTTCAGCGTCGCGTAGTCGCCGGGGATGGTGTCGCGGTCGTAGCCCTTGGCCTTGGCGACCATCTTCTCGGTCATGGCCGCGATCTCGGCCATGAACTGCTCGCGCTTCAGGCGCCCCTTCTCCATCTCGGAGAGCTTGAATTCCCAGTCGCCGGTCAGCTCGGGCTTGGTCAGGTCTTCCACGTCCAGGCCACGCAGCAGCGTCATCAGCTGGAACGCCTTGGCCGTCGGGATCAGCTCGCGGCCCTCCCGCAGCATGTACTTCTCGCTGATCAGGCCTTCGATGGTGGCGGCGCGAGTGGCCGGCGTGCCCAGGCCCTTCTCGGCCATGGCCTCGCGCAACTCGTCGTCCTCCACCAGCTTGCCGGCGCCTTCCATGGCGGACAGCAGCGTGGCTTCGGTGTAGCGGGCCGGCGGCTTGGTCTGCAGGGCCTTCACGTCGACGCTCTCGGTGCGCACGACCTCGTTGGGTTGCACCGGGACGAGGTTGGCGTCCTCGTCGTCCACGTCCTTGCCGTAGACGGCCAGCCAGCCCGGCTTCACGAGCACCTTGCCGTTGGTCTGGAAATGGTGCTTGTTGTCGATCTTGCTGATGCGCGTCGTGACCAGGAATTCGGCCGGCGGGAAGAACACCGCCAGGAAGCGCTTGACGACCATGTCGTAGAGCTTGGCCTCCACCTCGGTCAGCGCCTTGGGCGCCTGCAACGTCGGGATGATGGCAAAGTGGTCCGAAACCTTGGCGTTGTCGAAGACCTTCTTGGTGGGCTTGATGTAGCCCTCCTTGAGCGACTTGGCGGCATGCTCCGACAACGCGGCCAGCGGCCCCGGCAGGTCTTCCGTCGCCAGCATCTTGGCGGTGTCCTTGGCCACGGCCAGGTAGTCCTCGGGCAGGAAGCGCGAGTCCGTCCGAGGATAGGTCAGCACCTTGTGCTTTTCGTACAGCGCCTGGGCGATGGACAGCGTCGTCTTGGCCGAGAAGCCGAAGCGCGAGTTGGCTTCGCGCTGCAGCGTCGTCAGGTCGTACAGCGCACCGCAGCTCGTGGTGCTGGGCTTGCTTTCCTCGGTCACATGGGCGGGCTTGCCCAGCACCGCCTTGGCGATCTCGTCGGCCTCGGCTTGCGTCCAGAGGCGGTCGGCGCGGCGCTCGGCGTCGTCGTTCTTCTTCCAGGCGGGGTCAAACCATTTGCCTTCGTACTGGCCGGCCTGGGCGTCGAAATTGGCGCGCAGCTCCCAATAGTCGCGGGCAACGTGCTTGCGGATCTTCTCTTCACGCTCCACGACGATGGACAGCGTGGGCGTCTGCACGCGTCCCACGGTGGTCAGGAAGAAGCCGCCGTCGCGCGAGTTGAAGGCCGTCATGGCCCGCGTGCCGTTGATGCCCACCAGCCAGTCGGCCTCGGAGCGGCAGCGCGCGGCGTCGGCCAGCGGCAGCATCTGGGCGTCGCTGCGCAGCTTCTCGAAGCCCTCGCGGATGGCTGCCGGCGTCATGGACTGCAGCCACAGGCGCTGGATGGGCTTGTTCAGCTTGCCCTTGGCCGGCTGCGCGTACTGCTCGATCAGCCGGAAGATCAACTCGCCCTCGCGACCCGCGTCGCAGGCGTTGATCAGTGCCGTCACGTCCTTGCGGCGGATCAGCTTGCTCAGCGCGTTGAGCCGGCCCTTGTTCTTGTCGATGGGGTTGAGGTCGAAATGCGGCGGGATGACGGGCAGGTTGGCGAAGCTCCACTTGCCGCGCTTGACGTCGAATTCCTCCGGCGCCGCGATCTCCACCAGGTGGCCCACGGCCGAGCTGACGACGTACTGCTCGTTCTCGAAATGGTCGTCGTGCTTGTCGAACTTGCCCGCCACTGGGGTCAGCGCGCGGACGATGTCCTGCGCAACGGAGGGCTTCTCGGCAATGATCAGAGTCTTGCTCATCAGGTCGTGTCTCTCGGTCTTCCCTAAAGCAGGGGACTCCAAATCCCCTGCCTACAATCCGGGCCTCGCGCGCACGCCTACGCACGCGCGCACCCATGAAATCACCGTACCACAGCGCCGATGACCGCTAAAACCCCACGCCGCAAGATCGAAGTCCGTGATTCCGGCGTGCACGGCCGCGGCGTCTACGCGGCGGCGCCCATCGAGGCGGGCTCGAAGATCATCGAGTACACCGGCGAGCGCATCACCTGGGAGCAGGCCGTCGAGCGCCATCCGCACGACCCCAGCCAGCCCAACCACACCTTCTACTTCCACCTCGACGGTGGCCTCGTCATCGACGCGCTCTACGGCGGCAATGACGCGCGCTGGATCAACCACGCCTGCGAGCCCAACTGCGAGGCCGACGAAGTCGATGGTCGCGTCTTCATCAAGGCGCTGCGCGACCTGGAGCCCGGCGAGGAGCTGTTCTACGACTACGGGCTGGTGCTGGACGAACGCCACACGGCCAAGGTCAAGAAGCAGTTCGCCTGCTGGTGCGGCGCGCAGACCTGCCGCGGCACCATGCTGGCGCCGAAAAGGCGCTGACCCCATGGAGCGGCGCCACCTCGCCGAATGCGGCTCGACCAACACCGAGGCGCTCGCCCATCTGCGTGACGGCGGCGGTCCGCTGCTGATCTCGGCCAGCCGCCAGACCGCCGGCCGCGGCCGGCTCGGCCGTGCCTGGCAGAGCGACGATGCGGCGCTGACCTTCTCCGTGGCCCGCAGCTTCCCGGCCGACCTCGACCTGTCCGGCCTGTCCCTGGCCGTCGGCTGCACGGTGGCCGACACGCTGGACCCGGCCGGCGAGCGCGTCCGGCTGAAGTGGCCCAACGACCTCTTCCTCGACGGCGCCAAGCTGGGTGGCATCCTCATCGAGACGGTGCCGCTGCCGGCCGACCGGCGCGGCGTCGTCATCGGCATCGGCCTGAACCTGCAGCCCCTGCCCGCCGACGCCGATCGCACGGCCTTCGCCAGCGGCCACGCCGCACTGCAGACGCTGGAGCCCGCCGCCAGCGCCGCGGCCACCCTGGACCGCCTGGCACCGGCGCTGCGCGGCATGCTGGCCGACTTCGAAACCCTGGGCTTTGCGCCCTGGCAAGCCGCCTTCGCGCGCCGCGACCTGGCTGCAGGCCGCCGCGTGCGCCTTGGTGACCAGCCCGGCATCGCACGCGGCGTCAATGCGCGGGGCGAGCTGCTGCTGGAAACCGCCGCCGGCATCGCGCCCTGCAGCGGCGGCGAACTGAGCCTCAGACTGGAGTCTTCCCCGTGATGCGCATCGTCTTGGTCGTGCTGCTGGCGCTGAACGCCCTCTTCTTCATCTGGTCGCGTGGCTGGCTGGACGCCGTGACGGGCCTGCCCGCCCAGGGCAGCCGCGAGCCCCAGCGCCTGGCGGCCCAGCAGCATCCGGAGCGCATCCAGCCGCTGGCCGCCAGCGCCGCCGCGGCCCTGGCCCAGCGCAGTTGCCTGACGCTCGGCCCCCTCGAAGGCGACGTGGCCCTGGCGGCCGCCCAGGCGGCGCTGAAGGCCGCCGGCGCCGAGGCCCAGGTGCACAGCAGCGAGGTGCCGGGCGTCTGGGCCGTCGCGACCATCAAGCTCGCCGACCCCGAGTTCCGCGCCCGCAAGGAAGCGACCTACAAGCAGTTGCGCCTGGCCTTCGAGCCGCTGGAGGGCCTGCCCGACGAGCAACCGGCCTTCGTGCTGAGCCGGCATGCCAGCCAGGCCGAGGCGACCGCCGCCGCGGCAGCCCTGGACAAGCGCGGCCTGAAGGGCCTGCGCGTGCTGGCGCTGAAGGCGCCGGTGCATCGCCACCGCCTCGTCATCCCCCAGGCCGACGGCCTGTTGGCGGCCAAGCTCAGAGCGAGCAAGGAGGCAGCCCTGGCCGCCGGCTTCCAGACCTGCAGCGCGGCGCCCGCCGCTTCAGGCGCTTCGGCTGCTTCGGCCGCCTCGGCCGGCGGCTGAGCGTCGCAGGCTGAGCGCCGCCAGCAGCAGGCCGACCAGCCAGGCCGCGCTCGCGGTGCCCCCCCCGCCCCCGCCTCCGCTGTCGGTATTGGTCGCGGGGGGTGGCGTGACGACGGCTGCCGCCGTGACGTTGACCGTGGCTGTCTGGCTGTAGACCTGGCCGAGGTTGTCGGTCGCGTCGGCGCGCACCGTGAACGTGCCGGCCCCCGAGGGCGAGAGGGTCGCCGACGCCAGGTTGGACGAGGCGAACGCGCTGACGATCCCGCCGCCGTCGACCACCGTCCACGCCGTCGAGACCAGGGCACGACCGGCCGGCAGGCCGATGGCCGCGGCCGTCAGGGTCAGCGTCTGCCCAGCGACGAGGTCATTGGCGGGCGCTTCCGTGAGCGTGAGCGCGCCGCCGCTCAGGGCCAGCGTCGCGTTGACGGCGGCGGCCGCGTCCACCATGCCGGCGCCACAGGTGCTGGTCGTGCAATAGCACTCGCCCTGAACCGTGCTGCCAGGGGCCTGGCACTGGGAAATGCCGGCCGTGCCCCCTGTGGTCGGGAAGGGCCGCGCCGTGCTTCTCAGCAGCTGCGCCGCCTCGGTCGAGGTCAGACCGGGTCGCACCGAAGCCATCAGGCCGACGATGCCGCTGACGATGGGCGCGGAGAAGCTGGTCCCCACCGAGGCTGCGCTGCCGGTGTAGGACGCGTCGGCAACCACCGGCGTCGTCGTGCCGGCGTTGGTCGTGCTGACCATGGGATAGAGGCAGGCCTGGCCGCTGCCGGTGTTGATGCAGTTGCCCCCCGGCGCAGCGATGGTCACCTCCGAGCCCAGGCTGGAGAAGCCGACCTTGGTGCCGACGTGGCGCAGCGCCGCCACCGTGATGACGCCCGGGCAGTTGCCCGGCATGCCGACGGCCTGGCCCTCGGAGTTGCCGGCCGCGACGACGACGACCGCGCCTTCTGCATTGACGGCGGTGATGGCATCCCGGTACAGCCGGCCGGTTCCGGTGGTGCCGCAGGTGCCGGTGCCACCCAGGCTGAGGTTGAGCACCTTGGCCTTGCGCGCATTGGTCGGCAGGCCCGGCACGGCGATGCCGGCGGCCCATTTCATGCCGGCGATGATGTCGCTGTCGTAGCCACCGCACTTGCCCAGCACCCGCACGGGCATGATCTTCAGGCCCCAGCCGACACCGGCCATGCCGGCGCTGTTTTGGGTCCGTGCGCTGATGAGGCCCGACACGCGCGTGCCGTGCCATGAGCTGTTGCCAATGTCGGTGGCGTCACAGCCGCTGCCCAGCTGCTTGCCGTCGATGTCCGCCTGGGTGACCCAGTCGCCGGGGTCGGAGGGGTCGGCATCGGGTCCGCCGCCGTCGTTGGCGATGGCCGTGGCCGTCGTGCCCGGGCTGCCGAAGCCGATCATGTCGTAGCCCGCCACGAACTGGCCTGCCAAGTCGGGATGGTCAGCGCGCACGCCGGTATCGAGCACGGCGACGATGACGCCGGACGAGCCGGTCATGACGTCCCAGGCCGCCGGCGCGTTGACGCTGGAGACGACCTGGCCGGGCGTGGCGCTCGGCGCCTTCAGATACCACTGGTCGATGGTGCGTGCCTGGACGCCGCCGACCGTGGACTCCGGATTAACGGTCGCGCCGCCGAACAGCGGATCGTTGGGCAGCCGCGTGTGTTTGCGGCGCTGGTCCACGGCGACGAACTCGACCTCGCTGTCCGCCGCCAGCCGTTTGGCGAGCTGGGCGCCGCTCAGGCCCTTGGCAACGACGACATGGGTGCGCTCGTCCAGACTGATGCCGGCCGCCAGCCGCTGGCCGGTGCGCTGCCCCAGTGCCGTGGCGCGCGTCTGAGCGATTTCGCGCGCCTCGAGCCGCGTGGCCCGCAGCGCCATGGCCCGGACCCGAACACTGTGGGCCTGCGGCTTGAAGCGCACGATGACCCGGGCCTCGCTGTCGAAGTCCTGCGCAGTCTGGGCCTTCGCGCCTGGCGCGGCCAGCACGGCCAGGGTGGCGATCAGCAACGGGCACAGGGACTTCATGACGGCGAGCTCTTGCGGTGCGGGGCGCCAGTTTAGGTGCGCCCCCCACCCCGATCGGCAAACAAATGTGCCGAGCAAGAAAGCAGCAAGGCCGGCCGACCTTGCGATCGACCGGCCTTGAGCGGCAGGGTCAGGCGGCTCAGCCGTTGACGACGCGGACCATTTCCAGGACCTTGTTCGAATAACCCCACTCGTTGTCGTACCAGGACACCAGCTTGATGAAGGTGCCATCCAGTGCGATGCCGGCATCGGCGTCGAAGATGGAGGTTCGGGCATCACCGCGGAAGTCGGTCGCGACGACCTTGTCTTCGGTGTAGCCCAGCACGCCCTTCAGCGCGCCCTGGCTCTGGGCCTTGAACTCGGCGCAGATCTCTTCGTAGCTGGCATCCTTGAGCAGCTCGACAGTCAGGTCGACGACCGACACGTCGCTGGTCGGCACGCGGAAGCTCATGCCGGTCAGCTTCTTGTTCAGTTCGGGGATGACCTTGCCGACGGCCTTGGCGGCGCCGGTGCTGCTGGGGATGATGTTCTCCAGGATGCCGCGGCCGCCGCGCCAGTCCTTGTTGCTGGGGCCGTCCACGGTCTTTTGCGTGGCGGTGGCGGCATGCACGGTGGTCATCAGGCCGCGCTTGATGCCCCACTTGTCGTTCAGCACCTTGGCCAGCGGGGCCAGGCAGTTGGTGGTGCAGGACGCGTTGGAGATGATGGCCTCGCCAGCGTACTTGGTGTGGTTCACGCCGAACACGAACATCGGCGTTTCATCCTTCGAGGGGGCCGAGAAGATGACCTTCTTCGCGCCGGCAGCCAGGTGCTTCTCACCGCCGGCCTTGTCCAGGAAGATACCGGTGGCTTCGACGACGATATCGGCTCCGACCTCGGCCCACTTCAGCTCGGAGGGGTCCTTCACGGCGGTCAGGCGGATCTTCTTGCCGTTGACGACGAGCGTGTTGCCGTCCACCGAAACCTCGCCGTCGAACTTGCCGTGCACGCTGTCGTACTTGAGCATGTAGGCCAGATAGTCCGGCTCCAGCAGGTCGTTGATCGCGACGACCTCGATGTCCTTGAAATTCGCGACGGCGGCACGGAACACCATGCGCCCGATACGCCCGAAGCCGTTGATGCCGATCTTGATGGTCATGGAAGAGTCTCCAAAGGATGAAAAATTCTGCGCGAGCGGGATTCTCGGTGATTCACCAGTTGCGCTGGTTTCGGCGTGATTTCACCGGCGGGGCGCCTTGCATCATCTCTGCGGTTGCAAGTTGATCAGCAGACAAGGAACAGTGATCGTCATCGACTCGCCGAACGTCACTGCCTCGGTTGAGGCCGGCAGGTCGAGCCTGAGGCTGCCCAACCAGCCCAGGAACACTTTGCGGTTGTCGTCCATTTCGCCCATCGCGACTGCCTCGTTCGGCAGGGCTGGTTGATACATGGTCCATCTCACCTGAAACGGGCAGCGCATGGTGCTGAGATCGAAATGCGCGCGCAATTTCTCGGCATCCTTGACCTTGCTCAGGAAAGCCCGAAATTCCATGGGCTTGAACGTCGGTTGGCCGGCGGTGTCTGGCAAGTGCGTAAAGAGTTGCTGATGCCAGCTGCTGGTGGTTCGCCCATCGGGGCAACGGCGATAAGTCTCGATTTGACTGCGCACGCTATGGAGAAAGGCGGGCGGACCGACGTGATACGCAACTTCCATCACGGGCGCCTCACGGCCCTCGACGAATCGAAAGTAGACCAGCGCCTTGGCGATCTTCGGCAGCGGGCGACTCGCCTCAAAGTTCGTCTCAAGCCGGACATAGCAGGACGATGGCTGCCCCGCAGAGACCGTCGGCCAGACCTGGCCAACTTCCAACTTGCCCGTACCGGGCGTCACCCAGAACTCCTGCACCACCAGTTGCGGGCCGCCACCAGGCTCGAAGCAGGGGATGCGATAGCCCCGAAGTTGTTGCTCCAGCGGGGCAACAGCGCCCGGGGCATCCTTCCAGAGCCATTCGACCGTTGGCTCGACATCGCCGGCCGTGAAGGTCAGCCGCGCGCGAAGCAAACGCGGCGATCCATCGGGCGGTGCCGGCACCTCCAACGCGGTCAGCATCGGCGCTTGCAAGCAGGCCAGGTGCCGTTCCCCCCTCGTGCTCCTTGGGTCCGCATCAGGATCGGCCGCATGGGCGATGCCGACCCAGGCAGTCAGCACGCTGATGCAAAGCGCCGCCGCACGGCGAGTGAGAATCTGCGTCATCGTTTTCATCATCACCTCAACCCAGTTTGATCGTGCCGCTGGGCACGTCGATGAGCGCCTCGCTGCTCAACAGGCTCTCGTACTGCTCGCGCCAGTCAGTGCCAGCTCCAGCTCTTCCATCCAGGCGATGAAGCCGCGACGGTTCGGGTTGGGCGTGCCGGTATCGCCGACGTTGTTCGCACAGGCCGGCCGCCCGAGCCCGAAGCGCAGCCGCGAGGGGCAGCTCACCGTGTCGAACGCGAAGTTGCGGCTGCCAGAGCAAGCCGACATTGCAGGTCTGCCGGATTCAACTGGCTTCGCCTTTGAGGTCGAGCAGTCCGCAGGGAACGTCGATCTGCAGTTCGCTGCCGAACAGGTCTCGGGCCTGCCGGTCGTCGCGGAACGCCAGCTGCAACCCCGCCAACCAGCTCAGGAACGGCAGCCGGTTGGGGTCCTTCGGTCCCCTGACCAAGGCCTCGTTCGGCACCGCACCGCCGTAGACCCTGTAGGTCACCTTGAACGGGCATCCCATGCTCTGGAAGTCATAGAGCGCCTTCAGCTGGCGCGGCTCGCGCGTCATGCCCAGGAACTCTGTCAGCCCAAACGCCTCGCGTTTGAAGACGTGGCGCCGGTGGCCCGCCGGGAAATGACTGAACTGCTGCTGGAAACTCTGCGCCGCCTCCTGGCCAGTACGGCAAGGCATGCGGTATTCGGCCAGGCGGGCCCGCACAGCCGCCTCGGCGCGGGCCGATCCCGTGGAATGGATGATCTTGACCTCGGGCGGCTGCTGGCCATCACCGGTGAATGTCGCGGTGACGACGACATGCTCGACCTCCTGGCGCACGAAGCTGGACCACCCCTCCATGTCACGCCGGGGCATGACCAGGCAGAAGGGCGGGCCCGCCTTGCGACTCGCGGCGGGCAACGGCGTGGCATCGCGGTCGGTGTTGGTGAAGCTGAACTCCTGCACCGCCTGGACTGCACCGTCTTGCGGCGTCAGGCAGGGCAGGCGGTATTGCCGGACGTAGCGGTGCATCTCGTCCTGCATGTCCTCGCGGGCCGAGTTGAACAGGACTTCCACCTGCGGCGCGGCATCCGGCTTGCTGAACGTCAGCATCACCCGCATCCCGCCAAAGCCGTGGTCGAGCTTGTGGCGGGCCGGAAAGCGTGGCGGATCCGAGGGCTTGACCAGGCATGCCAGGGACTGCGCCTCGGACTTGGCGCTCACCTCGGTCTGCGCCTGGGCCAGGCCGGCCAAGCCTGCCAGAACCACCCAACTGCACCACCTCACTGACACGAGCTTCATGAATGCGCCTCCCGCGCGGTTGGAACCGGGGGGAGTCTGCCGCATCGCCGTCGCCCGCCCGGCGGAAAGATTCACGCCCTCGGGGCAGGCATCATTTCTTCTTCAGCACGGCCTTGACGGTCGCCGCGACGTTCTCCGGCGTGAAGCCGAAATGCTTGAACAGCACGCCGGCCGGCGCCGATTCGCCGAAGGTGTCGATGCCGACGACGGCGTCCACGCCGTATTTCCACCAGAAGTCGCTCACGCCCATCTCGACGGCCACGCGCGGCAGGCCCTTGGGCAGCACGCTCTTCTTATAGTCCTTGTCCTGGCGGTCGAACACGTTGGTGGACGGCATGGACACGACGCGCACCTTGATGCCCTCCTCGGCCAGCAGCGCCTTGGCGGCCATGGCCAGCTGCACTTCCGAGCCCGTCGCGATGAGGACGGCCTTGGCCTTGCCCTTCGCGGGCTCGGCCAGCACGTAGGCGCCCTTGGCGATCTCGTCGACGTTGGTCTTGGGCGAGTAGGTCAGGTTCTGGCGGCTGAGGGCCAGCAGGCTGGGACGCTGCGCGTTCCCGAGGGCCATGGTCCAGGCCACAACGGTCTCGGTCGTGTCGGCCGGACGCCAGACGTCCAGGCCCGGGATGAGGCGCAGGCTGGCAACATGCTCGATGGACTGGTGCGTCGGGCCATCCTCACCCAGGCCGATGGAGTCGTGCGTCATCACGTGGATGACGCGGGTCTTCATCAGCGCAGCCATGCGGATGGCGTTGCGGCTGTAGTCGCTGAAGGTCAGGAAGGTGCCGCCATAGGGAATGAAGCCACCATGCAGCGCGATGCCGTTCATGATGGCGGCCATGCCGAACTCGCGCACACCGTAGTTGATGTGACGGCCGTTGTTGGGCGTGCCGTTGGCCTCGAAGCGCAGGCTCGGCGTCGAGCTGGTGTTGGTCAGGTTGGAGCCGGTCAGGTCGGCGCTGCCGCCCAGCATTTCGGGCAGTTTCAGTGTGAAGGCTTCCAGCGCCAGCTGGCTGGCCTTGCGGCTGGCGACGGTCTGCGCCTCGGCGTGCGCCTTGACAACGGCGTCGACGGCGATTTGCGCAAAGTCGGCGGGCAGCACGCCGGCCATGCGGCGCTGGAACTCGGCGGCCAGCTCGGGGTGGGCTTCGGCATAGGCGTCGAAGCGCACATCCCAGGCGGCTTCGGCCTTCTCACCAGCAGCCTTGGCGTCCCAGGCGGCGTAAACGTCGGCCGGAATGGCAAAGGGCTCGTGCGTCCAGCCCAGCGCCTCGCGCGTCAGCTTGATCTCTTCGGCGCCCAGCGGCTCACCGTGGGCCTTGGCCGTGTTGGCGCGATTGGGCGAGCCCTTGCCGATGGCCGTCTTGGCGACGATGAGCGTGGGCTTGTCGGCGCTCTTCTTGGCCTTGGCGATGGCCTTGTCGACGGCGCCGACGTCATGGCCGTCCACCGGGCCGACGACGTTCCAGCCGTAGGCCTCGAAGCGCTTGGCCGTGTCGTCGCCGAACCAGGGCGCGACCTGGCCGTCGATGGAGATGCCGTTGTCGTCGTAGATGGCGATCAGCTTGTTCAGCTTCCACGCGGCGGCCAGCGAAGCGGCCTCGTGGCTGATGCCTTCCATCAGGCAGCCGTCGCCCAGGAACACATAGGTGTGGTGATCGACGATGACGTGCTTGTCGCGGTTGAAGTCGCGCGCCAGCAGCTTCTCGGCCAAGGCCAGGCCCACGGCGTTGGTCACGCCCTGACCCAGCGGGCCGGTCGTCGTCTCGACGCCGGCGGTGATGCCGACCTCGGGGTGGCCCGGCGTCTTGCTGTGCAACTGGCGGAAATTGCGCAGCTCCTCGATGGGCAGGTCATAGCCCGTCAGGTGCAGCAGCGCATAGATCAGCATGGAGCCATGGCCGTTGGAGAGCACGAAGCGGTCGCGGTCGGCCCAGTGCGGGTTGGCCGGGTTGTGCTTCAGATGACGCGCCCACAGCGCCACGCCGATGTCCGCCATGCCCATGGGGGCGCCCGGGTGGCCCGAGTTGGCCGCCTGCACCGCATCCATCGCGAGGGCGCGGATCGCGTTGGCCATGAGAGTGGGGGAGGCGGTCGTTGCAGTCATGGCCGGGGCTTTCCTTGGGCTGAGGGGCAAAACCCGGGATTTTACGGGGGCGGTTGGACGGGCCTTGATCCAGAGCAAGGCCCCTGGACCCGCAAAGCGCGACGCTCGACCCATGCCTTCCTCGACCATGCCCCTGGCAGTGCGCATCATCCGCGCGGAGCACGATGCGCTCGCGGCCATGCTGCGCACCCTGCCCTTGCTGCTGGACACGCAGCGCCGCGCCGGCACGGCGCCCGACTTCGGCGCGTTGCGGGCCATGCTGTTCTATGTCGACGAATTTCCGGAACGCTTGCATCACAAAAAAGAAAGCGAGCTGCTGTTCCCCAAGCTGCGCGCGCTGGCACCGGAGCTGCGCGACGTGCTGGACGACCTGGATGCCGACCACGCCCAGGGCGAGCGTGCCATCCGCGAGCTGCAGCACACGCTGCTGGCCTGGGAGCAGATGGGCGAGGTCCGGCGCGAGAAGTTCGAACATCAGCTCAAGGTCTACACGGCCCGCTATCTGAACCACATGAAGCGCGAGGAGACCGAGATCCTGCCGCGCGCGGCGGCGGCCTTCAGCGCCGAGGACTGGGTGGAGCTCGACGAGGCCTTCGGCAGCCACCGGGACCCGCTCGCGCCACGCGCGGGCCAGCCGGTGGACGAGGCCTACGCGCCGCTGCGCCAGCGCATCCTGGCGGCATTGCCGGCGCCGCTGGGCTGGGGGCCGGCGCTGCCCGACATCAGCCCTCGCCCCTGAGCACCCGCAGTCGCTCGCTGGCCATCCACTGTGCCGGCGGGCGGGTGAACAGCTCGCGCAGCGCGTCAGCATCGAGGTCCGGGTCGGCGGCCAGCACACCCACCCAGCGATCGCGGCCGCTGCGCTTGGCTTCGTAGAGCGCGGCGTCGGCGACGTCGATGACGGCGCTCCAGTCCAGGGCCTGCGGATGGGCCGGCGCCAGCGGGAAGCAGGCAAAGCCGATCGAGCAGGTGCGCGTCAGCTGTTGGCCGTCGGGCAGCTCGAACGGTCGGCCGGCCACGGCGCGGCGCAGCCGCTCGGCCAGGTCCGCCGCATGCTCGCGCGAGCCGTCACGGGCCACAACGAGGAACTCCTCGCCGCCCCAGCGCACGATGTGGTCGCTGTCGCGGCAGACCTCGCGCAGCCGCTGGCGCATCTGCACCAGCACTGCATCGCCGGCCGAGTGGCCGTGGCGGTCGTTGACGTGCTTGAAGTGGTCCACATCCACCAGCATGAACACCAGGTCGGCGTTGTCCGAGCGCACCACGCCCGCCGCATGGCGGCGCAGCGCGACGGCGACATCGGCATCGATGTGCTGGGTCAGGTAACGCCGGTTGTGCAGGCCGGTCAGTGGGTCGCTGAGGCTGGACTCCTTCAGCGCCTCGGACAGCGCTTCCAGCTCGGCCGTGCGTTCCTGCACGCGCCGCTCCAGCTCGACCTGGCGTCGCTCCAGCTCGCGCGTGCGCCACTGCACCAGGCCATAGATGCCCAGCACGGCCAGCAGCACGGCCAGCGTGCGCGTCCACCAGGCCTGCCACCAGGCTGGCTGCACGTCGACGTCGATGCGCAGCGGCTCGTCGGTCCAGTCGCCCAGGCGGTTGCTGCCCTGCACCTCCAGCGTGTAGCGGCCGGGCGCCAGGTTGGCATAGCTGGCGACGCGCAGCTCCGCGCCGGTCGAAATCCAGTCCTCGTCATAGCCCTGCAGCCGGTAGCGGTAGAGGTTCTCGGCCGGCGCGCTGTAGTCCAGCGCGGCGAACTCCACCGAAAAAGCGCGCTGACGGGCCGCCAGCGTCAAGCCCTCGCGCAGTTGGCCGGCCGGCTGGCTGCCGCCGTCGATGCGCAGCCCGGTCGCCACGACGGGCGGCCGGAAGGCCCAGCGGCGAAAGCGCTCAGGCTCCACAACCAGCAGACCGGTGCTGCCGCCGAACAGCATGCGGCCGTCGGCCAGCTCGCCATAGGCGCGGAACCAGCCGGTCCCGATGTCCACACCGTCAATGCGACCGAACTCGGTGACGACCCGCGTGCCCGGGTCGTACATGCCCCGGTGCGTCCAGACGCGGCCCTTGGCATCGGCCAGCAGATTGGCGCCGAAACTGCGCCCCGGCTCCCCCACGCGCTCAAAGTCCGCGCCCGGCGCACGGCGGAACAGGCCGGTGCTGAGGTCCACCCACAGCACGCCGCGGGCGTCGATCAGCAGGCCCAGCACGCCCTCCTGCGGCAAGCCGCCGCCGGCCGGGCGCAGCGTGCCGTTGACCAGCTGGAACAGGCCCGCCTCGGCTCCCACCCAGAGACCACCATCGGCGGCCTGACCCAGGGCGTTGACGTTGCCGCCCAGGCGCTTGCCTCCCGCCAGCGGCAGCCGCTCCAGCTCGGCCGCGCCGGGCGCCAGGCGGTACAGGCCATCGGAGGTGCCCACCCACAGCGTTCCGTCGCGGTCGGTGAGCAGCCGGCGCACGCGCGACTGGATGGTGGAGCGCACTTCGACCAGGCGCCGATGTGCATCGAATCGGTACAGCTGACCGCCCTCGGTGCCGGCCCAGACCGTGCCGTCCTTTGCCTGGGCCAGCGCGGCGATCAATCCGCTGAACCGGGTGTCCGGCCGGATGGCGCCGACCAGGCGCAACTGCGGGTCGACGATGGCGATGCCGCGTTCCAGCGTGCCCAGCCAGATTTCGCCGCTGCCCAGCTGAAGCACGCTGCGCACGTCGGTGTCCGCCAGCGGGCTGGCGGGGTCGTCGTCCTGGCGGCGCACCCACATGCCCTTGCTCTCGGGGTCGTAGCGCTGCAGGCCGCCACCGTAGCCCCCCACCCACAGCGTGCCGGCACGGTCGCGTAGCAGCGCATGGAAGTCGGTGCCGCCAAGCGTCCAGGGGCGGCGCTGGTTGCGCTTGAGCAGTTGCAGCAGGCGCCCGTCGGCGGCACGCAGCTCGACACCGGTGACTCGCCCGACCCAGACCTCGCCGTCACCGCTGCCCTCGGCGGGGCCAAGCAGGCTCAGGACCGGCGAGGGCCGGGTCCCCTCCCCAGCCTGCAGCGACTGCGGTGCGACGCGCGCCTCGCGGTCCAGCAGCAGCAGCCGGCCGTCACGCGTGCCGACCCAGATGCGGCCGTCGACGCCCTGGGCCAGCGCATTGACGGCCCATCCCCCTTCGATGGGCTCGAAGCGCTGTCCGCCAGCGCGCAGCCGCGCCAGGCCATGGCCGGTCCCTACCCAGAGGTCCCCCTCGCGGTCCACCAACAGCGCGCCGATGCGATCGTCGGGCAGGCCGCTGGCGTCGCCAGCACGGAAATGCTCGAAGCTGCCGGTGGTCGGGTCCAGCCGATCCAGCCCGCCCAGCAGGCCGACCCAGATGCGGCCGTCGTGGGCACGCGCCAGGCGCTGCACAGCGCCTGGCGTGATCGAGCCGGGCACGGCCGGGTCATGGTGCAGGAAGGTCCACCGTTCGGTCAGCGTGTCGAAGCGGGCCAGGCCCTCGCTGGCGCTGCCGGCCCAGAGCACGCCGCCCCGGTCCGCCAGCAGCACGCGCAGGAAACGGTTCGCCCGGCTGCCGGAAGCGCCCATCTCCGTCATCGGGAAGGCGCGCGTCTGGTAACCGTCGTATCGCACCAGGCCGACGCTGGTGCCCACCCAGATCAGCCCGCGATCGTCCTGGGCGAGCGCCGCGACGATGCCATCGACGATGGCCGTGCTGCCGCCCGCCGTGACAAAGCGCGGTTCGGCCATCGGATCAAGCTCGGCCCTGGCCACCAACGGGAACAGGCCGAGAAACAGCAGAAGCAGGGCAGTCAGGATGCGCATCGGCGCTCTTGTTTTTCTGGGAGGGGCGCAGCCTAGCAGCCGCACATGTCACGACGAGCGACTGGTCCGATCGCCTCGGCATGCAACTGATGGCCGGGTTGGCGCCCCGCCTCCGCGGGCCGCCAACTCGGGTATGCCCGGCGACTAGACCGACTTCGCCGGCGCCGCCGTGCAGGCCTTCGCGGCCGCGAGTCCGCGCAGGAAGCCGCGCCTCACGCCGCCGGCCGTGATGGCGGCACTGACCTGGCGGGCGTAGCGCTCGGCACCGGTCAGCTTGCGCACCCAGCCACGGAACGGAATGACGCCTTCGGCCGTGCGTTGCAGCGCCCCGGTGGCCGCATCCTCGCCACGCTCCAGCAACCCGGCATTGCCGGCGGTCGCGGGCGCGTCGATGTCGGGGCCGAGGACCTCATCCAGCGAGCGGATGCCCGCGGCAAGGCCGCCACAGCTCGCGTCCGCCGGCACGGCATAGGGCGCGGCGGCGGCGGCCTTGAGCACGTCGGGGATGTCGGCGCGGACGACATTGAGGTCGGAGAGCGGGGTCGTGGCGGCGTTGGTGACCTTGTCCTGGCTGGAGCTGGCGCAGGCGGCCAGCAGCAGAGCGGCGGCAAGGAGGCTGAGATGGGATGGGCGCATGGCCCCGGATCATCTCAGGCTGGCGTTGATCTTTGCCAGTCCCGCCGCGCCGGGGCAGAGTTCTTTTTCACCAAAGCTGTTCAACGCCTGCGCCGCAGTGCGCTGGGCCGCGTGCCAGTCCTTGGCCGCCGGATCGACGTAGAGCAGGCCCGTGGCGATCTCGCCGGCCGCGGCGCGCAACTGCATCGCGCTCATCGCGGCGAGCCGGTCGGTGGGGTCGTAGTCGGCGGCGACCTTGCGCAGGCGCAGCGTCGTGCCGTCGGCCTGGGGCACGTCGATGACGTCGGGCGAGTCAGGCTCGATCTGCTCGGCCGCAAGGTCGATGAAGTCGATGCGGTTGAGCGCCTCGTTGTGCTCGCGCACATGGTCGTAGCTGCGCGTGGAACCGGCGTGGTTGTTGAAGGCCACGCAGGGACTGATGACATCGATGAAGGCCGCGCCGCCATGGCGGATGGCCGCCTCGATGAGGGGCACGAGCTGGGTCTTGTCGCCCGAGAAGCTGCGCGCGACGAAACTGGCACCCAGTTGCAGCGCCAGCGCCGCCAGGTCAATGGCGGTGTCGTTGTTGGTGGCCCCCTTCTTCGCGACCGATCCCTTGTCGGCCGTCGCGCTGAACTGGCCTTTGGTGAGGCCGTAGACGCCGTTGTTCTCGACGATGTAGACCATGCGCACGCCGCGGCGCATCGCGTGCGCGAATTGGCCCAGTCCGATCGAGGCCGAGTCCCCATCGCCCGAGATGCCCAGGTACAGCAGCTCGCGGTTGGCCAGGTAGGCGCCGGTCAGCACGCTGGGCATGCGACCGTGCACGGTATTGAAGCCGTGGCTGGCGCCGAGGAAATAGTCGGGCGTCTTGCTGGAGCAGCCGATGCCGCTGAGCTTGGCCACGCGATGCGGCTCGATGTCGAGCTGCCAGCAGGCCTGCACGATGGCGCCGGAGATGGAGTCGTGCCCGCAGCCGGCGCACAGCGTGGAGACCTTGCCCTCGTAGTCGCGCCGCGTGTAGCCGACCTGGTTCTTGGTCAGGCTGGGGTGGTGGAGCCTGGGCTTGGCGAGGTAGGTCATGCCGCGCTCCTCGGGGCGGTGGCCAACGCGTGCACGTGCCGTGTGATCGCGTCGGTGATGAAGCGGGCCGTGATGGGCGTGCCATCGAAGTGCAGCACCGGCGTGAGCCGCGCCGGCGCGACCTCCAGCTCGTTGACGAGCAGGCGGCGCATCTGCGCGTCCCGGTTCTGCTCGACGACAAAGACCGTGTCGTGGGCGGCGATGAACTCGGCCACGGCGGGCGGGAAGGGGTAGGCACGCAGCCGCATCGCGTCGATGTGGATGCTGGCCTCGGCCAGCGCGGCCAGCGCCTCGTCCATGGCTGGCGAGGTGGATCCGAAGTACATCACGGCGACGCGCGTCTTCTGCGCGGCTGCCCGTACCAACGGCTGGGGTGCCAGCAGTGCCGCGGTGGCGAACTTGGTGCGCAGGCGCTCCACGTTGCGGATGTAGTCGTCGCCACGCTCGGAGTAGATGGCCGCCTCGTTACGCGTCGTGCCGCGCGTGAAGTAGGCACCGAGGCTCGGATGCGTGCCCGGCAGCGTGCGCCAGGGGATGCCATCGCCGTCGACGTCCTTGTAGCGCGCGAAGGGCGTGCCGGCCTCGAGCTGCTCGGCCGTCATGACCTTGCCGCGGTCGTAGCGGCGCTCGTCGTCCCAGGCCAACGGCGCGCACAGGCGCTGGTTCATGCCGATGTCGAGGTCGCTCATCAGGAACACCGGCGTCTGCAGCCGCTCGGCAAGGTCCAGCGCCGTGGCCGCGAACTCGAAGCACTCGCGCGGGTCCTCGGGCAGCAGCAGCACATGCTGCGTGTCGCCGTGAGACGCATAGGCGCTGCTGAGCAGGTCGGCCTGCTGCGTGCGCGTGGGCATGCCGGTGCTCGGGCCGCCGCGCTGCACGTCGATGACGACAAAGGGGATCTCCGCGAAATAGGCCAGCCCCAGAAACTCGGTCATCAGCGACACGCCGGGGCCGGAGGTGGCCGTGAAGGCCCGCGCGCCGTTCCAGCCGGCGCCGGTGATGATGCCGATGGAGGCGATCTCGTCCTCGGCCTGAACGATGGCGTAGCGCTTCTCGCCCGTCCCGGCGTCGACGCGAAACTTGGATGCGTATTTCTCGAAAGCCTCGGCCACCGACGATGAGGGCGTGATCGGATACCAGGCGCAGACGGTAGCCCCGCCATACACGCAGCCCAGCGCCGTCGCGGCATTGCCTTCCAGGAAGACCTTGTCGCCCACGGCGTCGGCCTTCTTCACCTTCAATCCGAAGGGCTGCACCGAAAGGTGGTCGCGCGCGAACTCGCGGCCGGCGTGCAGCGCGCGCACGTTGGAGTCCAGCAACCGCTCCTTGCCCTTGTACTGCTCCGCGAAGAGCCTCTCGATGACGGCGGCCTCGATGCCCATCAGCTCGCTGAGCGCGCCCAGCACGAGGATGTTCTTGAACAGCGTGCGCTCGCGCGGCACGTCGTAGGTGGCGTTGCAGATGGCCGTGGCCGGCATGCCGATCACGTGGATGTCCGCACGGAAGGCGCTGGCCGGCATGGGCTTGGTGGAGTCGTAGAACAGATAGCCGCCAGGCTGGATCTCGGCCACGTCCTGGGCCCAGGTCTGTGGGTTCATAGCCACCATCAGGTCCACGCCGCCGCGCCGGCCCAGCCAGCCCGCCTCGCAGACGCGCACCTCGTACCAGGTCGGCAGACCCTGGATGTTGCTCGGGAAGATATTGCGCGGGCTGACAGGCACGCCCATGCGAAGGATGGCCCGCGCGAACAGCTCGTTCGCCGACGCCGAGCCCGAGCCGTTGACGTTGGCGAACTTGACGACGAAGTCGTTGACGGCCTCGATGCGACTCATGCGACCTCCTTGCGGGCTGCGACGTCGCGGCAGCCGGCGCCGGCCTTGGCCGTGACCAGCAGGAATTTCTGCATGTCCCAGGCCCCGGTGGGACATCGTTCGGCGCACAGGCCGCAATGCAGGCAGACGTCCTCGTCCTTGGCCATCACGCGCCCGGTCTTCAGGCCACCCTCCACATAGATGTCCTGCATCAGGTTCAGCGCCGGCGCCTTGAGCCGCTCGCGCAGATCCGGCCCATCGTCCGTGAACGTGATGCAGTCCATCGGGCAGATGTCGACGCAGGCATCGCACTCGATGCACAGCTTGGGCGCGAACACGGTCTGCACGTCGCAGTTCAGGCAGCGCTGCGCCTCCTTCAACGCGGTCTTGGCATCGAAGCCCAGCTCCACCTCCACCTTGATGCTGGCCAGCGCCTTCTCGGCCGCGGCCCAGGGCACCTTGCTGCGCAGGTCCAGCGTGATGGCGTTGTCGTAGCTCCACTCGTGAATGCCCATCTTCTGCGACACGAGGTTCACATGGGGCGCGGGCCGCTGGCGCGGGTCTTCGCCATGCAACAGCCGGTCGATGGAGACGGCCGCCTCATGGCCGTGGGCCACGGCCGTGATGATGTTCTTGGGCCCGAAGGCGGCGTCGCCGCCGAAGAAGACGTGGGGCAGCGTGGACTGAAAGCTCTGCCCGTCCAGCTCCGGCAGCCCGTTCTCGCCGAAGGCGATGCCCGCATCGCGCTCGATCCACGGGAAGGCGTTTTCCTGCCCGACGGCGATCAGCACCTCGTCGCAAGGGATGACGATTTCATCGCCCGTCTGCGCCTTCTTGAAACGCATGCCGGTCAGCCTGCCGTCGACGTGCTCGAAAGCCAGCGGCACATGGAAGTCGAGGATGGGGATGCCTTCGTGCTCGGCGTCTTCCTTCTCCCAGGGGGATGCCTTCATCTGCGCATAGCCGCTGCGCACGGCCACCGTCACGCTGCTGGCCCCCAGTCGCCGCGCCGAACGGCAGCAGTCCATGGCCGTGTTGCCGCCGCCCAGCACGATGACGCGCGGCTGCACCGCCGTCACGTGGCCGAAGCTGACGCTGGACAGCCAGTCGATGCCGATGTGGATGCGCCCCGCGGCCTCCTGCCGCCCGGGCAGTTGCAGGTCTCGCCCTCGCGGTGCGCCGCAGCCGACGAACACGGCATCCCAGCCGTCGGCCAGCATCGCCTTCATGGAGGCGATGCGCTGCCCGGCACGCCACTCGACGCCCAGGCCCAGGATGTAGCCGCACTCCTCGTCGATGACGCGTTCCGGCAGCCGAAAGCGGGGAATCTGCGTGCGGATGAAGCCGCCGGGCTTGGCCTCGCCGTCAAAGACGGTGACGGCATAGCCCTCCAGCGCCAGGTCGCGCGCCACCGCCAGCGACGCCGGCCCCGCCCCCACGCAGGCCACCCGCCTGCCGTTGCGGGCGGCGGGCTTGGGGAGCATGGCGCGGAACTCGTCGGTCTTGCTGTCCGCCGCCACCCGCTTCAAGCGGCAGATCGCGACGGGCTCGGGCTTGGCGGCCTGCTGTTCCTCGACGCGGCCGCGCCGGCAGGCCGGCTCGCAGGGTCGGTCGCAGGTTCGACCCAGCACGCCGGGAAAGACGTTGCTGACCCAGTTGACCCAGTAGGCCTCGTCATGCCGGCCCTGGGCGATGAGCCGGATGTACTCGGGCACCGGCGTGTGCGCCGGACAGGCCCATTGGCAATCTACGACCTTGTGGAAATAGGCCGGGTCCGAGATGTCGGTCCGCTGCACGGGCGTCTCCTCCGTGGTGCGATTTGTCGGGCCAGTCTAGGCCGACGGCCGATCACCCGTCTCTGTGGAAACCCTTTGCAGCCGCGTGGGCGGCAGCCGCGGACAGGACCTCAGGCGACGGCACGCCGCCTGGTGAGCCAGGACGGCGCGCGCAGGGCGACCATCGTCACGGCCCAGCAGATCCATGCCGTCCACATCGTGTGGCTGGGATAGTGGGCGCCGCGCAGCATCTGGCCGACGCCGTAGACCACGCCCAGGCAGATCACGCCGGCCAGCCAGGCCCTTGCCGCCCGCGGGTAGGCGCGGGCCAGCACGCAGCCGCCGCCCAGGAAGGCAAAGGCCGCGCTGGCGTGGCCGGACGGGAAGCAATGTCCCCCGCCGCCGTCGCGCAAGCCGAAGGCCCAGTGCGAGATGTAGTGGGCCGTGCCGCCGAACTCGGCCAGGTCCCAGGGGCAGCTCGTCACGCTCGCGCGCTTGATGAGCGACACCGCGGCAAGGCAAAACAGCGTGGCCAGCAACCAGTCGAGCCGTTCGCGCCGGGTCAGCTCGGGCAGCACCTGGCGGGGCCGCAGGTTGGCAAGCAGGATGAAGGCGACCGCCAGCCAGGACAGCAGGCGGCCGCCCTGGTGCACCAGTTGCACCGTGAGCCAGTTCTCGCGCCAGGCAAAACCGGCCGCGCTGCCCACCTGACGCATGACCCAGAGGTCCAGTCCGCTGGCATCCCAGACCAGCAAGGCCCCCAGGCCCACCAGCAGGGCCCACACGCCGGCTGGCAGGCGGGCGGCGCGCGCGGGGACCGAGGACAGGCTGATCTGCATGGATCGGAATTGTCGAGAGGCGGATGCCTCGAATCCTTGCACCTGGCTGGCGTCTTGCACCCCGTATTCGCCCGGATGCGATGGAAGTCACGCCGGGGTAGCTCCCGCAAGGGCCGCCTGGGCCTTTGTCTACACTGGCCGCATGAGTTCACCCGTCTTTGCCGCCGAGCGCGCCATCCGCATCGGCCGCCAGGCGCTCGAGGTCGAGGCCCGCGCCCTCGCCGAGCTGGCACCGCGTCTGGGCGACGCTTTCGTGAGCGCCGTGCAGGCCGTGCTGGCCTGCCATGGCCGTGTCGCCGTCATGGGCATGGGCAAGAGCGGCCACGTCGGCCGCAAGATTGCCGCCACCCTGGCCTCCACCGGCACGCCGGCCCTCTTCGTCCATCCCGCCGAGGCGGCCCACGGCGACCTGGGCATGGTCACCGGCGGCGATGTCGTGCTGGCGCTGTCCAATTCCGGAGAAAGCGACGAGCTCAACGCCATCCTGCCCGTGCTCAAGCGCCTGGGCGTGCCCGTCATCGCAATGACGGGGCGTGCCGAGTCCAGCCTGGCTGCCCATGCCGACGTCGTGCTCGACAGTGCCGTGGCCGAGGAAGCCTGCCCGCTGCAGTTGGCTCCGACCGCCAGCACCACGGCCCAGATGGCGCTGGGCGACGCCCTGGCCGTGGCCCTGCTGGATGCGCGCGGCTTCAAGGCCGAAGACTTCGCCCGCTCCCACCCGGGTGGTGCGCTGGGCCGCAAGCTGCTGACCCATGTGCGCGACCTGATGCGCAGCGGCGACGCCCTGCCTCGCGTGGCCGCCGACACCGCCTTCACCGACCTGATGCGCGAGATGAGCGCCAAGAGCCTGGGCATGGCGGTCATCGTCGATGCCCAGGACCACGTCCAGGGCATCTTCACGGACGGCGACCTTCGCCGCCTCATCGAGCAGGGCCGCGACCTGCGCGCCCTCACTGCCGCCGAGGTCGCCCACCCCAGGCCGCGCACCGTTGGCGCCGACGCGCTGGCCGTGGATGCCGCCGACTTGATGGAAGCCGCGCGCATCACCGTGGTTCTCGTCGTGGACACGGACCAGCGCCTCGTCGGCGCGATCAGCATCAACGACCTGATGCGGGCGAAGGTGATCTGATGGCCGCACTGAGCTTTCCTCCCGAACTGCTGGTCAAGGCCCAGGGCTCCGGCCTGGCCATCAGGCTCGCCATCTTCGACGTCGACGGTGTGTTGACCGACGGCCGCATTTACATCGGTGAACGCGGCGAGGAGTTCAAGGCCTTCAGCACGCTTGACGGCCACGGCCTGAAGTCGCTGCAGCAGGCCGGCATCACGCCCGTGGTCATCACCGGCCGCGACAGCCCCGCCGTGCGTCGCCGCGTCGCCGACCTGGGCCTGGCCCACGCCGTCTACGGGGCTGGCGACAAGCTCGCCGCCGCCGAGCCGCTGCTGGCCCGGCTCGGCGTGCACTGGGGCGAGGTCGCCGTCATGGGCGACGACTGGCCCGATCTGCCGCTGATGACCCGCGCCGGCTTCGCCTGCGCCCCGCCCGGCGCCCACGCCGAAGTGCTGGCCATTGCTCACCACGTCACGCGCGCGGCCGGCGGCCACGGCGCGGCGCGCGAGTACTGCGACGTCCTGCTGATGGCGGGAGGCCACTATGAGCGCCTGCTGAACGCACACCACGCCACGCTGGACGGCACCACCCCGACATGACGCCCGCGGCCCTCCCCCTCGCCACGCCGCGGGCTGCCAAGCCCCGGCCCTGGCTGTGGCGCGTCCAGAGCCTGCTGTCCAACTACCTGCCGCTGCTGCTGATGGCCTTGCTGGCCAGCGGCACTTGGTGGCTGGTGAAGAACACGCCGCTGCTGGACACCCCGGGCGAGCTGGCGCCGCCGCGCCACATCCCCGACTACCGCATGGCGAATTTCGAGATCCAGCGCATCGGCGCGGACGGCCGGCTCAACGTGCAGATTGCCGGCGCCGAGCTTCGTCACTACCCCGACACCGACACCATCGAGATCGACCAGGCCCGGGTGCGTGCCGTCGCGCCAGACGGCAGCCTGGCCATCGCCGAGGCCAAGCGCGCCATCAGCAATGGCGACGGTAGCGACATGCAGCTGATCGGCGACGTGCGCCTGCGCCGCCTGCCACCGGGTTCGGGCGAGAACGCGCCGGCCCAGCTGGAGGTGCGCGGCGAGTTCCTGCAGGCGCTGGCTAACAGCGAGATCCTGCGCTCCCACCTGCCCGTCACCATCCGCCAGGGCAGCTCGACGCTGAACACGCGGAACTTCGAGTACCGCCACCTCACGGGCCAGGTCAGCTTCACGGGCCGGGCCCAAGGGCAGATTGCATCGCGCGACGGCCGATGAGCGAGCTCGTCTTCATCACCGGCGCGTCCAGCGGCATCGGCCAGGCCCTGGCATTGCGCTACTACCGCGACGGTGCCCGCCTCGCGCTGGTGGCCCGCCGCACCGCCGAGGTCCAGCGCTGGGCCGCAGAGCAACGGCTCGACGCCGCCCGCTTTAGGGTTTATGGCGCAGATGTCGCCGACCTCGACGCCATGGCCCGCATCGGCCGCGAATGCATCGCGGCCCAGGGCCTGCCCGACGTCGTCATCGCCAACGCCGGCATCAGCGTCGGCATGGACACGGCCCACTTCGACGACCTCGACGTGATGCGTCGCACCTTCGCGACCAACAACGTCGGCCTGGCCGCCACCTTCCACCCCTTCGTCGCCGCGATGAACGAGCGCCGCTCCGGCACGCTGGTGGGCGTGGCCAGCGTCGCCGCCATCCGCGGCCTGCCGGGGCATGGCGCCTACTGCGCGAGCAAGGCAGGCGTCGTGGCCTACTGCGAAAGCCTGCGCGGTGAATGCCGGCCGTTCGGCGTGCACGTCGTGACGCTGCTGCCGGGCTACATCGACACGCCGCTGACACGCGGCAACCGCTACTCCATGCCCTTCCTGATGCAGGTCGATGACTTCGCCGACCAGGCCGTCCGCAGCATCCGTGCCCAGGTCAGCTATCGCGTCATCCCCTGGCAGATGGGTGTGCTGGCCAAGATCCTTCGACTGCTGCCCAACTGGCTCTACGACCGCGCGCTGGGCAGCCGGCCGCGCAAGAAGCGCGCGAGCGAGTAGCCAACGCGCACAGGCCCTGGCTACACTGCGCGCCTTCGTACCGAGCGCTGCACGACGCAGCCCAGGAAGACATCATGGCCAAGGTGCTTCACCCCTGCTGAGCCCGCGCGCTGCCATCTGACGCAGCGCCGTCCGCCGGCTGCGCGCTGCGCACGCCCCACCTGATTCCTGCGGTTGCTGCCCGCGCGCGTAGCCGTTCTCGGACGATTTCCATGACCTTCCGTCTCCTCGGCCCGGGCCTGCTTGCCCTGGCCCTGCCAGCCTGGGGCAACACCCCGGAGCCGCAATATCCCACCGCACTGCGCCTGGCCACTGGCGAGCCGCCCCCGGTCATCGACGGCCGCCTGGACGACGACGCCTGGCGACGTGCACCGGTCTACGAGCGCTTCGCGCAGTTCCTGCCCGCCGACAAGCAGCCCGCACGCTGGCGCACGACGGTGCAGGTGCTGGTCACCGGCGATGCCCTCGTTTTCGGCATCCGCGCCTGGGACCCCGAGCCCGGCCGTATCCGCGCGCCGCTGGCCCGGCGCGACCAGGTCAAGGCCGACCAGGACTTCGTCTCCATCCTCATCGACCCCGTCGGGCACCGTCGCACGGCGCAGTACGTGCGCGTCAGCGCGGCCGGCGCCGTCGAGGATGGCCTGTTCTCCGCCGAGGAGGACAGCGAGGACTCGGCGCCCGACTTCGACGTGGACGCCGCGACGGTGCGGCTGGTCGACGGCTACAGCGTCGAGCTGCGCTGGCCGCTTGCTGCGCTGCGCTTCCCGCATGCGGATGGCGCCCCCTGGCGCGTGATGGTCGCCCGCAACATCCCGCGCGAGGACCGCACACTCAACGTCAGCGCCTCCGCGCTGACCAAGGACGCGCTGAGCTTCATCGCCGAACTGCAGCCGCTGGACGGGCTGGACGATCTCGTCGAGCAGGTGCGCGAGCGGAGCTTCGTGGCGTTCCGCCCGGAGCTGACCATGCGCGCCACGCGCAACGTCAGCGAGGCAGACGGCACGCGGCGGGCCCGCAAGGCATCGCTGGGTGCGGAGCTCAAGTGGCGGCCGCGGGCGGACTGGGTGCTCGACGTGACGCTAAATCCCGACTTCTCGCAGGTCGAGCTCGATGCGCCGCAGCTCGCCGGTAACACGCGCTTCGCGCTCAGCGTGCCTGAGAAGCGCCCCTTCTTCCTGGAGAGCGCCGACGTGGTGGGCCCCACTCAGGCCGACGAGTCCGGCGAGAACCGCAGCCTCGCGGCCTTCTACACCCGCGCCATCACCGACCCCGACTGGGGCCTGCGCGCCACATGGCGCGGTGCCGGAGCCGAAGCCACGGCCCTGCATCTTCGTGATGCCGGCGGCGGCCCGCTGCTGCGCGCCGGCGCGTTCGCCACACGCAGCGGCGTGCAGCCCGGCGGCTCGCAGGCCACCTTCGCTCGCGGCCGCGTGCAGTTGGGCGGGCAGGGGCAGTTCGGCCTCGCGGGCCTCGCGTCGCTGCGCGACTTTGGCCATGGCATGACAACGCAGGTCGTGGGCAGCGACGGCGTCTGGCGGGTCGGCGACAGCGACCAGTGGCGCGGCCATGTGCTGCTGTCCGACACGACGCTCGGCCTGGACGAAGCGGGCCAGGTGCTGCGCGTGAACCGCGAGCGCGGGCACCGCGCCTGGCTGGGCTGGCGCCACCGCGACGGCGACTGGGTGGCCAACGTCAATGTCGAGGAAGTAAGCCCTCGCTTCGCCAACGACAACGGTTTCGTCAGCCAGAGCGCCATCCGCCGCGCGTCGGCCTTCGGCTATCTGCGCCTGGGGCCTCGCGAGCTGGCCGGCGTGGACATGCACGAGAGCGAGGTCCAGCTCAAGCTGCAGGAGACGCGCACGCTGGCCGACCCTCTGCTGGGCGTCACCGCCGGCCAGGTGCTGGACCGCCTGGTGCAGCCGGGATTCTGGTTCGCGGCGGCGCGCAACACCGGCGTCTGGGGCCACGTGGGTCTGGACAGCCACCGGGCAAAGAGCGGCGGCCGGCTGCACCCGACCCGCACGCTGCTGCTGGGCCTGGAGTCCAACCCGGGCGAGCTGCTGACCTACGTCAGCGCCGAGGTCGAATGGGGTCGGCGGCTGGATGTCGACGCCGACCGCGTCGGCCTGGGCGCGCAGGGCCAACTGCAGGCCCAGATGCGAACGCCGTTGCCGGGCGGATGGTGGCTGGAGTATGAGCAGCGCTTCGGCATAGGCTGGGTCGACGGCCCGGACGGCCGCCGCGCTTTCACCGACCGCAGCGCGCAGAGCCTGCTGGTGTTGCACCTGGGGCCGCGCAACTCGATGAGGCTGATTCGCCAGCAAACGCATTTCAGCCGCCGCGAAGACCCGGCCGCCGGCCTGGCCGCGCAGAACGATGTCGGGCGGGTGCTGTCGCTGATGTTCCAGCACCGGATCGGCTTGTCCCGCGTCGTCAGCGTGGGCCTGAACCGGGCCCGCGAGCAGCCGGGTGCAGTTCGCACCGACGAGGTGTTCGCCAAGGCCACGCTGGGCTACTGAGCCCCCGAGCCAAGGCAGCCCGGAAGCAGAAACAACAAAGCGCCCGAAGGCGCTTTGTTCAGATATCTTGCGAGTGGCCCGGATCAGTAGCCGCCCGAACGGCCACCGCCGCCGTAGCCGCCACCACCGCCGCCGTAGCCGCCGCCGCCCGAACGGCCACCGCCGCCGTAGCCGCCGCCACCACCGCCGTAGCCGCCGCCACCCGAACGACCGCCGCCGCCGAAGCCGCCCGGACGCTCTTCACGAGGACGTGCCTCGTTGACGACGATGGCGCGGCCTTCCAGGGCTTGGCCATTCATGCCGTTGATGGCTGCCTGAGCCTCAGCATCCGAGCCCATTTCCACGAAACCGAAACCCTTGGAGCGACCGGTTTCACGATCCATCATGACCTTTGCGGAGGTCACGGTCCCGAACTGACCGAACGCTTCTTGCAGCGATTCGTCACGCACGCTGTAGGCAAGGTTGCCCACGTAAAGCTTGTTTCCCATGGGGAAGCCCTTCTCTTCTCAAAATCAAAAAACCATGTGGAGCTTCAACCCATCGTGAACCATTCAAGCGAAGGTGCGGCGTCCAGACACAGGCAATTGATTATGGTGGCGGGGTGCCGGGATTGCGGGACGGCACTCTGACAAGTGTTGTTTTTACGATCTAGCACAAACCCTGGCGATTCCCGAGCGTCATGGCGCCGTCATCGATACCATCCCCGCCCGACCGTGAATACATGACGCCCAGTCTGCTTACCGCCCTCTCCCGCGTGCTCGCCAGCGTCGACGCGCTGCGCAACCTGCGCGCCCTCTATGCCCTGCTGGCCGGGTTCTGCTTCGCCGGCCTGCTGCTGGCCATGGCCCAGTCCGCCCTGGTGCGCGAGCAGAACCTGCTCAGCGCACTTTGGATGGGCCTGGCCCTGGCTGTCGCCTTTTTCGGGGTCAACGCCACCGGCCTGATGCTGATGGACCAGGCCCGCGGCCTGCCGGTGCGGGACCCCCAGGACGCGTTCACCGACGCCCTGCGCAGCGGCCACCGCGTGCTGCTGGCCCTGTTGGCCTGCCTGGCCCTGACAGCGCTGGCCGCCGCCGCCCTGGCCGGCCTGCTGTGGGCCACTCGCTGGCCCCTGGTGGGTGCACCGCTGCTGGCAATCGTCCTGCCGCTGGGCGTGCTGATGCTGGGCGGCATCGCCTTCGCCCTGGTGGTTCTCGTCGGGCCGCTGGCCGGGCCGGCCGTCTGGGCCGGCCAGCGCAGCACCGGCGTGCTGGCCTTCCTGCGCGGCCGCCTGCGCCACGGCCTGCCCGAAACGGCCCTGCTGATGGCGGCCGTCTACCTGCTGGCCGCGCTGGCCACGGCCGCCGTCAGCTTCGTCGTCGTCAGCGGGGGCCGCCTGGTGGCCGGCCTGGCCATCCTGGGCGCTGGGGTGGAACTACCGGCCGGACAGTTGCTGGCGGGCGTCATGGGGCTGGGTCCGCGCGGCTTCGGCGCCACCGGGGTGCCGCTGCAGGGGGGATCGCTGGGACTGGCCGCGCTGATCGGCGGCGGCGTCGTGTTCGCCATCGCGCTGGTGCTGCCGACCCTGGTCTGGCTGCGCGGCTGCTGCGCGGTCTATCTGGCGCTCACGGACGAGGAATGAGGCCGCGCATCGCCAGCCTGGTGCCCAGCGCGACCGAGACGCTGGTGGCCCTGGGCCTGGGGCCCTGCCTGGTCGCCCGCACGGGTTTCTGCATCCACCCCGCCGAGGCCGTCGCGGCGGTGCCCAAGGTGGGCGGCACAAAGGACGTGAATCTTGCCAAGCTGAAGGCGCTCGCTCCCACCCACGTCATCGTCAACGTCGACGAGAACCGGCGCGAGACAGCCGAGGCACTGCGGGCGTTCGTGCCGGAGGTCATCGTGACCCACCCGCGCCGGCCGGAAGACAACCTGGTGCTGTTCGAGCAACTGCGGACGGCCTTTGCCGGCGAGCCTGGCGTGACCGAGCGGGCTGCGGCGCTCGCCGCCGAGTTCCGCACCGCCCTCGCGCGCTGCCGCGAAGTGGCCCAGCCGCGCGAGAACGTGCTCTATCTGATCTGGCACGAGCCCTGGATGACGGTGGCCCGCGACACCTACATCTCGATGCTGCTGGCTGAAGGCGGCTGGCTCACCTGGCCGGACGTATCCGGCGGCGAGCAGGGGGCCGGGCGCTACCCCGCACTGCGCGGCGACGAGGTCTGGCTGCACCGCATCGACCGCGTGCTGCTGAGCTCCGAGCCCTATCGCTTCGGCACCGGGCACCTGTCCGACGCGCAAGCGCTGTGCCCGCGGGCGCGGGTGCAGCTCGTCGACGGCGAGCTGCTGAGCTGGTGGGGCTCACGCGGCGCGGCGGGATTGGACTATCTGCGCGAACTGACGCGAAGCGCCTGACCCACAATCGCCAGCATGGACATCTACAAGCCTCTCGTTGCGCTGCTGGCCATCGTCAATCCGGTCGGCGTGGTCCCCTTCTTCATCCATTTCACCTCCGCCTTCACGCGCCAGCAGCGGCGCCGGACCATCCTGGTCAGCGCCTGCACGGCGGGCATCGTCATCGCACTCTCGGCGCTGTTCGGGCTGAAGATCATCGAGTTCTTCAACATCTCGCTGGCCAGTTTCCAGGTCGGCGGCGGCTGCCTGCTCCTGATCAGCTCGCTGCAGATGCTCAACGCCAAGCCGGCCGAGGCGCGCTCGGAAGACGTCACCGAAGGCTCCAGCAAGGCCGACGCGGGTGCCAGCATCGCCGTCGTGCCGCTGGCCATCCCTCTGCTGACCGGCCCGGCCACCATCTCGACGATGGTGATCTATGCCGACAAGACCCGGCACTGGTGGGAACTGGCCGTGCTGTGCGGCTACGGCGTGGTCGTGGGACTGGTCACCTTCCTCACGTTCTCGGCCAGCAGCAAGATCGCCAAGGTGCTCGGCCAGACCGGCATCAACATCATGACGCGGCTGATGGGCCTCATCCTCGCCGCGCTGGCCGTGGAGCTGCTGTCCGACGGCCTCATCAAGCTCTTCCCCGTGCTGGCCGCGAGGACGGTGGGATGAACACGCTCTTCGGCCTGCCGCCGGTCTGGATGGCGCCCATGGCCGGCGAGGCGGCCAGCGGTGCCCTGGTCGCCGCCGTCAGCGCCGGCGGCGGCTTCGGCCAGCTGGGCGCGGCCTATCTGGCGCCAGCGCGCATCGCCGAGATCGCGGCCGACATTCGCACCCGCACTGACCGGCCCTTCGGCATCAACCTGTTCTGCCCGCAGCCCTGGCTGCGCGACGACGTAGCCTTGGACACCTACCTCGCCCGCCTTGCCGGCTGGCATGCCGAGCTGGGTCTGCCGGCGCCTGCCCGGCCCGAGCGCTACGAGGAAGACTTCGACGCCCAGTTGGCGGCCACCGTCGCCGCCAGACCGGCCATCATCAGCTTCGTCATGGGCGACCCCGGGGTGGCACGGGTGGCGGCATTGAAGGCGCAGGGGTTCACCGTCGTCGGCACCGCCACACAGGTCGCCGAAGGGCGGCTGCTGCAAGCCAGCGGCGTCGATGCCGTCGTCGCCCAGGGCTACGAGGCAGGCGGCCACCGCGGCGGCTTCCTCGGCACGCCGGAAGGCGCGCTGATTGGCACCATGGCCCTCGTTCCCCTGCTTGTCGACGCGCTGGACATTCCCGTCATCGCCGCCGGCGGGATCGCCGATGCCCGGGGTGTCGCAGCGGCGCAGGCGCTGGGCGCCAGCGCGGTGACGGCGGGCACGGCCTTTCTGCTCGTCGACGAATGCCCGCTGTCGCCCGCCTACCGCACGGCGCTGCTGGCCGCTCAGGACACCGACTCGACGCTGACGCGGGCCTTCTCCGGCCGCCTGGCCCGTGGCGTGGCCAACCGCGTCACGCGCGAGCTGGAGGGCACGCCCCTACCCGACTTCCCTCAGCCCAATGCCGCCAGCCGGGCCATGCGCCAGGCCGCCGCCAAGGCCGGCCGGGCTGACTTCATCAGCCTCTGGGCCGGCCAGGCCCTGCCGCTCAGCCGCTCGCCGGGCTCGGCGGCGCAGCTGGTGGCCGCGTTGACACAGGGCTGGCGCGCTTGATCCTGCTGCTGGAAGACGACCCCGCCATCGCGGACACGGTGGTGTTCGCGTTGCACCGCGACGGTTTCGCGGTCGAGCACCGCGTCTGGCTGTCGGAGGCGCGCGAGCGGCTGCGCGCCGCGCCGCCACCAGAGCTGCTCATCCTCGACATCGGCCTGCCCGACGGCCATGGCCTGGACCTGTGCCGCGAGCTGCGCGGCGGGCCGCTCTCCCGACTGCCGATCATCGTGCTCAGCGCGCGCAGCGAAGAGATGGACCGCGTGCTCGGTCTGGAACTGGGCGCCGACGACTACCTCGCCAAGCCCTTCAGCCCCCGCGAGCTGGTGGCCCGCGTGCGCGCCCTGCTCCGTCGCGCCCAGGCCGCACCGCCGGCGACGGCGGGCTTCACAGTGGATGGCGCGCGCGTGAGCCTGGACGGCGTGCCGCTGCACCTCACCAAGCTGGAGCTCGGGCTGCTGACGCATCTGCTGCGCGCGCCGCAGCGCATCCACAGTCGCGACACGCTGCTGGACGCGGTCTGGGGCAGCAACGCCGAGAGCACGGACCGCACCGTGGACACCCACATCAAGACGCTGCGCGCCAAGCTGCGCGAGGCCGCACCCGCGCGCGACCCGATCAAGACGCACCGCGGCCTTGGCTACTCCCTGGAGCCCTAGCCGATGAGACTCGGGCTCAGGGTCTTCTTCGGCTTCTTCCTGATCGCCGGCCTCAGCGCGGTGCTGCTGCTCAAGGTCTTCCTGGCCGAGGTCAAGCCCAGCGTGCGCGAAGTCATGGAAGACCTGATGGTGGACACGGCCCATCTGCTGGCCGAGGCGGCCGTGGACGAGCTGGCCGCCGGCGGCGCCCGGCCCGACGGGCGGCTCGCCGCCCAGCTGCAGCGTTATGCCCAGCGCGACGTAGACGTGATGATCTGGGGCCTGCGCAAGCAGAACCTCGACCTGCGCATCTACGTGACCGACGAGACCGGCCGCGTGGTGCTCGACTCCGGCCAGCCCTCGGCCGTCGGGCAGGACTACTCGCAATGGCGCGACGTGGCACTGACACTGCGCGGCGACTATGGCGCGCGCTCCTCGCGCGGCTACCTGGCCGACGACCGCAGCACCGTGCTCGTCGTGGCCGCACCGGTGCTGAAGGACGGCCGCACCCTGGGGGTCGTCAGCGTCGCCAAGCCGGTGGCCAGCGTGCAGCGCTTCATCGACCGCGCCGAGCGGCGCGTGTTCTGGGCCGGCGCCGCGCTGCTGGCGGCCAGCCTGGTCATCGGTGTCGCGGTGACGCTGTGGCTGGTGGCCTCGGTGCGGCGCCTGCGCCGCTACGCCCAGCAGGCCCAGGCCGGCCAGGCCATTGCGCCACCCGCCATGCCCGGCGAACTGGGCGACCTGGCTCATGCGATGGACGACATGCGTCGCAGGCTGGAGGGGCGCGAGCAACTCGAGCACGACGTGCGTGCGCTGACGCACGAGCTCAAGAGCCCGTTGGCTGCATTGCGCGCCAGCGGCGAGCTGCTCCAGGACGAACTGCCCGCCGCCGACCGCCAGCGCTTTGCCGCCCAGGTGCTGGACCAGACCGCGCGGCTGCAGACGCTGGTTGAACGGGTGCTGGCGCTGTCACAGCTGGAGGCGCAGGTCGGGCTGGGCGAACACCAGCGCGTGGTTCTGGCCGACTGGGCCGAGGCGCAGCTGGAGCGTCAGGCGCCGCGGCTGGCGCAACAGAACCTGCGCGTCGTGTGGACCGCCCGCGAGGGCGTGGCCGTGGACGCCGACACGACGTTGCTGGAGCTGGCCTTCGGCAATCTGCTCGTCAACGCCATCGACTTCGCGCCCGCCGGCTCGACACTGGAATTCGGCGTCAGCACGACGCCCACCAGCGTGCGCCTGGCGCTGCGCGACCACGGCCCCGGCGTGCCGCCGGCCGCCTTCTCGCAGTTGGGCAAGCGCTTTTTCTCAACGGCGCGGCCGGGCAGCCTCGTCAAGGGCTCGGGCCTGGGGCTGGCCATCGCGAGGCGCGTGGCCGAGCTGCATGGTGGGCGGCTGACTTTCGAGGCGGCGCAGCCAGGACTGCGGGTGACGCTGATCCTGCCGCGCTGACTTCACCTTCGCTTCACGCACTTCGTCGTCTCCTCACCGCTGCTGGCGATGCTGGCGGCATGAAGCTCAACCCCACCTTTGCCAAGCTGGCCATCCTGGCCATCGTCACCCTGCTGCTGTGCGTCGTGCTCGGCCAGATCGGCGGACTCGCCCGCGAACGCCAGGCCCATCAGCGCGAGGCCGCGCGCGGCGTTGAAGAGTCGCTTGCCGGGCCGCAGACCCTGCTCGGCCCGCTGCTGATGCGCAACTGCAAGGAGACCTGGGCGGCCTACAAAGACGGCGTCCAGAGCCGCAACTTCACGCTGCTGCTGCCGCCTTCGCAGCTGCAGATCAGCGGCGGCCTCAGCCCCGAGCCCCGCTACCGCGGCCTGTTCAAGATCAACACCTACGCCGGCAAGCTGTCCGTCGCCGCACGCTGGGACACCCTGCCGCCGCTGACACCGCGCCCGGAGAACACAGGCGGCCAGGTCGAGTGCGGCGACCTGGTCGTGATGTTCTCGGCCAGCGATGCCCGTGGCCTGCGCAACGTCGAACTCAAGCGGGACAACGCGGCCCTGATCGTCCGGCCCGGCACGGGCAATCCCAACTACCCCAGCGGCCTGCACGCCCGCCTGGAGGCGCCGCTGCCGGGCGAACCCCTGGCCGTGACCCTCGGCATCGAGCTTGTGGGCACCGGCGGCCTGGCGGTCGTGCCGGCGGCGGGCAACACCTCGGTGAGGCTGGAATCCAGCTGGCGCCACCCGAGCTTCGGCGGGCGCTTCCTGCCCGCGGAGCGCCAGGTGGGCGTCAGCGGCTTCGCGGCACGCTGGCAGGTCAGCGAGCTGTCCAGCAGCGCCGCGGCCGACGTGGTCGCGGGCCAAAAGAACCTGGACACGCTGGCCGTCGGGCTGATCGACCCCGTGAACCCCTACGTCATGAGCGACCGCGCCATCAAGTACGGCCTCATCTTCATCGCCCTCACCTTCGTCACCGTCGGCCTGACCGAGCTGCTGACCGGCCGGCGCGTGCACCCCGTGCAGTATTTGCTTGTCGGCATGGCACTCAGCTTGTTCTTCCTGCTGCTGCTCAGCCTGTCGGAGCATCTGCCCTTCTTGAAGGCCTATCTGATCGCGGCCGGCGCGGCGGCGCTGGTGCTGACGCAGTACGCCGCGGCCATGCTCGGCGGCTGGCTGCGCGGCGCGGCCTTCGGCGGCGGCATCGCATTGCTCTACGGCGCCCTCTACATGCTGCTGAGCCGGGAGCAGACGGCCCTGGTCATCGGCGCCGTGCTGCTGTTCGCCGTGCTGGCGGTCGTGATGACGCTCACGCGCAAGCTGGACTGGTACCGCCTGGGCGGCGCAGCGGACGAAGCGTGAATTACCCTAGGGGCTGCATCCCTCCCTGGCACGCCCCGTTAGCGCTCCTCATGTCCCAACAAGGTTTCGACTACATCATCGTGGGCGCCGGCACCGCCGGCTGCCTGCTGGCGAACCGCCTCAGCGGCATGCGCGGCAAGCGTGTGCTGCTCATCGAGGCGGGCGGCAAGGACGATTACCACTGGATCCACATCCCCGTCGGATACCTCTACTGCATCGGCAACCCGCGCACCGACTGGTGCTTCAACACCGAGGCCGAGGCGGGCCTGAACGGCCGTAGCCTGCGCTACCCGCGCGGCAAGGTGCTGGGCGGCAGCTCCAGCATCAACGGCATGATCTACATGCGCGGCCAGAGCCGCGACTACGAGCACTGGGCCGACGCCACGGGCGACGACACCTGGCGCTGGGAGCGCGTGCTGCGCGCCTTCCGCCGCCACGAGAACCACTGGCGCCTGGACAACCCCAAGACCGCTCCCGAGGGATTTGCCGCCGTTCACGGCCACAAGGGCGAGTGGCGCGTCGAGCAGCAGCGCCTGCGCTGGCCCATCCTCGACGCCTTCGCCGCCGCCGCGGCCCAGGCTGGCATCCCGGCCACGAGCGACTTCAACGCCGGCAACAACGAGGGCGTGGGCTATTTCGAGGTCAACCAGCGCAAGGGCCTGCGTTGGAACGCGGCCAAGGCCTTCCTGCGGCCGACGGCCCTGGGCCGGCCCAACTTCGAGCTGTGGACCGGCGCGCAGGTACGCAAGCTGCGCCTGCTGCGCGACGACACGGGGCTGCGCTGCTGCGGCGTCGAGGTGCTGACGCCGCACGGCGTCGAGCAGCCATGGCTCAACGTCGGCGGTGAAGTCATCCTCGCGGCGGGCGCCATAGGCTCGCCGCAGATCCTGCAGCTCTCCGGCCTGGGCCCCGGCGCGCTGCTGCAGGGCCTGGGGATCACCGTCGAACAGGACATGCAGGGCGTGGGCATGAACCTGCAGGACCATCTGCAGATCCGCGCTGTCTACAAGGTCGACGGCGCCCGGACGCTGAACACCCGCTCGGCCTCGCTGATCGGCAAGGCCATGATCGGCCTGGAGTACGCGCTGCGGCGCAGCGGCCCGATGAGCATGGCGCCCTCGCAGCTCGGCGCCTTCACGCGCAGCAGCCCCACCAAGATCTGGCCCGACCTGGAGTACCACGTCCAGCCGCTATCTCTGGATGCCTTCGGCGAGCCGCTGCACAGCTTCAACGCCTTCACGGCCAGTGTCTGCAACCTCAACCCGACCAGCCGCGACACGGTGCACATCACGTCGCCGGACGCCGCCGTGGCGCCCGCCATCCGGCCCAACTACCTGGCCACCGAAGCAGACCGCCAGGTGGCCGCCGACAGCCTGAAGCTGACGCGGCGCATCGTGTCCCAGCCGGCGCTGGCGGCCTTCAAGCCCGAGGAGTACAAGCCCGGGACGCAGTTCCAGACCGACGAGGAGCTGACCCGCCTGGCCGGCGACATCGCGACGACCATCTTCCATCCCGTGGGCACCTGCAAGATGGGCCGCAACGAGGATCCCGGCGCGGTGGTCGACTCACGGCTGCGCGTGCGCGGCGTGACGGGGCTGCGCGTGGCGGACGCCAGCGTGATGCCGACGATCACGAGCGGGAACACGAACTCGCCGACGCTGATGATTGCGGAGAAGCTGGCGGGGTGGCTGGTGGGATGAGGCCCAAACGCCGCGATGTCAGGTTCGCAGCCGCCGGCAGTCATTCCTGCGATATCTAGAAGAACCGCTTGGGAACGTCCCTTGCCATTGCGTGGACCGCTCTCATGGCGGCCCCGCCCATCTCGGTCATCGCTTTCATTGCCGTGATGAGGGCCCGCCCCGCGCTGATCAAACGCTTTGTCTTTGGGAGCGCGCTTTTCATTGTCAGCGTGATGGGCGCCGCACGGCTGGACGTCTCGTTCATGTCCACCCCCGTCAACGTCGCCTGCCTGGCTGCCGCCTATCTGGCCTATGTCTTTCTGGCCGCGTCGTTTTGGCTGGTGAAGCCGCTGATCCTGCGAGTACCCGCACTGGTCATCGCCGCCGTCCCAGTTCTCGCGGGATACATGATGGGCACCGTGGGCCTTCTCGGTCTGGCGTTCATCATCGGCGACTACGCCAACCCGCCCTTGCAGACGCTTCGAATTGACGCGAACCTTGAATGCCGCGTCATCGCATGGGGCAATGCCACGGCCGACTCGGGGTATACGGTGCATCTGTACCGGCAGGCGCCGCTGATCCCCTTTGTCGAAAGGGAGGTCTCTCGCGTGAGAGTCGACGAGACGCGGCCAGGGCCAGGCCCCGCGACCGCCTCATGCAAGGACGCCCTGGCTGCCATGCACTGAAGAGCACCGACCGACGGTTCCACGCGGCGAGCCTCCACGCACTCGCGGAGACCGACAATCGGGCCAATGCAGTCCCCGGCTCCGCCTCTCCGTGTCCTTTCCGTCATCCCCCCGATGACGCAGCTGAACACGCCCTACCCGTCTACCGCCTACCTGACGGGCTTCCTGCGCTCGCGTGGCATCGACGCCCATCAGGTGGACTTGGCGCTGACGCTGGTGCTGGCCCTGTTCTCGCCGGCCGGCCTGGCGCAGGTCCGCGAAGCCGTGCTGGCCCTGCCCGATGCGAACCGCACACCGCAGACGGCCTGGTTCGCCGCCGAATTCAATGCGATCGCCGCCGCCGCGCCGCGCGTGCTCAGCTTTTTGCAGGGCCGCGACCCGACGCTGGCGCATCGCATCAACACGCGGACCTTCCTGCCCGAGGGGGCGCGCTTCGCGTCGCTGGACAACTACACCGGCGAGGAAGGCGAAGACCCGCTCGCCTGGGCCTTTGGTGCCTTGGGCCTGCAGGACCGTGCCCGTCACCTCGCCACGCTGTTCCTGAACGACCTCGCCGACGTATTGCGCGACGCGGTGGACGCGCGCTTCGAGTTCGTCCGCTACGCCGAATCGCTGGCCGCCGCGCAGGCGCACTTCGACCCGCTGGCCGAGGCCCTGGCCGCGCCGCCCAACCTCGTCGACGCGACGCTGCAGCGTCTCACGCTGGCTGCGTTGGAGCAGCAAGACCCGGACGTCGTGCTGCTGTCGGTGCCCTTCCCCGGCTCGGTCTATGCGGCGCTGCGCATTGCGCAGACCATCAAGGCCGCGCGCCCCGGCACCGTGACGGTACTGGGGGGCGGCTATGTGAACACCGAGCTGCGCGAGCTGGCCGAACCGCGCCTGTTCGACTTCGTCGACTACGTGACGCTGGACGCCGGCGAGCGGCCGCTGCTGGCGCTGCTGGAGCACGTCGCCGGCAAGCGCTCCAGCACCCGCCTCGTGCGCACCTTCTGGCGCGACGAGGGGCAGGTGAGGTACACGAACTTCGTCGAGCCTGACGTTGCATTTGACGACGTCGGCACGCCGACCTGGGACGGCCTGCCGCTGGACCGCTATCTGTCGCTGCTGGACATGCTCAACCCCATGAACCGGCTCTGGAGCGACGGACGCTGGAACAAGCTGACCGTGGCCCATGGCTGCTACTGGAAGAAATGCAGCTTCTGCGACGTCAGTCTGGACTACATCTCGCGCTACGAGGCCGCCTCGGCCGAAGTGCTGGTGGACCGGATCGAGGCCATCGTCAGGGAGACCGGTCAGACGGGCTTCCACTTTGTCGACGAGGCCGCGCCGCCGAAGGCGCTGAAGGCGCTGGCCGAGGAGCTCATCCGCCGCGGCGTGGCCATAAGTTGGTGGGGCAACATCCGCTTCGAGAAGACCTTCACGCCAGAGCTGTGCCAGTTGCTTGCCGACAGTGGCTGCATCGCCATCTCGGGGGGGCTGGAGGTGGCGTCCGACCGACTGCTAAAGCTCATGAAGAAGGGCGTCAGCGTGGAGCAGGTGGCGCGCGTGACCAAGGCGTTCGCCGATGCCGGCGTGCTGGTGCATGCCTACCTCATGTACGGCTTCCCGACGCAGACGACGCAGGACACCGTGGACGCGCTGGAGTACGTGCGCCAGCTGTTCGAGAACGGCTGCATCCACAGCGGCTTCTTCCACCGCTTCGCCTGCACGGTGCATTCGCCCGTCGGCCTGAACCCGGCGGAGTACGGTGTCACGCTGCAGCCCCTGCCTGCCGACGGGCGCTTCGCGAAGAACGACATCGCCTTCATCGATCCCACGCCCACCGACCACGACGGCCTGGGACAGGGGCTGAAGAAGGGTCTCTACAACTTCATGCACGGCATCGGCATCGAGCAGGACATCCGCGCCTGGTTCCCGGTGCGCGTGCCCAAGACGACGGTGCCGCGCCGCTTCGTCGAGCGCGCGCTCACGCACGCCTGAGGGGCGTCTTGGACCCGCCGGCAACGGCCGCCGATCAGGACCGCAGCGGTGGCAGGCTGATCCGCGCCCTCAGGCCCTGGCCGGCGTTGGCGTCCAGCAGCTCCAGCAGGCCGCCGTGGCGGGTGGCGATGTCGGACGCGATGGCCAGGCCGAGGCCGCTGCCGGAACCGCTGGCGCTGCTGCCCCGCCGGAAGCGCTGCATGGCCGCCGGCCGCTCCGCGGCCGGAATGCCGGGGCCGTTGTCCTCAACTTCCAGCCACGGGCCTTCCAGCCCGCTGCCGCAGCGCACGGTGATGCGCGCACCCGGGCCGGCATAGCTGACGGCGTTGTGAATGAGGTTCTCCAACGCCTCGCGCAGCAGGAAGGCGTGCCCCAGTGCCGGCGCCTCCTCGAGCTCGAAGCCGAGGTCGACGCCGCTGGGCAGCGTCCGGTGGGCCCAGTCCTGGCCACTCTCGATCGCGATGTCGCGCAGATCGATGCGCTGGCCGACGTTGACGCTGCGATCTTCGGCCCGCGCCAGGGACAGCAGTTGCTGGGCCAGGCGTGCGCTGCGCATGACGCGCTGGCGCAGCCGCTCCAGCATTGGGTCCAGGCGCTGGTCGTGCGGTTCCAGCATGGCCAGCTCGATCTCGGTCTGCAACGAGGTCAGGGGCGTGCGAAGCTGGTGGGCGGCGTCGGCGAGAAACTCGCGCTGCGCGCCGGCGGCGCGGTCCAGCCGCTCGAACAGGCGGTTGAAGGCAGCCTGCAGCGGCACGAGCTCGCGCGGCAGCGGCGCCTCCAGCGGCGTGAGGCGGTGCAGGTCGCGGCGCTCCAGCTCGGCGCTCAGGCCGGTCAGCGGCGCCAGGCCCTGGTGGATGGCCCACCAGCCTGCCAGGGCCAGCAGCGCCACCAGCCCCAGACCGCTGATTGCGACGAGGCTGGCGATCTGCTGCTGGAGCGCATCGCGCTTGTGCAGGGTCTCGGCCACCATCACCTGGCAGACACCGAGGCCGCAATCACGCCCCAGTTGCACCAGGCGCAGTTCGCGGTCCCGCAGCCTGACGTCGCCGTAGAAGGCCTGGCCCGACTCCTGCATCGGAGTCAGGGGCTGCACCTCGGCCAGACCGGCATCGCCCTGCAAGACCTCGCCGTTGGGCGCGAGGACAAGATAGAAGACGTCGTCCTGGCGGTCGAAACGCAGGGCGCGGTCCATGGTGGCGCTGATGTCGATGCGCGGCTCGCCGCTGCGCAGGTCAATCTGGCCGGCCAGCGTCAGCGCGGTGTCTTCTAGCCCTTCATCCAGCCAGCCCTGCGCACTGTGTTGCACCTGCTGGTACAGCGCGATGCCCAGCAGCGGCAGCGCCACCAGCAGGGGCAGCATCAGCCAGCCGAACAGCCGTCGCTGCAGGCTGGAGCGCGAGCCCTCTGCCAATTTCAGGCAATTTCCTCGAGCAGATAGCCCAGGCCACGCACGGTGCGCAGCTGCACGCCACCCGGCTCGATCTTGGCGCGCAAGCGCGACAGGCAGACTTCGATGGCGTTGTCGCTGACGCCCTGGTCCCACGCATTGCTGGCCAGCGCGATGTGCTCCTTGGGCACGACCTTGCCGGCACGCGCCATCAGGAAGCCCAGCACGTCCCACTCGCGCGCGGACAGCGCCAGCGGCTCGTTGTCGATGTAGGCGCGGCGCGCCTCCTGGTCGATGCGCAGACGCGCCAGCTGCAGCTGGTTGCTGGTGCGCGCCTGGCTGCGCCGCACCAGCGCACGGGCGCGCGCAACCAGTTCGGTCAGCGCGAAGGGCTTCACGAGGTAGTCGTCCGCCCCGCCCTCCAGGCCGCGGACCCGGTCCTCGACGGCGTCACGGGCGGTCAGCAGGAGCACCGGCACGGCGATGCCCTCACTACGCACCCGGCGCAGCGTCTCGAAGCCGTCGATGCCGGCCAGGCCGATGTCGAGGATGAGGATGTCGTAGGCATCCTCGCGCAGCGAGCGCGGCACAGGCTCGCCTCGGGCGGTGCAGTCCACGACCCAGCCCTGGGAGCGCAGTGCGCGGGCGGTGGTTTCGACGAGATGTTCGTCGTCTTCGACGAGCAGGATGCGCATGGTGGCTGGAGTATGGCCTGAGACCGCCCGTCGTGCTGACACCGGGCTGTCGCGCAAGGAAAGCTCGCGGCAAGGCGGGTGTCAAGACGGTGACGGCGGCGCTCCGGACACTGGCCGCCATGAAAAACTCCATCGAGCGCCGGCCTGCGGTGCTGCTGTTTCACGGTCTGTGCGCCAACCCGCTGGAGCTGGCGCCGGTGGCCAAGTCCCTGCGTGACGTCGGTTATGCCGTCGACGTGCCCGCCATGGCCGGGTATGGGGTCAGCAGCGCCACCGGCGAACAGTTGACGGTGCCGCCTTTCGAGCATTGGCTGGCAGAAGCCGAGGCCCGGTTCGACCGGCTGGCCGCCGAGCATGGCCGCGTCGCCATCGGCGGACTGTGCATGGGTGCCGTGCTGGCGCTGGCCCTGGCCTCGCGCCGGCCGGCCGCGGCCCTGGTGCTGATCTCGACGACGCTGCATTTCGACGGCTGGAACGTCTCGCCCTGGCGGCGCCTGTTACCGCTGGCCTACCTGCCTGGCCTGCGCCACCGCATGAGCTTTCGGGAAACAGCGCCCTTCGGCCTGAAGAACGAGCGCCTGCGCGCCTGGGTCGAGCAGGCGATGACGTCGGACAAGGTCTCGGCCGTCGGCGCCGCGCGGCTGTCCGCCGCATCGCTGTACGAAGCCTCTCGGCTGATCCGCCACGTCCGGGCCCGGCTCACCGGCCTGGTCGCACCAGCCATCGTGCTGCACGCCAGCGAGGACGACGTGGCCGGGCCGCGCAGTGTGCGCGAACTGCAGAACCGCCTCGGCGCCAGGCCTGAGGTGCACTGGTTCCACGACAGCTATCACATGCTGACCCTGGACAACGAACGCACAGCCGTCGCACGCACGGTGCGCGACTTCCTGCTGAGCCGGCATCCGCTGGCCCTCCTTGCTCCCCTGACCCCTGGAACCCATCCCCATGAACAGCACGCTTGAAGAACTCTGCATCCTCGCCCAACGCGAGCTCGGCACCGAGGCGCTCAACGGCAAGGTCGAGACGCCCTTCGTCGAGCTTGGCCTCGACTCCCTCGGCCTGGTGGACTTCATGTTCACCGTCGAGGACCATTTCCACATCAGCATCGAGCACGACCGCGCGCTGCAACAGCCCACGCTGGCCGGCCTGGCCGCCCTCGTCGATGAGCTGATCGCAGCCAAGGCGCAGCCGCTCGCCGCAGCCGCCTGATGGTCCGGGTCTGGGTCACGGGGCTGGGGGCCATCAGCGCGCTCGGCGTCGGCGCCGATGCGCTGGCCGATGCGCTGCTGGCCGGCCGCTCCGGCGTCACGGCCCAGGCGGGCAGCGAGGAGCACGGCCTCAAGCCCTTCGCGGCCGCCGCCGTGACCGTGCCGCTTGCGCCGGGCCTGCCGCCAGCACAGCGCAACCTCTACGACCGCCACAGCCTGATGGCGCTGGAGGCCGCCGCCGAGGCCTGGGCCCAGGCCGGCCTGCCGGCGACGGCCCCCGAGCCGGACCGCGCTGCGGTGGCCTGGGGCACGGGGCTGGGGGGCTCGGCGTCCAGGGAGGCCTCCTACCAGCAG
>NZ_DASWYS010000276.1:0-3189 GCF_036404855.1 Roseateles sp.
GTGGTGCGGGAAGACGAACACGCGCAGCAGCGCCAGTGGCAACGCCGGCAGCAGCAGCCAGGCCCAGGCGGGCAGCGCGACCATCGGCGGGCGGCGCCGCAGACACGCCACGGCCACGGCGCCCACCGACGCATACAGCCACAGATAGGGCAGGAACCACAGGTGGTTCCAGGTCGGCACCGGCATGCAGTCGTCGCCGCGGCAGTACCTGCCGCCGTGCAGGTAGGCCCACCAGAAATCGAGGTAGCCGCCGTCCCCGGGCAATTGGGCGGGCACCTTGGTCAGCACCTCGAAGTAGGCCTGCGGCGTGACGATGACGGCCATGCCGAACACCAGGGGCAGCAGCAGTCGCAGCGCGCGATCCTTCAGCGTACCCAGCACGCCTCGCCTGGCGAAGAGGCCCTGACAGGCCGCTCCCGCGATGAGGAAGAGCAGGCCCAGCCGCCACGGCGAGCTGAGCTGCATGAAGGGCTCCAGCGCGCTGCTCGCGGCCGTGCTCTTCACGTGCCAGTCCCAGGTCACGTAGTACATGCCCACGTGGTACGGGATCAGCAGCGCGAAGGCGGCGACGCGCAGGCCGTCCAGGAAGGCGAGGCGGGGAGTGGCGGTGGTGTTCATGGGCACCAGCTTCGCGGTCCCGCCCCAGTTGCGCGAGGCCGCCGGGGCGAGTCGCGGCGCCGGCGGGGTGAGGGGCAGCCGCGCTGTGCGCGCCCCGCGCCCCTCAGGTCAAGCCACCGCGGCCCCAGGCCTCCAGCACCGGCCGAAAGCCGCGCGACACACGCAGGGTCGCGCCGCAGCTCAGTGTCAGCACGGCCTCGCCGCTGCCCAGGCGTTCGACGCGTTGCACATGCGCCGGATTGACCGCATGGCTGCGGTGCACACGCAAGAACCGCGCAGCCCAACCCGGGCGGGCCAGCGCCTCCGCCAGCGTGGCGCGCTCCAGCAGGCTGCGCGGCGGCAGGTGCAGCTCGACGTAGTTGTCCGCCGCCGAGATCCACTGCACGTCGGCCAGCCGCAGACGCTCGCCCGCCACCCACCACTCGCCCACCCGCTCGAGCGGCCGTGCCAGCAGCTCGCGCACGCGCGCCAGCGCAGCGGCCAGACGCTCGGCCGTGTAGGGCTTGAGCAGGTAGTCCAGCGCGGCCAGCTCGAAGGCTTGCAACGCATGCTCGGCATGGGCCGTCGAGAAGACGATGCTGCGCACCCCCATCTCGCGCAGCGCGGCAGCGAGCTGCACGCCGCTGCCGCCCGGCATCTCGATGTCCAGCAAGGCCAGATCGGGTGGCATGGCCAGCCCGCGCACCAGGGCCAGCGCGGTGGGCGCGTCGGGCGCCTCCAGCAGCTCGGCGACGTCCGCCTCGGCCGCCAGCAGGCGACGCAGCTTGGCGCGCGCAGCGGGTTCGTCGTCGACGATCAGCACGCGCACGGCAGAGCCACCTCCAGGCTCATGCCCGCACCGTCCGGTCCGAACCGGACCTGCGCCGCGCCGCCGTAGCGGGCCTCCAGGCGCTCGCGCAGATTGCGCAGACCCAGACCCCCGTCAGGATCGGGCGGCGCCTCGGGCACCGGCGTGTCGCCGTGGTTGCTGACACGCAGTTGAAGCCGCTCGCCGTCACGCGTCGCCACGACACTGACCGTCACGCGGCCGCGATGTCGCGCCACGTCATGCTTGACCGCGTTCTCCACGGGCGCCAGCAGCAGCAGCGCCGGCAGCCGGCAGGCGCGTGCGGCGGCGTCGGCCTCGATGCGCACATCCAGCCGCTCCCGCCCGAAACGGGCCTGCATCAGGGCCAGGAAGGGCTGCACCAGGGCCAGCTCCTCGCCCAGCGTGTGCTCGACGCGCTGCTGGGCGGCCAGCGTCTGGCGCAGCAGGTCGGCCAGCTGGCACAACAGCCGGTCGGCGGCGGCGACGTCTTCGTACATGACCGAGGAGATCAGGTTCAGCGTGTTGAAGAGGAAATGCGGCTGCACCTGGTCGGCCAGGCGCGCCAGCCGCGCCTCGGCGAGCTCGCGCCGGGCGCGGTCCAGTTCCCGCGCGCGCACGTCCGCCGCACGGGCCATCCAGATGCCGCGCGAGATCAGGCAGAAGCTGAAGTAGGTCACCGCGTCCTTGCCGCCCTCGTAGACCAGCAGCGTGGACAACTCGCCGGGCTGGTAGTCGACGCCCGTGAGGCCGTAGACAAGCAGCCGCAAGCCGAACATGCCACCGACGTGCGCCAGGCTGAACAGCGGCAGCGCCACGGCATGGGCCGCGAGCTGCCGCAGCCAGGGCCGCCCGCCCAGCCGGCCCATCAGCGCGTGCACGGCCAGCGCCAACCACGCAATGACGGCGATGGAACTGAACTCCCACAGGAAGGGCTCCCACGGTCGCTCGCCGCCCCCCTGGCGGTAGGACTGCAGGGCCGACACGCTCTGCAGCAGGCCGACGACGACCAGCAACGCGACATAGGGCAGGCGCCAGCGGCGCGGCAGGAGAGGCATGGCCAGAGGTTAGCCGGGCGCGGCGCCTCCGCGCCGCCGCTCGCCCCGTCACGGCCGCCATTCGTCCCGGGCCGGACTCAGCGCTTGGGCTTGGGCTTGGAGCTCTCGGACCTGGGTTCGTCGTCCCCGTGGACGCCGGCACCGTGCTCGCCGCCGTCGACCATCTCTCCACGCCGCTCGGCATCCAGGCCCGGCGTGGCACGCAGGTCGGTGTCGACCTGGCCGCGTCGGAGGTCGCGTGACGCGCGCCGCATCTGCGGATCCGGCCGGGGATTGGTGGCGTTGTTCTGCTGGTCCCGCTCGTGGGGCAGCGATGGCCCTTCGGAGCGAGCGGCATCGGGGTTGGTGGTCTTGCTCATCGCGTGGAACCTACTTCTGCATCTAGTTTCGACGCCCGGCCGCACCGGTGCCGTCATCCGGCCGCTCGCCCCTGTGTCGGCGTGGGCCGACAGGCCCCTTTGCGGCGGCGCCCCGTCCTACACGGTGCGCCGTCGGTGTCCGGGCTGCGCAGGGACCGGTGGAGAAGAGCATGGGACGCCATGTCCCTTCTTTCCCCTGCACCTCCTCCTGACACCCCGTCTGGCAAGCCGGGCGCTGGCGACGCGCGCTGGGAGGGTGAAGGCCAGCAATGGCGTCTGGTGCTCTGCGGCGACTGGACCGAGGCCGGCTTGCCCAAGCCGCCCGTCGAGCTGCCGGTGTCCGAGCACA
>NZ_DASWYS010000277.1:0-5515 GCF_036404855.1 Roseateles sp.
CCGACTCAAGCTGGAGGAAGCCCCTGCAGCCGCCAGCCGCCTGGGCTTGACGGCCCGCGAGACGCCCGCCACCGTGCAGACGCTGACGCAGGAGGACATCCAGCTCCGCGGCCTGCGCACCGCGCGAGAGACGTTTGCCGACATACCCGGCGCCATCGCCGGCAATGTGCCCGGCAACCCCGCCGTGGTGATGATGCGCGGCTTCTCGGGCAACGCCGTGTCCATCCTGCAGGACGGCGTGCGCGTGTCCACCTCCACCGTCGTGCAGCGCGACACCAACACCTGGCACTTCGACCGCATCGAGGTCATCAAGGGGCCGGCCTCCGTGCTGTTCGGCGAGGGCGCGCTGGCCGGCGCCATCAACAAGGTCACGCGCAAGCCCACGCTGGACGGCCATCACTTCGACGCACTGCTGAGCTACGGCAGCTTCAACACCAGCACCGTGGCGGCCGGCGCCAACGTGCAGCTGTCCGAAGCCGCGGCCCTGCGCATCGACACCAGCCAGCTGCAGTCCGACAGCCTCTACGACGTCGAGCGCCAAAAGACCCGCTCGCGTGGGCTGACCGCAAGCATGCTGTTCAATCCCGGCCATGACCTCAGCGCGCTGGTGGCGGTGGACCACTACGAGGACCGCTACGACGGCACCTACCAGGGCGTACCGCTGGTGCAGGCCGCGGTCGCCAAGGATCCCAGCGCCATCCTGCAGAGTGCCAACGGCCTGGTCATCGACAAAGCGCTCAGACACCGGAACTACAACCCCGAGGGCGCCTACTCCGACGCCGACGAGACGACGCTGCGCAGCCGCATCGATTGGCAGCTGGGCGATGACTGGACCCTGGGCACCGACCTGACGGCCTACACCGCCAAACGGGCTTTCGTGCTGAGCGACACCCAGACCTTCGTGGCACCGACTGCCGCCTTCCCGAACGGCAGCTTCTCGCGCACGGTGCAACGCTTCTATCACGACCACCAGTTCTGGAACGTGCGCTCGGCGCTGTCCAAGACCGGGCAGCTCGGCGGCCTGCGCAACCGCTTCACGGCCGGCGTGGAATACAACCACACCGACCTGGCCAGCCTGCGTCAGAGCGCACCGGCCAGCGCGCTGGCCGCGGTCGACCCCTACTCGCCTGCGGTCGGGAGCTTCCCGACGGCGAACAGCGTCTACACCGCCGGCAACGTCAACTTCGACTCCCACCTGAAAACGACGTCCGTCTTCGCCGAGGATGCGCTGAACCTCAGCCCGCAATGGCTGCTGGTGGCGGGCCTGCGTTACGACAACATCGACCTGAACCGCGGCGTCACCAATTTCAACGTGACGCCCAACGCCGTGCAGACGGCCAACCCGCACTACCGCCCGCTGTCATGGCGCTTGGGTAGCACCTACGACCTGAGCCCGGCCACGGCCGTCTATGCGCAGGTGACGTCGGGCGCGGCGCCGGTGTCGTCGATCCTGCTGCAGTCCATCGCCAACACCAGCTTCAAGCTGACCAAGGGGCGGTCCGCCGAGGCGGGCTTCAAGACGACAACGGCCGACCGTCGCCTTTCGCTCACCGGCGCGATCTACTACATCCGCCAGGACGACATCCTGACCCGCGACCCGGCCAACCCATCCCTGACCGTCCAGGGCGGCAGCCAGTCCTCGCGCGGCGGCGAGCTGAACGCCGTGGTCAGCCTGACGCCCGGGCTGTCGGCCGGCGCGGGCATTGGCGTCGTCGATGCCGTCTACGACAAGCTCATCGAAGCGGGCGGCGCCGTGCGCACCGGCAACCGGCCCATCAACACCCCGGTCACGGCGGCCAACGGCTTCGTCACCTATGCGGTGCCGGGTACGCCGGTATCCGTCAGCGGCTTCGTGCACCGCGTGTCGGGCTTCTACACGGACACGGCCAACAGCATTCACGTCGACGGGCACACCACGCTGGACGCTTCCGTGGCCTGGAAGCTGTCAGGGAAGACAACCCTGACGCTGCGCGGCCGCAACCTCACCAATGCCTTCTTTGGCGAGTATTCGGGCTACCCGACGACCAACATCTACCTGGGCGCGCCGCGCAGCGTCGAGTTGTCGTTGCTGGCACGGTTCTGAGCATGCAGCGCGTGCGCGTCTTCATCCTCAAGCTCCACCTCTGGCTGGGGCTGAGCGTGGGCGCACTCTTCGTGCTGCTCGGGCTGACTGGCTCGGCCCTCGTGTTCTACGAAGGGCTGGATGCTGGGCTGAACCCGGAAGTCCGGGTCGCTTCCACCGCGCCGGCGCCGGGCTGGGACGCGCAGGTCTGGGACCGTGCACTGGCCACCGTGCGCAGTCGGTGGCCCGAGCGTACCGGCGCCTGGCGATTCGAGGCCACTGGCGAGCCAGGCGCCCTGGCGGTCCGCTACCAGCCGCCCGGCGGCGGCCACCATGGCCTGCGCGTGATGGTGTGGCTCTCGCCCGACGGCACTCAGGTGCTGCGCGAGGCCGAGTGGGGCCGCTACCTGATGACCTGGCTCTACGACCTGCACATGGAGCTGCTGCTGCATGCACCAGGGAGAGCGTTCATCGGCTGGGCTGGACTTGTGATGGCCGCACTGCTGCTTTCCGGCCTGTGGGCTTGGTGGCCGCGCGGCAGCCTGGCCAAGGCGCTGCACTTCAAGCGTGAGGCCGTGCGGTCGCGGCGACTGCGGGACATCCACAAGCTCGCCGGCCTGATCGCGCTCCCCCTGCTCCTGATGCTCGTCGTCACTGGGGTGATGCTGGCGCTGCCCGATGAGAGCAACGCGGTCCTGGCCAGCACAGTTGGTGCACCGACGAAGACACCCCAAGTTCGATCATTGGCCGGCGCCGGGGTGCAGGTGCCGCTGGCTCAGGCGCTGGCCACGGCTCACGCGGCTTTCCCCCGGGCGCGGCTTGCCTGGGTGGAAGCCCCCGGCCCGGGCTCCGGCGTCATCCTCGTGCGGTTGCAGCAGCCCAGCGATCCCAGCTACCGGTTCCCGCACAGCTATGCCTACGTCGACCAGTACAGCGGCGAACTGCTCGCCACCCGTGACCGCGATGGATTCAACACCGCCAGCATTGTCATCAACTGGCTGCATCCGCTGCACGACGGGTCAGTGGGCGGCATCGGTCTGCGCGTGCTGCTGGCGTTCAGCGGGCTGGTGCCTGCGATGCTCTTCGTCACTGGGGTCTGGCGCTGGCGGTGCCGCGCGCGAGCCGCTCAGAAAAACAGCTCCAGAGGGTCTCTTCGATGAGGGAAGCCAAATGTGATTTCACGCCAAATCGGACTTCAGCGGCCAAGCCAAATGGTCGCCACACCAAAGCAGCCAGCCAGTTCAGCGCCCCAGTCACCCACCGCACCGACCTGCTACACCGGCCCTCGCGGCGGCACATACACGATCACCAAGTCTGGCAAGAAGAACTACAGCGGTTGCTGAGCAGTGACCATCAAATTGGCACGACTCCAGCCCGGTGCAGCAGAGACTGGCGGCTTTGCTGGTCGAGAGACTGGACGCGGCGCCTGGCTGGATGCGCGTGCTGCAAGCCGACGGTCTGCATGCGTACATCACCGGGCACGACCGAGGCGGCAACACCGCCTACAACCTCCCGCCCAGCCGTGGCGTCGTCCTCGGTCGGCTGTTCCGTCGGCAATCGACGATGGGCACGTCCACGGAGGTGTCACTCACCCCGGCGGAGACCCACCAGATCGCCCACCGGCAGCAGCAGCCGCAGCGAACCAACAGGGCGCGCCGGCCAGCGAGCCACGCCCTGCGCTGAAGTAGACTGCACAGAATCCTGTCATCCATCACCCAAGGAGCCGGCCATGGGCTTTTCAGCCAGCGATGTGGTGCCCTTCACCCAGGCGCGCGCCAACCTCTCCGAACTGGCCGACCAGGCCAAGGGCGGCGCCGAGAAGATCATCACCAAGAACGGCGAGAGCTACGTCGCCCTGATCGACGCCGCGCGGCTGGACTATTACCACCAGCTGGAGCGCGAGCGCATCCACCTGCTGCTGATAGACGATGCCCAACGCGGCTTGGCCGACATCGAGGCCGGCCGCACCGTCGGGGCCGATGCCGCCATTGCCAAGCTGCAGCAGCGCCGCGCAGCTGCCGCCCCAGGCAAGGCCGCCAAGAAACGTGGCTGAGGGACTGTACCGGGTTGAGCTGACCGCCATCTTCCTGGCGCGGCTAGACGCCATTGAGGCCTTCCTGACCGAAGCCGACGCTGCCTTCGCCTTCGACGACCTGCTGGACGAGCTGCGCGCCACAGTCATCCCCAACCTGGCCCGCTTCCCGCGCATCGGCCGCCGCTACCTCGCCAACCCACCGCAGTCAGCCGAGGCCCTGGCCCAACTGGCGCTGTTGCCGGCTGGGGCAGCTGCCGCGCTGCGCGAATACCTGCATGGCGACTACCTGATGCTCTACACGGCCATTGATGCACAGGAAACCGTCTACCTGCTGTCCATCCGGCATCACCGGCAACTCTCGTTTGATTTCGCCAGCCTCTGGCCGGGCACAAGCCGCCAAGTTAAAGAATGACTACTCAGCTCGACTTTGTGCTGCGCGACCTCGCCTGTCCCGTTCTGCGCCAGCCGCTCCGCTACATAGAGACCTTGGCGCGTGGAACGAACGTGCCCCTCGGGAACACGTCACCTTCCAGCCGACGCTTCACGTAGTCGGCGTGCCGGCTCGACCGGGCAGTCTTCTAGCTGTCCCACCACTTCCTGGCGACCGCCTCGAACGAGTCCTCCATCGCGATCTGCATGGCGACCCTTGCCTCCCGGCGCTGCGCCATCGGGTCAGAGCCGGCGGCGAGCAGCCTGCGCCCCCACCTCAAGGTAAAGCCCCTGACCATCTGCCAGGCAGATTCGCTTCTGCTCAGGTGGACAGACGGTGTTCCTGCACTCGAGATCGGTGAGCGGCATCGGGGAACAAACCTCGCTGCTGGCCGGAATCGGCCTCTGTTCCCCGAAAGGTGCCCCTGGTTCCCCTGCGCTGCAATGACACTACGTGACATGCCACCGCAAGAAAAAAGCCCCAAGTGCTTGATGCGCCTGGGGCTTTTGTTTCTTCATGGCATGCCATGAGATGTTTTTATGGGGTGGCTGATGGGACTCGAACCCACGACGACAGGAATCACAATCTTGGGCAGAAAGTGAGCATCGGCGCGGCTTGGCGGGCTACTTTTTGGAATTTTGCCGCCGTTCGGAGCACGGTTCGACGCGGCCTCGGCGAACGGTGTTCCAGCGTTTGAGGGGCCAAATGGCGCCGCGCAATCCTGTATAAACATACAGTGATTGTCTTCGCCCAACGCCTCCTCGACAAAGGCCTCGTCATCCAGAGGCAGCACATCGTGCGCCAGCACAGGATGGTTGTCGGCCTCTTCTCTTTCCGCGACCAGCGCGACGACGAGATGCAGCGCACGACGCGCGTGGCGACGATGGTTATGGCCCACACCTTCATCGCCTGCCGCGAGACCCCGCGGGAGATCGGCAGCAACCTGTTCCCGCCGCTGATCGAGGCCGCCCTGATCCACTGGCACGAC
>NZ_DASWYS010000278.1:0-12706 GCF_036404855.1 Roseateles sp.
GGCCGGATTTTTCCCAGGCGTCTTGTCCGTCCACCGCTTCCACCACGTTGAAGCCGGCGTTCTTGAGCGTGAAGGCCACCATCTGGCGCATCGAGGCCGAGTCGTCGACAGCGAGGATTGAGTGCATTGAGTTTTCTCCGAGGGGGACGTGTTGCCTGGGGGCTGAGATTGCGTGGAATTCAGAAGAGCTCGATGGATCCGGCGTCCATCTCGTCTTGCGTGACCGGGTTGGGACGCAGCGGCGCGATCTCGACGACGGCAGCGCCGTCCTCGTCGTCCATGCCGAAGGTGTCGCGGGCCAGTTGGTCCGAGCAGTTGCGCAGTCGCTGGCTCGTGTGGGCGATGAGCTGGGTGGCCATGTCCTGGAACTGCAGCGCCGTGATGGCGCCGGCGATGTCCTGCATGATCTGCTTGAGGCCTTCCGAGGCCGGCGTGCCGTCACTGCTGCTGAGCAGGCTCATGGCCTGGCTGGAGGCGCTGAAGAAATGCGTGGACAGGGCTTCGCCAGCGTCGTCCAGCAGTCGCTGCAGGCGCTCGAGGTCGTGCGTCACCGTCAAAAGGTGATCCTGCAATTCCGCGGCCGCCAGCAGCGGCATGGCGGCCACGGCTCCATCGAAATCGGCGGCGGTGGAAGGTTCTGACTGCATCGTGGCTCCGCGAGGGGATGCTTGCTTTTGTGTTCCCGAAGCCCTGTGGATACTCTCAGGGCAAATGCATCATGGCATGTTCACCCCTTTTTCGGCGCCTGTCGACGAGGAGATGTCGGGAGAACGCGCGGTATTACCGCTCTGAACCGCGTTGAGTGTGGCGCCAGCCATCGGCCCCGGCGCGCGGCATACTGCGCCCCCATGACGATTTCTGGTCTGGATCAGGCCTCCCGGGTCCTGCGCGTGCTGCATGTCGAGGACTCCGAGCTCGACCATCAACTCATCGCGGCCCAGCTCGCCCGGGCCGGGCTGAAGGTGGAGTTGGAGCGGCTGGACGCCCTGCCCGCAGTGCTGGCCGCGCTAGAGCGCCCCTGGGACGCCATCATTTCCGACTACAACCTGCCGGGCTATTCGGGTCTGGACGTGCTGGAGGCGCTGAAGGCGCGGCGGCTGATGCTGCCTTTCATCCTCGTCTCGGGCGAGATCGGCGAGGACATCGCGGTCGGTGCAATGCGCGATGGTGCGTCCGACTACCTGCTGAAGAACAACCTGAATCGCCTGGCGCCGGCCCTGCTGCACGCCGTCGACGCTGCCGAGAACGAGCGCGCACGGATCGCGGCTGACCACGAGCTCGTCAAATCCAAGCAGCGCCTGCACGCGCTGGCCGGCCATCTGCAGACCAGCGTCGAGCTGGAGCGGGCGGCCATCGCGCGCGAGATCCATGACGACGTCGGCGGATCGCTGACCGCCATCAAGTTCGACCTGGCCTGGATCGACCGCCATGCCCAGGCGCCCGAAGTGCGCCAGCGCGTCAGCGCGGCACTGGAGACTGTCAACGCCGCTATCGACGCCAGCCAGCGCATCATGCACAACCTGCGCCCAGCCATTCTGGAGCAGGGCTTGGTGGCGGCGCTCCAGTGGATGACGGCACGTTTCGAGCGCCGCACCGGCATCGAGGCCGGCCTGCGCATGGGCGACGAACGCCTCGCGCTGCCGCCGGGCGTGCCGCTGGTGGCCTACCGCACCGCCCAGGAGGCGCTGACGAACGTGTCCAAGCACGCGCTCGCGACCCGGGTCGACATCGAGCTCAGCCTGGACTCCGGCGTGCTGACGCTGGAGATACGCGACAACGGCCGTGGCATGGGGCCCCAGGACCTGGCCAAGGAGCGCTCCTTCGGCATCCGCGGCCTGCACGAGCGTGCGGCCACGGTGGGCGGCTGGGTGGACCTTTCCAGCCCGCCGGGTGGAGGCACCAGCCTCATCCTGACCGTGCCGTTGGCCCAGGATGCCATCGATGCGCTGGACGACGCGACCGACTTCGACAAGGACGACGACAGCCGCTCCATCTGGGGGCGCCTGTGATCCGCGTCATCCTCTGCGACGACCACGGCCTGATCCGCCGAGGCATCCGCGACACCCTGGCCGATGCCCAGGACATCGAGGTCGTCGGCGAGGCCGGTGACTACACCGAGCTGCGCGGCCTGCTGCACCAACTGGGCGGCATTCAGGGCAAGGACGGACCCTGCGACGTTCTCGTGCTGGACATCAACATGCCGGGCCGCTCGGGCCTGGACGTGCTGCATGTGCTCAAGGAAGAGGGCAACCCGGTGCGCACCCTGATCGTCTCCATGTACCCCGAAGACCAGTACGCCATCCGCGCGCTGAAGGCCGGTGCCTACGGCTACGTCAACAAGGGCGGCGACCCGGCCACCCTGGTGCAAGCCGTGCGCACGGTGGCCCAGGGCCGCAAGTACGTGACGCCGGAGATTGCGCAGATGCTGGTCGAGAGCTTGACCGCGCCCGTGACCGAGCAGGCTCACCACAAGCTGTCCGACCGCGAGCTGCAGACCCTGGTGATGATTGCCTCCGGCAAGCGCCTGTCGGACATCGCCGAGGAGCTGATGCTCAGCCCCAAGACCGTCAGCGTCTACCGCGCCCGCGTGCTGGAGAAGCTGGGCCTTACCAACAACTCCGAGCTGACGGTCTACGCCATCCGAAACGGCCTGGTCGCCAGCTGACCGGCGTCGCCGCCGTTCATCGGCCCTGGCCGTCGATTCGCCAGCCCCGGCTGCCGTTCATCGATTGATGACACCCTGTGGCAGCAGCCACTGCACAATGCCCGCCGGGTTCCAAGTGGGTGGCCGTGAGGCCGTTGCGTTCGAGGGCCATGGCGGCCTGGCGAACGAGACTTTCAGGGGCATGTCATCGATACCGGATTGCTGAAGGAATTGCGCATCGACGGTGCGCATCGTGAGGACCAGGGCAGCGGCCCGCCCAAGTGGGTCTTGGGCGCGGCGGCGGGTCTGGTCGTGCTGGTCCTGGCTGGCGGTGCGGCCTGGTGGTTCGTGGCGGGCAACAAGGCCATTGCCGTGCAGACGGCCACCGTGCGCGCCAATGGCCAGGGACCGGCAGCCGATGCGGTGCTGCAGGCCACCGGCTATGTGACGGCGCGCCGCATGGCGACCGTCTCGGCCCAGATGACCGGCACGCTGACCGAAGTGCTCATCGATGAAGGCTTCAAGGTCAAGAAGGGTCAGGTGCTTGCGCGGCTGGACGACTCTGGGTTGAGGGCCGGCCTTGCGGCCGCCGAGGCCCAGATCCGGACCGCCGAGGCCAACCTGGGCCAGTTGCGCGCCCAGCTCGCGCAGGCCCAGGCCGACGAGCGACGCCAGGCCGAACTGGCCGCCAGCGGCATGACGACGCGCCAGTCCCGCGAGCAGGCGTCCACGGCCGTGAAGACCGTGTCCGCTCAGATGGAGGCGGCCCAGCGCCAGATAGAGGCGGCCCAGGCCCAGGCCCGCCAGGCACGCGTCAATTTTGATTACGCCACCGTGCGCGCGCCTTTCGACGGGGTCGTTACGGCGCGCGCGGCGCAGGTGGGCGAGATCATTTCGCCGCTGTCGGCGGGCGGCGGCTTCACGCGTACCGGCGTGGGCACCATCGTCGACATGGACTCGCTGGAAGTGAACGTCGACGTCAACGAGGCCTACATCGCCCAGGTCAAGGCCGACATGCCCTGCGAGGCCGTGCTCGACGCCTACCCGGACTGGAAGATCCCTGCCCACGTTGTTGCCGTCATTCCGAGTGCCGACCGTGGCAAGGCCACCGTCAAGGTGCGCGTGGCGCTGGAGAAGAAGGACGACCGCGTCGTGCCCGACATGGGCGTGCGCGTGAGTTTCCTGGCCACCAAGCCCAAGTCCGAGGCCAAGCCGGTGCCGGGCGTGCTGGTGCCGCCGGATGCCGTCGTGCAACGTGATGGCGCGTCGGCCGTGTTCGTCGTCCACGACGGACGCGCCGAGCAGCGCGCGGTGCAGCTGGGTGCCGATATCGGCAAGTTCAAGCTGGCCACGGGCGGGGTGAAGGCGGGCGAGACCGTGATCGTCTCGCCGCCGGCCGAGCTGAAGCAGGGTTCCAACATCGTGAGCAAGGACTGAGAGCATGAGCGCATTGATCGAGATTCGCGACCTGTCCAAGGTCTACATCCGCGGCAAGCAGAAAGTGGAGGTGCTGCACGGCATCAACCTCGACGTGCAGCAGGGTGACTTCCTCGCGCTGATGGGCCCGTCGGGGTCGGGCAAGACGACGCTGCTCAACCTGATGGGCGGGCTGGATGCGCCCAGCGGTGGCTCGATCAATGTGGGCGGCGAGCGCATCGACAAGCTCGCGGGCAGCGCGCTCGCGAAATGGCGCGCCTCTCGCGTGGGCTTCGTGTTCCAGTTCTACAACCTGATGCCCACCCTGTCGGCGCAGAAGAACGTCGAGTTGCCGTTGCTGCTGACCAAGCTGTCGGCCGGCGAACGCAGGAAGCGCGCAGCCATCGCGCTGCAGCTCGTGGGCCTGGCCGACCGCGCCTCGCACAAGCCGACCGAACTGTCGGGCGGCCAGCAGCAGCGCGTGTCGATCGCGCGGGCCATCGTGTCCGATCCGACGCTGCTGGTCTGCGACGAGCCCACCGGCGACCTGGATCGCCAGTCGGCCGAGGATGTGCTGACCCTGCTGCAAGCCCTCAACCGCGAGCATGGCAAGACCATCGTCATGGTCACCCACGACCCGCGCGCTGCCGCCCGTGCCAGCCACACGCTGCATCTGGACAAGGGCACGCTGGTGTCGTCGGCTGCCGAAGCGATGGCCTGAGCCGCGAGGTGACGCGATGAAATACCTCCACCTGATCTGGGCTGCGCTGTTCAGGCGCAAGGGGCGGACCTTCCTGACCCTGGTGTCCATCATCACGGCCTTCCTGCTGTTCGGGTTGCTGGACGCAGTGCGTGTCGGTTTCGAGCAGGCGGGCCAGAGTGCCAACGGCGCCCAGCGCCTGCAGACGGGGGCCAAGCTCAGCTTCATCCAGTTGCTGCCGATGTCCCTGGGCGCGCGCATCACGCAGATCGATGGCGTGAAGGACACCACCTATGCGAACTGGTTCGGCGGCGCCTACCAAAAGCCCGAGAACCAGGTCTTCAGCTTCGCCGTCGCGCCCAACTACCTGGACATCTATCCGGAGATGGAAGTCTCGGCCGAGCACCGCAAGGCCTTCGCGGAAACCAAGGATGGGGCATTGGTGGGTGAGGGCCTGGCTCGCCGGTTCGGCTGGAAGGTGGGCGACCAGGTACCCATGCAGTCCACCATCTTTCCGGACCGCAACGGCAGCCAGAACTGGCCGTTCAAGATCGTCGGTGTCATCCATGTGTCCGATCGGAAGACGGCCGGCTGGTGGGATCAGATGTTCCTGCTGAACTGGAAGTACTTCGACGACACCACGCCCTGGAACCAGGGCCAGGTGGGCTGGTACGTGACGCGAGTGAAGGATGTGAACCAGGCCGATCGTGTGCTCAAGGCCATCGACGAGATCTCGGCCAACTCCGATCACGAGACGCGCACGATGACGGAGCAGGCGGCCATGTCCAGCTGGATGAAGCAGCTGGCCGACATCAACCTCATCGTCACCTCCATCATGGGGGCCGTCTTCTTCACGCTGCTGCTGCTGGCAGGCAACACGATGATGCAGGCCGTGCGGGAGCGCACCGGCGAGATCGCCGTGCTCAAGACGCTGGGCTTCTCGGGCGAAAGCGTGCTGGCCATGGTGCTGGCCGAGTCGATGCTGCTGTTGCTGATTGGCGGCGTCATCGGCCTGGCCCTGGCCAGCGTCATCGGCCCCATCGTCAGCGCGGGCAGCGGCGGGGCGCTGAACCTGCCGGCGGCCGGCCTGATCAGCTGGATGATTGGCGTGGGCCTGACCCTGCTATTCGGCTTGGCCGTGGGCGCTTTGCCAGCGTTGCGCGCCATGCGCGTGAACATCACCGACGCACTGGCCGGGAGGGCATGACATGAAATTTCTAAAGAACTTCGGGCTCTTCCTCCTCACGGTCCTGATGCTGGTCCTGTGGGTGCTCATGCCCTGGTACGGCGCGCTCGCGCTGGCCGTTCTGGTGGCGCTGTGGATGTTCCTATTCCGCAGTGGCATGCAGACGCGCTCCGTGGCCGCGGTGGGCATCAGCACACTGACTCAGCGCATCGGCTCCTCGGCCGTCATCGTCGTCGGCATCGCCGGCGTGGTGGGCGTGCTGGTGGCGCTGTTGGCCATGGCCGAGGGGTATGCGCAGACGCTGCGCAACTCGGGCTCGCTCGACACCGCGATCGTCATGCGCGGTGCGTCGGCCAACGAGGTCTCATCTTCGCTGAGCCGCGAGGATCTGGTGCAGATCGAGCAGACGCCGGGCATCGCGCGCAACGTCAAGGGCGAGCCCATCGTCTCGGCTGAGACCGTCGTGGCGGCCAACCTGCCGATCAAGGGCAGCAAGACCGGGGACTCGGGCAGCGCTCAGGTGCGCGGCATCAGCGAGGCCGCATTCCTCGTGCGGCCCAACGCCAAGATCGTCGAGGGCCGGACCTTCCAGCCCGGCCTGCGCGAGATCATCGTCGGCAAGGGCGCGGTGCGGCAGTTCGAGGGGCTCACGGTCGGCGCAACGCTGAGGCTGGGCAACCAGCCCTGGACCATCGTCGGCATCTTCGCCTCGGGCGACGCGATGGAGTCCGAACTCTGGGCCGACGCCAATGTTGTCAACGACACCTACAAGCGCGGCAGCGGCCGCAACTCGGCCACCGTGAAGCTCGAGAGCCCCGCCGCCATCAAGGCCTTCAGCGAGGCCCTCGAGGCCAACCCTCAGCTCAAGGTCAAGGCCAGCACGACGTTGGAGTTCTTCGCGAAGCAGAGCGAGCAGATGACCAAGGTGCTGCGCATCATCGGCATCGTGGTTGGCTCCATCATGGCCGTGGGCGCGGTGTTCGGCGCGCTGAACACGATGTTCGCAGCCGTGGCGGCACGGGCGCGCGAAATCGCCACGCTGCGCGCCATCGGCTTCCGCGGCCTGCCGGTGGTCGTCGCGGTGATGCTGGAGACGACGCTGCTGGCCCTGATTGGTGGTCTCATCGGGGGCTCGGTGGCCTGGCTTCTCTTCAACGGCTTCGAGGCCTCGACGATGGCAGCCGGCTCGGTCGGCAAGCTGAGCTTCAACCTGGCCGTCTCGCCAGGCCTGCTGTGGGAGGGTATCAAGTGGGCGCTGGCCATCGGTTTCGTCGGTGGGCTGTTCCCGGCGGTGCGGGCGGCGTCGCTGCCTGTGACGACCGCGCTGCGGGAAGCCTGAGGCAGGGGCGAGGCGTCCGCTTCGGGTCGACTTGGGGCGACTTTGGGGCATAAGGGGCGACCCGGGCGCCGGTCGGCAAGCGACTTGCCGTTGCCAGAAGGCCTATCGACAACGAAGCGCTCGGGCCGTCATTTCCGGTCTCGGCACCCGCGCACCGGGTGCGCCTGACCCCGGTTGTGCGTGGTGACGGTCTTCGCCGGCGCATGCCGGTGATGCAACCCTGCCACGCAAGCGGGATGGCAACAGGCGTCGCCACGCGCCGACAAGCTGGAAATCAGCTGAATGCCGCAAGCAAACGCTCGAGCGCTACGGTGAACGGCGTCTGCATCAGCGGCAGCGTCGCAACCATGCCGATCAGGCCGACGCTGACGGTCAGCGGGAAGCCGACCGAGAAGACGCTGATCTGCGGCGCGACGCGCGAGATCACGCCGAGCACGAGGTTGACGAACAGCAGCATCGTGATCAGCGGCAGCGCGATCCACAAGCCGATGTTGAAGATCTCGGCCCCCCACTGCTGTGGCGAGGCCAAGCGCAGGAAGGCGAAGGGCTCGCCGCCCACCGGGAAGGCATGGAAGCTCTGGATCAGCGCGTTGATCAGCAGCAGGTGGCCATTGATCGCAACGAACAGGAACGCCACCATGCTGCCGAAGAAGCGGCCGCTGGCCGTGCCCTGGGAACCGGTGCTGGGGTCGAAGAAGCCGGCGAAGTTCAAGCCCATCTGCAGGCCGATGATCTCGCCCGCGAACTCCAGCGCGGCGAAGACGACACGCACCGCGAAACCCATGGACAGGCCGATCAGCATTTGCTGGGCGATCAGCAACGTCAGCAGTGGCAGCGAGTCCAGCGGCGTTGGCGGGATGTCCGGCAGCGAGGGTTGGGCCGCTAGCGAGATGAACAGCGCCAGGCCCACCCGCAGGCGCAGCGGCACGTTGCGCTGGCTGAAGATGGGCATGCCGGCAAACAGCGCCAGCGTGCGGATGAAGGGCCAGAGCAGCGGGTTCAACCACGCCAGCAACTGGGCCTCGGTGACCGTGAACATGTCAGCCTTCCATGGCGCGTGAAACGGCGCGCAGAGCGCCGGGACGCTCCGCAGCCGGTTCGCGCTGGCGGTGTGCTGGCCCGCGTTCAGTGAGGCCGGACTGGATCAAGGGGCTCATCCTCAGCCCACGACGGAGGGAATGGCCTGCAGCGTGCGCTGGATGTACTCGACCAGCTCCGTCATCATCCAGGGCCCGGCGATGAGCAGCGTCAGGATGGCAGCGATCACCTTGGGCACAAAGGACAGGGTCGCCTCGTTGATCTGCGTCGCCGCCTGGATGATGCTGATCGTGACGCCGACCAGCAGCACGACGATGAGCACCGGCGCGGCCACCAGCATCAACATGTAGAGGCCTTGCTGGCCGAAGGTGAAGACTTGTTGAGCGTCCATATCGTCAGGTCACAAAGGAAGCGGCAAGGGATCCGAGCAGCAGGTTCCAGCCGTCCGCCAGCACGAAGAGCATCAGCTTGAAGGGCAGGGCGACGAGGACGGGCGACAGCATCATCATGCCCAGGCTCATCAGCACGCTACCGACGATCATGTCGATGACGAGGAAGGGGATGAAGACCAGGAAGGCGATCTGGAAGGCGCTCTTGAGCTCGCTGGTCACGAAGGCGGGCACCAGGACCTTGAAGGGCACGTCCTCGGGCTTGATGTTGCTGTCCAGCTTGGCCAGGCGCGAGAACAGGGCCACGTCGGCCTGGCGGGTCTGCTTGAGCATGAAGCCGCGCATCGGCACCTCGGCGCGCTTGAGCGCCTCATCGAACTGGATCTGACCGGCGCTATAGGGCTGCCAGGCCTCGGCGTAGACCTTGTCCAGCGTCGGGCTCATGACGAAGAAGGTCAGGAACAGTGACAGGCCCACGATGACCTGGTTGGGCGGTGCCGCCTGCGTGCCCAGGGCCTGGCGCATCAGGCTCAGCACGATGACGATGCGGGTGAAGGCCGTCATCATCAGGATGACCGCGGGCAGGAAGCCCAGGGCGGTGAAGAACAGCAGCGTCTGGATGGGCACGGAGTAGCTGCCGCCCGCGCCCTGGCCGACCAGCAGCGGCAGCGTGGCCGGTGGCGTCTGGCCTTGCGCGAGCGCGCCCCCTGCGGCGAGCACCAGCGCGATTGACAACGCGGGCTTCAGCCTTCTTCCAGGGCAGGACCCGGTGGGTCGAGCGCCGGGCTGCCCCAAGCCGTCGGGCTTCATCTCAGGCATCGCCGCGCTCCTTGCCCAGCAGCTTGGCGAAGCTGGCCGGCGCGGGCGGCTCGGCCTGGGGCGGCATGACGTGCAGCGTCGTGATGTTCTGCGGCGTGGCGCCCAGAACCAGCCAGCGGCGATCCTCGCCCTGGCCGACCTCCACGACCATCAGACGCTGGTTGGGCGCGGTGGGCAGCTGTGCAACCACGCGCAGAACGCTGGCCGTGGCCGAGCCGCCCAGTGCGCGCCCGTAGGGTGAGCGCTTGAGGAGCCATAGCGCGACCGGGATCAGCGCAATGATGACGAGGAACCAGAGGAAGGGGAGCAGACCGGAGGCATTCATGCCTCGGCATTCTCCGGATGGATTGCCGCCATCGAACTCCCTAAATGCCGAGACAAACCCGCGGTTGTCCAGAGACCACCGCAGCCGCGGGCGCGGCGCGGCCGGCGGGGAGGCCCTTCAGGCGGCCTTGCTCAGGCGGCCTTGCTCAGGCGGCGCATGCGCTCCGACGGTGTCACGATGTCAGTCAGGCGAATGCCGAACTTGTCGTTCACGACCACTACCTCGCCCTGGGCGATCAGGTAGCCGTTCACAAGCACGTCCATGGGCTCGCCGGCCAGAGCGTCCAGCTCCACGACCGAGCCCTGCGCCAGTTGTAGGATGTTCTTGATCGGGATCCGGGTGCGGCCCAGTTCCACGGTCAGCTGGACGGGGATGTCCAGAATCATGTTGATGTCGCCGGCCGGGCCACCCGCCGTCGTGGGCGTGAAGTTGGCGAAGCTGGGCGTTGACACCTGCTCGGGCGCAACTTCGGCGACCACTTCGGTGGCCGTGGCGGCGGGAGCGGACGAGGCCTCGGCCAAGGCCGCAGCCCATTCGGCCGCCATCGCGTCCTGTTCTTCTTGGCTGGGGGAATCAGGGCTCATGTTTGGCTCCCAACCAGCTCTCCTGCGAGCCGGTCAGCATCTTGTCGATCTTGAGGGCGTAACGGCCGTTGGACGTGCCGTAGTGGCAATCGAAGACGGGCACACCGTCCACCTTGGTCTGGATGACGGGATCGAGGTCCAGCTCGATGAAATCACCGGGCTTAAAGGCCAGCAGTTGCTCGACGGTGGCCGGCGCGCTGCCCAGTTCGGCGACGAGTTCCACCTCGGCGGCCTGGATCTGCGTCTTCAGCAGGTTGATCCAGCGCCTGTCGGGCTCCGAGGAATCACCCACCGTCGTCGAGTACAGCACATCGCGGATGGGCTCCAGCGTCGAGTAGGGGATGCAGAAATAGATGGTGCCGCTGGTCTCGCCGATCTCCAGCGTGAACGACGTCGACACGACGATCTCGCTGGGCGTGGCGATGTTGGCGAACTGGGGCTGCATCTCCGAGCGCTGGTACTCCAGCTCAAGCGGGTAGACGCCTTTCCAGGCCTTGGCGTACTCGGTCGTGACGACCTCGACGATGCGGGTGATGACGCGCTGCTCGGTGGGCGAGAAGTCGCGGCCCTCGATGCGGGCGTGGAACTTGCCGATGCCACCGAAGAGGGAGTCGATGACGGCGAACACCAGCGTCGGGTCGCAGACGATGAGGCCGCTGCCACGCAGAGGCTTCACCGACACGATGTTGAAGTTGGTCGGGACGACGATCTCGCGCAGGAAGGCGCTGTACTTCTGCACCTTGATGCCGCCGATGGCGACTTCCGGGCTCTTGCGGATGAAGTTGAACAGGCCGACGCGGATGTTGCGCGCGAAACGTTCGTTGATGATCTCCATCGTGGGCATGCGCCCACGAACGATGCGCTCCTGGCTCGCGAGGTTGTACTCGCGTATGCCGCCGACCTGCTCCTCCTCCTGCTCGAGCTTTTGGCTCTCGCCGGTGATGCCCTGGAGGAGTGCATCGACTTCGTCTTGAGAAAGGATCTGCTGATTCATGGCGGAACCAGACCTACTGGACGATGAAGTTGGAGAAGAGAACCTGGGTCACCGGGCTTTCGACGGCAACCTTGCGCTTCTTCTTTTTCTTCTTCGGCGTGTCGTCGGCGGCCTCGTCCTCGTCGTCGAGTTCGATGCCCATGGGGCGCACCGATTCACGCATGATTTCCTTGGCAAGTTGCTCCTTGCCCTCACGGGTCAGCAGCTCGCCGGCAGTCTTGTGCGACAGCACCATCAGCACGTTGCTGCGGATGGCGGGCATGTAGGCCTTGACCTGGTCGGCGAACTTCGGGTCCTCGACCTCCAGCGTCACACCGATCTGGGCGAAGCGGTCCACGTCCTTGTCGGCCAGGTTGACCGTGAACGGATCCAGCGGCACGAAGGTCGGCGGGTGGTCGGGCTTGGCCTTGGCTTTGGCCTTGACGGGGGCCTCGACGGCCTCGCCATCCTCGCCGTCCTCGGCCGAGGCCTTCTTTTTCATCAGCATCAGTGCCGCACCGCCGCCCAGCAGCACCAGCACGAGCACGGCGGCCAGGATGATGATCAGCTTTTTGCTGCCGCCCCCGGTGGGCGCGGCGGTTTCGGCAGCCGGCGCAGTCGCCATGAAAACTCCTTGAGACGTCCTTCGCCCAGGCCGGCCTTGGCAGGCCCTGGGCACCTTTGCGCCTGATTATTGACGCGGACCCTGCCGGGCAAGCCTCGATTAGCTCGGGCCAGGCGTGGCTATTTCCGCTTCATCCTCAGGCAAATGTGTCGAGCAGGCCCACGGAGCGGCGGGCAGCCGGTGCGGCGGTGGCGCTTCCCTCCATGCCACCGGTACCGCCGCGGGCCGTGCCGGTGCCGCGGTCATCGCCGCTGCCGGCCTGAGGCTGGCCATCCTTGGTGTCCTGCGAGGCCTGCTGGAAGACGCCACCGCCGGCCAGCGTCAGGCCCTGACCCTGCAGGGCGGCGGCCAGGTCGGGCAGGCTCTGCTGCAGTGCCTGCCGCGTCTCGGCGTGCGCGGCGTGGAAGGACACCTGGGCCTGGGCACCGTCGACGACGATCTGCACGGCCACCGGCCCCATGTCCGCCGGGTTCAGTTGCAACTCGGCCTGCTGCACGCCGTTCACGGCCAGCAGGCTGACGCGGGCGCCCAGTTCGGGCGCGAAGGCGCCGCTCTGCAGCGCAGCATGGACGCGGGCGCTTGCGGCAGCCGACGTGGTGCCGGGCGCAGCGGCAGCCAGGGGTGCTTGCTGGGTCTGGGCCAACACGGCGGCAAAGCTGGTGGGTTGG
>NZ_DASWYS010000279.1:0-8681 GCF_036404855.1 Roseateles sp.
CGGCGAGGGCCAGGCTCATCAGCAGTGCGTTGACCAGCACCGCGACGAGCAGCGTGATGACGTCCATGGCGAGCCAGCATAACGGCGGGCCTGAGCGCCCATCGGGATAGGGGCGGTCAGAGTATCTGACCGTGCCCCTCCCACACCACCGGGCATGCGGGTCCGCACCCGGCGGTTCGAGAGTTTGAGGTCATGAGAGACGGGGCAGCCCCAACCGGTCGAACCAAGAGATCGTGAGCACCGAGTTGAGGGCCTTCGCACTGTTGCGCCACCAGCGGCGGCCGTTGGCCGCTACCTGTCGCGCAGCAGAAGGCGTAGACCCCAAGGCCAGAAGCTCCCGATACATGGTCGTGCCGCGCTTCCACTGCTTGAGCTGTAGCGCCCTCAGTCGATGGCGCAGCCACTCGTCCAGCTCGCGCCAGATCCGTGGTGTTTGCGCCAACCCGAAGTACGCCTTCCAGCCCAGCAGGTACGGCCTGAGCCCTCGAACCACCTGCGTCATGCTGCGTCCGCTGGAGCGCCCGGAGAGCTGCCGGACTCGGGCTTTGAAGTTGCCCAGGGCCTTGTCGGCCACCGCGCATTTCACGTCCCGCCCTTTGGCTCCCCACAGCTCGTAGCCCAGGAACTTGCGCCCGAGGGCGCTGCACACGGCACTCTTGGCTTCATTGACCTGAAGCTTCAGCTTGCCGTACATCGTTCTGAGCCACGCCATCACCCGCTCGCCGGCCTTCGCGCTGCTCACATAGACGTTGCAGTCGTCGGCATAGCGCGCGAAGCAATAGCCCCGCGCCTCCATCGCCCTGTCCACTTCGTCGAGCAGCACGTTGGCCAGCAGCGGGCTCAGCGGCCCACCTTGTGGTGTGCCCTGTTGGCGCTCCACCACCACCCCGCCACCCATGATGCCGGCGTTCAGGTACGCACGGATGAGCCGCAGGACGGCCTTGTCCGCTATGCGCCTCTTGAGCCGGTCCATCAGGATGTCGTGGTTCACACGGTCGAAGAACTTCGCCAGGTCCACGTCCACCACCACGCGCTTGCCGGCTTGGACGTACGCCCGGGCGGCTTTCACCGCGTCGTGCGCACGCCGGCCCGGCCGGAACCCGTGACTGTGGTCGCTGAAGGTGGGATCGATCAGCGGCTGCAGCACTTGCAGCAGCGCCTGTTGGATCAGTCGGTCCGTCACCGTCGGGATGCCCAGCTCGCGCTGGCTGCCGTCCGGCTTGGGAATCATTACCCTGCGCACTGGCTGTGGCCGGTACGTCCCCGCCAGCAACTCTTGGCGGGTCTGGGGCCACGTCGTTTGCAGCAAGCGCTGTGTGTGCTCGATGTCGAGCCCGTCCACGCCCGCTGCGCCCTTGTTGGCCTTGACCCGCTTCCAGGCCGCTTGCAGGTTCTCTCTCGTCAGTGCCGCCTTCAGCAGGGTGCCAGCCCCCACCTTCTGCATTGCTGACCCTATGTCCTGGTGCTCCTGGGACGGGCCGCAGGCTTCGTCGCTGGCAGGTTGGAGCGCGGCTTCACCGCGCCCTTCCCCCGCCCGCCCGGATCGCTCCGGCATCTGACGCATGGCCTTTGACATTCCCAGGTCCTCGGTCACTTGCTCTCGTTCGGTCCTTCACCTCTCGCTGGTGGCCTCCGCGGCCCCGCTACCCGGCTACTACGACCTCTGCTGAGACCTCGCTCCGGCAGCGCCGTCGGCCTTTCAGCCACAAGGCGAGGCGTCCCCAGGTAAGAACGCACTCCTTCATCGCACAACCGCTGCATTTACGCCGCTTCGCCTTGATCACGAGAGCTTCGCGGCTCTTTGCCCGCTCGCCCTGCTCGGCAGCGCCTTCTATGCGGTTCTTGTTCATCGGCTCGCGATTTACGCTCCACGCTTCCTTCCCACACTCGGTCGCCCTCGTGCAGTTGCGCTTCGCTTCGTTCGTCGTGATCAACTTACGACGGGACTTGCACCCGTAGGAGTGCGCCCATGCTGGGCGCACCAAGGAAAAAGCCCCATCCGCTTTCGCGGATGAGGCTTCTTGAGAGGGCTCCCCGGCCTGGGCTCGAACCAGGCACGTCCGGAGTTACCGGTGGTGCATGGCGGCCACGCCGCCTTCGCCGGTGATCAACGGCAAGCCCGTTCAGGCCTTCTTCACGAACTCCGACTTCAGCCCCATGGCGCCGATGCCGTCGATCTTGCAGTCGATGTCGTGGTCGCCGTTGGTGAGGCGGATGTTCTTGACCTTGGTGCCGACCTTCACCACCAGCGACGAGCCCTTGATCTTCAGATCCTTGATGACGGTGACGGTGTCGCCGTCCTGAAGCACATTGCCCACGGCGTCCTTGATGACGCGCACCTCATCGGCGACCGCGTCGGCGGCTTGCGCCGACCATTCGTGCCCGCATTCCGGGCAGATCAGCTGGGCGCCATCCTCGTAGGCATAGACGGAGGCGCATTTGGGGCAGGCGGGCAGGATTGACATTGGGGGATCGGTGGGTGTTCAGTGGGTCGATAGGGAAGCGCTTTGCGTGCCCGTGCGAGCACGCACGCTCCGAGGGCTGCAGGGCCATCGCTCCTGCGGCAAGCGGTCAGCCGGCTTTCGGTGCCCGGGCGTCGCCCGCGCCGAAGTCGACGCCGTGGGCCGTGAGGTAGTCGCGGATGAGACGCCGGACCACCTGCGAGGGCGTGACGTCCTGCTCCGCGCAGAGCGCCTCGAAGGCCTTCTTCTTGTCCGGGTCGATCAGGACGGTCAGGCGTGCGGTCTTCTGCTCCATCAGGATGCTCCTATGTTAATCACATGATAATTGAGAACATATAGAATGTGAATAAAATTGTCCTATTGCCGAGGCCGAACCGGCTGCCAGCAGCGTTGAAAGTCTCCCGGTCCCCGGGAGCGAGGAGGGCTGGCGCGGGCGACTTCTTCGCCGACCACTTCGCAGACCATGCCTGATACCGCCAACGCCGAGGACCATGTCAAGCCCTTCGTCTACGAGACGCTCACAACGAAGGCGCTTCACTTCTCCATCAGTGAAATCCAGAGCCGGATGCAGTTGCTCAGGCCGCTTGCCCTGGACCTGGACTACACCCGCACGATGATGGGCTTCCTGCTGTTCAACGACAGGCCAGACACCATTGGCATGGTCGGACTCGGCGGTGGTTCGCTGGCCAAGTTCTGCCGCAGCTACCTGCCGAAGGCGCGCATCGACGTCGTCGAGATCAATCCGCACGTGATCGCCCTGCGGGACGTGTTTCATGTCCCGCCGGACGACGGGTTCTTCAAGGTGCACCGAGGCGATGGCGCGAACTTCGTGCGCTCACCGCCGCATCGCATGGACGTCTTGATGGTCGACGGTTACGACCCAGACGGCATCCCGCCCGCTTTGTGCTCGCAGGCCTTCTACGAGGACTGCCGTGAATCACTGCAGCCGGAAGGCGTGCTGGTGGTCAACCTGTACATGGGTCATTGCGACTACGCCCTGCACATCGAGCGGATCAAACGCGTGTTCGATGAGCGCGTCGTCGTCATGCAGGGCCAGGACTGCGGCAACAGCATCGTCTTTGGCTGCAACGGCCGCCGGCTGCGGCGCGCGCAGACTTCGCAGCTGCGCCGCCCCCGCCACTTCGACGTCGCCGCCTGGGAAGAACTGGGGCCCAGCCTGGCCGAGGTGATGGTTGAACTGCGGAAGACGGCGCTCGATGGCATGGAGCGTGTTTGAAGCATCCGCAGGGGAAGGGCGCTGACGACACCTTCCGCAGACACCTGGAACCCCGGCGGTTCGATGCGAGTGAATGCCTCGCAGGCTTTTGCAGGTGAGGCTTTGATTTGGCCTCCCAACCTCGGCTGGAACCAGAGACCAATCGGCCCGTCCTTGCGGTCCCCATTCACGGTGTCGAAGGGACCGTTCTCTTGGGGCATCGGGGTCTCGCTGAGCGAGCAGCGCTTCAGGCGGTACGCTGAGACCCATGACGATCCGGCGACAGGTTCTTTGGACGCGTCTGCAATGGGATCTGCGACTAGATTCCGGCCAGTCCGTTTGAAGGCGCACATTCCGACGCGACCTGAGCACCAGGTCCAGCGTCTGCTGAGCAAGGAATCCGGCGCCCGATGAGCACCTTATCCGGATGTGTCATGTCACACAGGGCAGCGTGTCCGGCGACTCGCCACGCGTTCTAGCGCCGAATGCGGAGATGCTGGCCGCTTCAGGGTGATAGCGGAAGCTCACCAGCGACTGCTCTGCAACCTAGAGTCTTCAATGACTTGGGCGACGGATGCGCATCTGTCGATATTGGCAAACTTAGGTTTGCGCTGCGGTGCGACCTGGCAACCGCCCCCCTGCCCTAGAGCGACAGATTAACGCTGATTCCAAGGCTGTTCCAACTGGGCGAGCCGCCGGCTCGGGATTTCAAAAGCCCAATGGTCAAGAGCTCACGCGGACTGAAGCGCAATCCGATCGCCAGTGTGGGCTTGGCATGGCGCTCGCCGTAGCTTTCGACCAGCAGGCTCAGATCGTCTCGGGCCGACCACTCTGCCGCCACGCCCCAGAACGGCGTTTCTGCGCGCTCGACATGCGCATGCATCGCGCCAAGATTGGCATGCACGCGTACAGAGCGTCCTAACGCTTGACTGGCCACAAGTGCGATTCGGGCGGATTGCCAACGACTGGCTTCGCGCCGCTGAAGGTAGGCAGACATCTCCCAGGCCACAGAGATTCCAAGGCCGCCGTCCGAAGAGTCCAGCAGGGACAGCTTTCCAGATATGCCAAGACTGTCCGACAGATCTGTGTCCGACCGTGATCTTCCGAATGTAGTGCCGACTTGTGCGCGCCTCACTATGCCGCATCCGAACTTCACGCCGGACTCATAGTGCTTGTGCAGGCCATCGACGAGGGTTCCGTTTCGCGCCCAGGTAGCCTCCGCCTCACAGTCCCCATCGCCCAGAACATCTGCATCTTCGGTCGTCAGTGGCGCACCTGCGTGCGCGGCAGTGCTTGCCAGGATCAGAGTTGAAAGAATGGCCAAGCGATGGGCAAATCGCTTCATGCGACTTCCCGATGAGAACGAGTGGCGTGTTGCAAACGCAGCGTATGGGCGAGGTCTGACCCCACAAAAGCCGCGGCAATTTCGGTATGTTGGTTTGGTGGCCAGTGCTGAGTCCACATCACGCCGATCAGGATTGGCGGCCATGTATGTTGCTCAACTCACAGGCCCGTGCCTGGGCTGTGCGGATCGCAGCCACAATGGCTGCCTTCACCCCGCTGGATTCCATCGCCGCCAAGGCCGCATGAGTGGTGCCGCCCTTGGACGTAACCTGGTTTCGAAGCGCCTCTAGCGATTGGTCAGAAATCAAGGCAAGCGCTGTCGCCCCTTTGAAAGTGCTCATTGCGAGCCGATGGCCCTTCTCGACATCGAGGCCCATCTCAACCGCCGCCTGCACCATCGCCTCGAGAAAGTAGAAGACATAGGCCGGGCCGGATCCTGACAGCGCTGTGATCGCGTCGAGATCAGCCTCGCGAGGGACGAAGAGCGTCTCACCGGTAGGCGCCAGCAAGGCCTCGGCCATGGACCGGCCTTCGTCTGTGACCGCCGCGCATGCGTACAAGCCGGCGATGCCTTCGCCAATGATCGCGGGGGTGTTCGGCATGGCACGGACGACTTTCTCGCTTCCGGTCGCCAGGGTGATCGCGTCGCTGCGGATGCCCGCCATGATCGACAGATGCAGCGCGTCGCCGAGGAAGGGTGCACATGTCGCCGCGGCCTGGTCGAACGCCTGTGGCTTCACGGCCCAGATCGCGACATCGGCCGAGCCCAGCAGAGTCCCTCCAACGGCGTCGACCTGCACGCCAAACCGTTGGCGCAGCCGCAGAGACTGTGGCACGTGTGGCTCTATCACCAACAGACTCTCGGGAGAATGCCCCGCCGCAATCAGGCCGCCAATGATGGCGCTTGCCATATTGCCGCCGCCGATGAAGGCAACCCGAGGCCAACCTTCTTTATGGATGTGCATGAGGTGTTCAGTGCTTGCTGACGTCCGGGCGCAGCGTCAGCACCTGAAAGTTCTGCCGGGCCCTCAGGTAATTGCCCGCCGCATCGAGCTCCACGTCGGCTACGGCGAGGTACAGCCGGTCGCGTGCGCTGTCGTAGGCGGCCGTACGGGCACCTGCACGCGTCGCCTGCCGCTGCGCGCTGACCACATGGCCGGCTTCGTCAAGCCGGTAGACCGTCAACGTACCGTCCAGGCATGGCACGAAGCCGACGCGCCGCGCCGCGTCGAAGATCGATGTGTCCGCGCCCTTGCCGATTTCCAGCTGGCCGCGGTCGCGGCCATCGCGGCTGTCGATGAACTTGAGCACGCCATTGCGACAGGCTGCGGCCAGAATGCCGCTGGCGGGGTCGCGGGCCAGGCCGGTGGGTTCCTCGCAACCGGCCAGCGCATACCTTCCAGTGACGCGACGCGTGGCGATGTCGATCACGGCGATCTCGTTCGTCTCCTCGAGGTTGACGTACAGGCGCCCGGCCCCGTCGACCACGCCGGCCTCGGGCGTTGCGTCCAGACCAATGCGTCCAACCGCTCGGCGTGCTTGGATGTCGATGACAGTGATGTCCTTGCTGCCGCCGTTCATGACGAAGGCCAGCCCGCTGCGCGCGTCGTAGGCCGCGCCGTCTGGCGACTTGCCCGTCGGAATGTCGGCCAGCACGCGATTGCTGGCGCTATCGATGATCGTGGCCGAGTCCATGCCCCGATTCGTGGTCAGCAGCTGCCCAGCGCCGAGTTGCAGCACGGAAGCGACGGTCTTGCGCTCCAGCACGGTGGTCATGCGACCACCTTCCATCACCTCGACGCCGAATGATCGGCCGATGAAGACTCGCCCGGAGGGTTGCTCCACGGACAGGTAATCGAAGCTGCCTTCCTGGCTCGGGGTGCTTGCCTGTACGCGGTAGTTGAGTGGCGGAGCAGGCGGTTTCGCGATTGACAGGCCGGTGCTAAGCGCCAGCGCGGTGGTAATTAACTGAAGGGGAGCTCTCATGCCGACGCTCCGCTCAGGGGGGGCAAGGCGAACTGCAACACCTGGCGCAGCCAGGTGGCGCCATCTTCAATGGCATCGCTGGCGACCCGTGAGATCGAGACGGCTTCTAGGAAGCTGTGCGGAGCACCGGGGTAGACCTTGATCTTTACGGCATTGCTAGCTTCGAGCAGGCGGCCCGCCATCAGGTAGTTCTGCTCGGTGAAGACGTCGCACTCACCCACCACGAGGAAGACTGGTGGCAGGTCGTGCAGTCCGGCCAGCACTGGTGCCGCATAGGGGTCGCGGCGATCCTTGAGCGCGCCGATGTAGTTGTCCCAGAACTGTGAGACCTCGGCGCCGCTGAGCATGTCGGCGTAGGTGCCGTACTGCTGGCGGGCCGTCGGCGACATGTCAGAGCTGAAGCCGCCGTAGTTGCTGAGGATGGCCTTGACCGCGCCGCGTTCACCGCCGTCGCGCAGCCGCAGGGCCGCGCCCATGGACAGCACGCCGCCGGCCGAGTCGCCGCCCAGCGCCAGCGCCTCGCCGTTCAGGCCCAGGCTGGCACCTTGCCGTGCCAGCCACTGCACCAGTGCCACGACCTGGTGCAGGGCGGCCGGGTAGGGGGCCTCGGGGGCGAGGGCGTAGTCCAGGCCCACGACGGCCATGCCGCTGCGCGCGGCGTACTCGCGCATCAGGCGGTCGTGCGTGTTCAGGCTGAACAGCGCCCAGCCACCGCCGTGCAGGTACACCAACGTGGGCTTGTCCTGGCCGGGGGCCGGGTCGTAGATGCGGAGCTTCAACGGCCCGGCGGCGGATTCGACCACCGTCTCGCGGGTCTCGGCAATGACGGGGCCGCCCTGGCGCCAGGGTTCACGCGACTTCTCCGCCAGCTCGCGGTGCTCGGGCCAGGTCAGCGGCCGGCCGACGGCGAGTTGCCGCTCAGCGCGCAGTGCGCGGCCGACACGGACGACCTCGTCGATGAACTGCTTGATCTCGGGGTCGAGTGGCGCGGCCGGCGGCTGCGCAGCGGCCAGCGCGCTGGCCGGACGTGTCTTGGCGAAGCGACGCATCCAGCCCGAGAGATCGGTTTCGTCCAGGATGTCCAGGCCGCGCAGGATGTCGGCGAACACGTCGTCGCGTTCGTCCTGGCCGAGCTTGAACTTGGCGCGGACGTCGAGCACGTCGGCCTCGAAGCCGACGATGTTGGCGGCCAGCTTCTCGTAGCGCGCGCCCATCTCGTCGACGCGCCAGCGGCCGGGGCGGTCGTGCTCGACCTGGTCGACCAGGCCTCCCAGCAGCCGGCGCGCATCGGCTGGCGTGTCCAGTAACTTCACATCGACGGTGAAGATGGCCATGCCGTAGTTCCACGTCGGCGCCTGCGAGCGGTCGGCGAACCACGACGGCGAGACATAGCCCTGCGGCCCGATCAGCAACACCGTGGCGCGCGAGTCGCTAGCCAGCGCGGCGAGGTGCGGGTTGCGCCGTGCGAAGTGGCCCAGGATCCGGGCGGGCTTGCCGTCGGCATCGCAAGTCAGCTGCACGGGCAGGGGGGTCGCGTTCAGCGCGCCGGCGGCGCCGGACACGATCCAGGCCAGCGGCTGCTGGTGGACCAGGTCGACGAGGTCGTCGGGGCTGAGCGCTCGGAAGAGGTCGGTCATGGGGTGGCGGCAGGTGAGGAGGGGGTGCGGGAGGCG
>NZ_DASWYS010000280.1:0-1939 GCF_036404855.1 Roseateles sp.
CGCTACGACGCCGTGCTGCTCATGCGCGCAGCGGTGGATGAGCGCCCGCTGCTGGGCTTGACTGGCCGGCTGCCGGAGGCTGAGATGACCCGCCTGAATGCTGCCGCTGAGCTTGACGGCCGCCCCTTTGCCGACGTGGCCCGGGAATTCCTGCAATCGGAGGCGGGCGGCACGGCAAGCCGAGGCTTGATGGCGCGGCTGCTGGCGCCCGATCTCGGCAGGCTGCTGTTCCAGCACCTGGCCCTGGTGCTGGCTTCCCTGGGGCTGGCGGTTGCCGTGGCCGTCCCGCTGGGCATCGCGGCCCATCGCCTGCCGCGCCTGGCCGCGCCGGTCATGGCCATGGCGGGCCTGCTGCAGACGCTGCCATCCCTGGCGCTGCTGGCCTTCCTGATCGCCCTCGTCGGCCGCATCGGCTTCGCGCCGGCCCTGCTGGCCTTGTTCGTCTACGCGCTGCTGCCCATCGTGCGCAACACGCACGCCGGCCTGCAGACCGTGCCCACCGGCTTGACCGAGGCAGCGCTGGCGCTGGGCCTGACGCGCGGCCAGACGTTGCGCGCCGTCGAGCTGCCGCTGGCCCTGCCGACGCTGATGGCCGGCGTGAAGACGGCGGCCGTCACCAATGTCGGCACCGCCACCGTGGCCGCCTTCGTCGGTGCCGGTGGCCTGGGCGAACGCATCGTGGCGGGCCTGGCCGTCAATGACACGACGCTGATGCTGGCCGGCGCCCTGCCCGCCGCGGCCCTGGCCATCGTCGTGCAGCTGCTCTTCGACTTCCTGGAGCGGCGCGTCACGCACAATGGACGGGTCGAATCCAGGGACGGAAGGACATGAACGGCAAGGTGACATCGGGCTTGTGGGCGGCCTGCATGCTGGCGGCAACGGCGACCGCCGAGGCAGGCTGTTCCCGCACCATCGAAGTACCGATGGCACCCGTCGGGCTTAGCGTCAGCTTCGACGGCGATCGCAGCGGCGGCATTTATCCGACGCTGCTGCGCGAGATCGGCGTCGCTGCGGGCTGCGAGTTCCAGATCCAGCGCGTGCCGCGTGCCCGGCTGCAGAGGATGTTCGAGTCCGGCCAAGCCGACCTGCTGCTGCCCGCCTCGGCGTCGCCGTCGCGCGAGGGCGACGGCGAGTTCGTGCCGCTGGTCCAGGTACGGGCCAGCCTTGTCACGCTGACGCATGAGGGTCCAGTGCCCCGCTCCCTGGCCGAGCTGATCGCCCAACCGGGCCTCAAGCTGGCCGTCGTGCGCGGTTTCAATTTCGGGCCGGCCTACGAGGGCGCCGTGGCCGCGCTGCGCCGGCAAAAGCGCCTTGTCGAGGAATCCAACGTCGCTGGCGTCGCCCGCGCCCTGCGCCAGGGTCTGGCCCAGGGCACCGTCATGACCGCTTCCATCTTCATCGGCACGCTGCTCGGGGAGACTGAGTTGGCGCCACTGGTCAAACAGATGCGGGTGGAGCCGCTGGACGAACTCGGCTGGTCGGAGAGCGGTGTCTACCTGTCGCGCCACACGCTGAACGAAGCCGACCGCCGCCACCTCCGCCAGCTTTTCACGCAGATGGCCAGATCCGGGCGGGTCTGGCAACTGCTCAATGACGGCCATCCGCCTGGTAGCCTCGGCAGCAGCATCCGGCCGCTGCCGTAGGCCCGTGGCGCAGGGCCTTCGTCATCCGGATTGGGGATTCGCCGCCTGCGGCCAGCGCCTAAGGTGGACGGTCGATATTGACCGTCACGGAGCCTTGCCATGTGCATTGCCAAGAGCGTCGGGCTGGCCGCCCGCAATGACGTCGCGGATGTCCGCATTGTTCAAGTCCTGCTGAACTTGAACACCGAGGCCTGGAGCGGCCCGGCGCTCAAGCAGCTGAACGTGGACGGACAGATCGGTCCCAACACCATTGACGCAATCCGCGCCTTCGAAACGCGGGCCATGGGCCTGCCGGA
>NZ_DASWYS010000281.1:0-15030 GCF_036404855.1 Roseateles sp.
GCCATAAGGCTCGGTGTAGACCGGGTTGTTGCCGTTGCCGTCGCCGATCGCTGCGAGGAACTGGCCGCGCCAGTTGTACGCCGCCCGGACGGACCAGACATCGTTCTCGAAGAAACCGACCAGGTTGGCAGAGTCGCTGACACCCAGCAGCGCGGCCTGTTGGTCCGTGCGCAGGTTATTGAACTTCAGGCCCGTCTTGACCTTGGTGAAGTTGCCCGACACCCCGAAGCCGCTGTTGCTGAACATGTGCTGGAAGTTCAGCTCGAGACCCTTGATGGTGTCGCCAGGCCCGTTGGTGAACGTCGTGACCTGGAAGGGGATGGGCGTGGCCCCGGCAACGGCACTGGTGATGGTGCCCGCGACCTCTGCCGCGTTCAGCGGGCCCGACGCCGTCACGCCCGGCTGGCCGTTGTAGTTCCTGAAGATGTAGTTGCGGATGCACAGCGGCTGCGTGTTGCCACCGCAGGCTGCCAGGGCGGCGGTGTAGTACGTGCCGCTGGCGGGGTTGAGAATGCCCGGCACCGTCGTGTTGATGGTCGACGTGGTGACGAAGTTGTTGACCTTCTTGTAGAACGCGCCCAGGGCCACGTAGCTCGACTTGGCGTAGTAGTACTCGGCCGACAGGTCGAGATTCCGCGACTTCAGGGGCTTCAACGCTGGGTCACCGGTGGAGCCGGTACCGCCGCCATTCGGGTTCGCAGTGCCACCGAGGCTCAAACCGCCCTGCATCTGGTTCCAGCCCGGGCGACCGATGTTCTCGCCATAGCTGGCACGCACCTTCAGGTTTTCGGCCAGGTCGGCATCCCAGTCGATGCTGGGCAGCCAGTACGAGTACTTGCCGGACTTGGTGCCGAAGGTCGTGTTGCCCGAAGGCAGGTTGATTTCGTTCTGCGAACCCCAGACCGTCGTTCCTGAACGGTCCACCACTTGCGAGGAGGACTCCACCTTGGTGCTCTCGTAGCGCAGCCCCACCGAGAGGTTCATCGGGATGGCCGTGTCGAAGGCATGATCCCACTGGCCGTATACCGAGCTGGACTTCTCGGTCGCGCGCCAGTCGTCGCCCTTGGTGTAGTCCGTCGCTGCGGCGAAGTAGGCTTCCGCCTGCGCCTGCGTCATGCCAGGCGTGTTGGCCATCTTGACCTTGACGGCGCGGTCACGCAGGCTCGCGAAGTCCGCCATGTAGAACGACGCGAACAGTCGCGCGTCGTCGTGGCCCGGGATCCGGCTGAAGAAGCTGCTCAGGCTGTAGGTGCCCGTGCTGATGCCAGCGAATTGGCCCAGCGAGGGAGCAACGCCGCTCCAGTCGTTGTTCTGATTGTTGTAGCTGGCGGAGCGGTTCTTGGTCTTGGTGAAGCCCAGACCAGCCAGCAGCTTGTTGTCGGCGTCGAGACGGTAGGTGCCGCGCGCCTGTGCCTGATCGATGGTCTGGTCGCTCAGGTTGTTACGGAACTGCGTGCCCGTCACATTCAGCTTCGTGTCGTCGAACTTCTGGCCAGGCAGGCTCAGGATCGGGAACTTCTGGTCGTAGTAGGCCGTGGCGTTGCCCTGATTGAACATCGCCAAGTCCATCGCGTTGTACGTACCGAACGGGCTGTCCGGCGTGGTCTTGGACTTCGAGTGATGGGCGTCGATGTCGACGCGCAGCGCGTCGCTGACCTTCCAGTCGACATTGAAGCCGGTGGAGTTCAGCTTGGACTTCTGGGCGTACTGACCGGTATTCAGGGCCAGGTCGTGCGCACCGTCTTCCCAGATGGCCGTCTGGACAATGGGGGCGGCAACAGGGCCGGTCGTGAACTTGGTTGGCGGGTTGGCCTTCAAGTCACCGGAGAACGAGTTGTTGAACCAACTCGACATCTCTGCGTTCTTGGACTTGAGCGAGTTCACCGCCAGCGTGTGGTCGGCGGTCACTTTCAGGTCGCTGCTCGGCGCGAACTGCAGCGTGACCTGGCCGTTGATGCGCTCGCGCTCCATGCCCGTCAGCGAATAGCGGAGCTCGCGTGAAGTCGCATACAGGCCCGTGGGCATGTTGACGACGTTGCCCGCGGGGCTTGCCGACTTCACCGCCGGATCGTTGGTGCCCCAGCCGTTCTGCGTGTAGGCCTTGTTGGAACCCGAGTCACGCTTGGAGTAGCTGCCGCTGATGGCGATGCCGAAGGTGCGGTTGGCAAAGGTGTCGCTGTAGATGCCGGAGACTTCGGGCGTCGTCTTGTCACCCTGCAGGGGCTCGGGCAGGCGGCCGACGGAGGCGTCGTAATTGGCCTTCACGCCGATGCTGGCGATGCGCTCACGCACATCCAGCGGGCGAGCCGTCTTGACATTGATGGTCGCGCCGATGCCGCCAGTGGGCGACTCGGCGCGCGACGTCTTGTAGACCTCCAGCGCTGAGATCGAATCCGACGACAGGTTGGCAAAGTCGAATGCACGCGAGCCGTTGGCGCCAGCGCCTTCCCAACCGATGACGGCGGTCGGCATCTGGCGGCCATTCAGCAGCACCATGTTGAAGTCCGGGCCGACACCGCGGACCGTCACTCGGGAACCTTCGCCGCTGGCCGAACGGTCGATGGACACGCCGGCGATGCGCTGCATCGATTCGGCCAGGTTGGTGTCGGGGAACTTGCCGATGTCTTCGGCCACGATGCCATCCACCAGCCCCCGCGCTTCACGCTTGAGCGTGACAGCGCTGTCAAGGGACTTGCGGATGCCCGTGATGACGACGGTCTCTAGCGATTGCGGCGCCGCTGCCGGTGCGGCGGTGCCGCTCTGCTGGGCCTGCACCGCAGCCGCGCCCGTCAGCAGTGCGACCGATGACGCCCAGGCGACCGGCTTGAGCCGGCGCGCTCGCAGCGACGCGTGCCGCTTCTTGGAAATCTGAGGGTGTTTCATTTGTCTCCTTGCTTGCTCTGGCGGCTCATGATCGAGCCGATTGACGAAGAATTTTTATTCGCTTGCGGTCGTCATGTTTGGTAGCGATACCAACGGGCTCCAAAAAAAGAGGTAACCCGGATGCAGCGGGCCTACTTTATTTTTTTGCCCGCCCTTGCTCTGCTAGGGTTTGTACGAGCCAACCCGTGGATTTCGCGCAATCCACAACATCGACTCCTCCCTATCCTCACAAGTGCCACGCGGCCGCTTTTGACGCGACAGCACATCTCGGCGAACCAAGATTGGTAGCGATCTCAATCACCTGAATCCAGGGATCGATTGGCTCGAAATCCAAAAATTGACAACGTTGTCTACGATAGACGATTCCGGGATTTGATTCAATGCTTTGGCGGTCTGTGGTTTTCCCGCAGCGGGCCCCGTGGCCGTGAATTCGCTCGGCCGTGGCGCTCTCCGTGACCGCCACGCGACAGGTGGGTGATGACCGTCGCGGCAAAGCACCCGCGAAGCCGGTCGAGGCGCGCCGTACTTCCGCAACGAGAGCTTCGTGCGGCTCGAAGACGCCGGATACGGAATGCCTTCCGGGTGGCACGCGGCAGGTTGCGGCTTCAGCACACAGCAACCTTGCGGTGCCCCGCCGTAGCCATGGCACCGAAGCACGCCCGAATGTCCCCGCATCACGGGCCCGCACCGCCAGTCCACCCCGCATGCTCGACGCGCTCAGCGACCTGACCGGTCGCTCCAGGGGGTCCCCAGGGGGTCCGTTTCGACGAAGAAACTGCTAGAGTCAGTTCAAGGTAACTCTGTTACCTCTCCTATAGCAATTCTTTCTCGGACGACCCGCCATGCCCTCACGAGCCGCCCCTGCCCGCCAAGAGATCGACAAGAAGACCGACAAGAACGAACCGCTGGTGGCGGACATCCGGCTGCTCGGCCGCATCCTCGGCGACGTCATCCGCGAGCAGGAAGGGCGCGAGGCCTACGAGCTGGTCGAACGCATCCGCCAGTTGTCGGTGGCCTACCGCCACAAGCACGACAAGGAGGCTGGCAAGCGCTTCGACAAGCTGCTGAAGAGCCTTTCCGGTGAACAGGCCGTCAGCGTCATCCGCGCCTTCAGCTATTTCTCGCACCTGGCCAACATCGCCGAGGACCGCCACCACATCCGCCGGCGCGACGTGCATGAACGCGCCGGCAGCCTGCAGCCCGGCTCGCTGGCCTATTGCCTGGAGCATCTGCACGAGGCGGGCATCCGCCCCACCGAGATCGCCGATGTGCTCAAGCGCGGCTTCATCTCGCCCGTGCTGACGGCCCACCCGACCGAGGTGCAGCGCAAGAGCATCCTGGACGCCGAGCGCGCCGTCGCCGGCCTCCTGGAGGCACGCGACCGGGCCGGGACCGAACGCGAGCTGCGCGAAACCGAGAGCCTGCTCCGAGCGCGCATCACCCAGCTCTGGCAGACGCGCATGCTGCGCTACTCCAAGCTGACCGTGGCCGACGAGATCGAGAACGCCCTCTCCTACTACCACTCGACCTTCCTGCGCCAGATCCCCAAGCTCTACGCGGAACTGGAGGAACACCTGCCCGGCGAGCACCTGCCCAGCTTCTTGCGCATGGGCCACTGGATAGGCGGCGATCGCGATGGCAACCCCAACGTGTGCGCCGCGACGCTGAAGCGCGCCATGCAGCGCCAGAGCGAGGTGGCCCTGCGCCACTACCTGACCGAGCTCCACGAACTGGGCGCCGAGCTCTCCATCTCGCTGCGCCTGTCCGGCGTGTCGCCGGACATGCAGTTGTTGGCCGAACGCAGTCCGGACCAGAACGCCCATCGGATGGACGAGCCCTACCGCCGCGCCCTCACCGGCATGTACGCCCGGCTGGCTGCGACGCTGCAGGAGCTGACCGGCACCGAGGCTCTGCGCCACGCGGTCGCGCCGCAGGACCCCTACCTTTCGCCCGAGGAGCTACTGGCCGACCTGCGGACCATCGAGTCCTCACTGAGGGCCAATCATGCCGAGGCGCTGATCGCGCCGCGGCTGGCACCGCTCATGCGCGCCCTGCAGGTGTTCGGCTTCCACCTCGCCACGCTGGACTTGCGTCAGAGCAGCGACCAGCATGAGCTGGTGCTGGCCGAGCTGCTGGCCACCGCGCGCATCGAAGGCGACTACGCCGCGCTGGACGAAGCCGCCAAGCGCGAGCTGCTGCTGCGCCTGCTGAACGACGCGCGCCCGCTGCGCGTCATCGGGGCCCGCTACACCGACAAGACGCTCGGCGAGCTCGCGACCTTCGAGGCTGCTCGCGAGGCGCTGGCCCGCTTCGGCCGAGAGGCGCTGCGCCACTACATCATTTCCCACACCGAGTCGGTCAGCGACTTGCTGGAAGTGGCCCTGCTGCTGAAGGAGACGGGCCTGCTGCGCGGCGTGCTGACCGAGTACGCCATCAGCGACCTCATCATCGTGCCGCTGTTCGAGACCATCGGCGACCTGCGCGTCGCTCCGGAGATCATGGGCGAGTTCTACGCCCTGCCGGGCGTGCGCGGCCTGATCGACCGCTCGGGTGGCGAACAGGACATCATGCTGGGCTACTCCGACAGCAACAAGGACGGCGGCATGTTCACCTCGTCCTGGGAGCTCTACCGTGCCGAGATCGCCCTGGTAGCGCTGTTCGACGAACTCAAGCGCGTCGGCCCCATCACGCTGCGCCTCTTCCACGGGCGGGGCGGCACCGTGGGCCGGGGCGGTGGCCCCAGCTACCAGGCCATCCTGGCCCAGCCCCCAGGCACGGTGAATGGCCAGATCCGCCTGACCGAGCAGGGTGAGGTCATCGCTTCCAAGTACGCGCACCCGGAGATCGGCCGGCGCAACCTGGAAACGCTGGTGGCGGCCACGCTGGAGGCCACGCTGCTGCACCCGACACAGAGCGCGCCCAAGTCCTTCTTGCAGGCCGCGCAGGCGCTGTCGGACGCCAGCTTCGCCGCCTATCGCGGCCTGGTCTACGGCACGCCGGGATTTGCCGACTACTTCTTTGCCTCGACGCCCATCCGAGAGATCGCCGAGCTCAATATCGGCTCGCGCCCCGCTTCACGCAAGGCCACGCGCGCCATCGAGGACCTGCGGGCCATCCCCTGGGGCTTCTCCTGGGGCCAGGCCCGCGTCGCGCTGCCTGGCTGGTGCGGCTTCGGCTCCGGCGTCGAGGCCTTCCTCGGCGAGGAACCGACCCAGCGCGCCAAGAACCTGAGCCTGCTCAAGCGCATGCTCAAGGGCTGGCCCTTCTTCCGCGCCGTGTTGTCCAACCTGGACATGGTGCTGGCCAAGACCGACCTGGCCCTCGCCGAACGCTACGTGGAGCTGGTGGAAGACAAGAAGCTCGGCAAGCGCATCTTCACGGCCATCCGCGCAGAGTTCGAGCGCACGCAGGCCGCACTGAGCCTCATCAGCGGCGACGACAAGCGACTGGCGGCCAACCCTTCGCTGGCCCGCTCCATCGAGCACCGCTTCCCCTACCTCGACCCGCTCAACCACTTTCAGGTGGAACTGATGCGCCGCGACCGCCGCACCCAGGCCGACGACCCGGCGATGGAGCGCGTGCAGCGCGGCATCCACCTGTCCATCAACGGCATCGCAGCGGGCCTGCGCAACACCGGCTGACCGGCATGCCATGCAGGGGCAGGTCCACCGCCCCCTGCTGATCAGCGCTGCAGCTCCAGCGCGTCGCCGACGAACCGCACGCGATCGCCGATGTGGAAGTTCGGTGCCTCGGCATAAACGACGGTCCGCTGCACGCCGTCGTTCATGCGCACCACCACTTCGTACTGCGTGCGCTGGTTGTTGCGCCTCTGGATTTCTCGACCCAGCAGCGCGCCGCCCACGGCCCCAGCCACGCCAGCAGCGGTGCGGCCGTCACCCTTGCCGAACTGGCTGCCCACCACGGCGCCCAGCACGCCCCCGGCCACCGTGCCCAGCACGCGGCCCTCGCCGTCCACGGTGACGGCGTTGACCGCCTGCACGGTCGCGCAGTCACGGCAGGCATCGCCACGACGCGACGTGACATTCACGCCGGCATAGGCGTTGGGCGCACTGCTGCGCACGCTGCGGTCCCCGATGCGCAGCTGTGCCACGAGCGGCTGCTCGGTGTCCAGCCACGCGCCTTGCGGCAGCACATAGGTCCCGACGTACTCGCCTGGGCGCTGCTCGTCCAGCACGACGTTGCTGGCCTGACTGCCCTGCAGGTGCACCGAGGCCTGGCCGCCTGGCGTGCCACGCACGGTGTAGCGCAGCGCCTCGGTACGGCCACGCCCCGGTTCGCGCGTGACGGCCACCGATTGGATCTCGGGCATCAGGGCCGCCTCGCCCGGCAGCGCCCAGCCGACCTGCAGCGCCTCGCCCAGTTGGGCGGTGGCCACGCGATTGGCGCGCCGCAGGTTGGCATGCACGCGCGACTCCGGGCCGATCCGGTCGGAACGGCCGACGATGTAGCTGCCCTGGTAGCGGCCGGGGCTGGTCTCGTCAAGACGCAGCGTGCGCCGGCTCCCATCGATCTGCAGCAGCACCGTCGCGCCCGCCGTGCCCCAAACGGTGAAGTTCAGCTCGGCACCGGGCTCCAGCCGATCCACCTGTTCGACATCGAAGCCGGTGACGCGCAACGGGGCGGCGGCGGCGCGGCTGCTGGCCTGCGCCTCGGCGCCGTCGGCCCAGAACGGCGAGCCGGCCACCAGCGCGCAGGCCAAGGCCATGGCCAAGGGTTGCATCGAGTGCTTCATGCGACGCTCCTGAGGATCGAGAGAGCCACAGCCTAGGTGGCCCGCCGGTCCCCGGGCTGTCGGTTCCCGGCTCGGCGCCTGGTAGGCCGGGGCCTACACGCGCTGCCCTCATGGCGCGCTGAAACGATTGAAACCCAAGCTGACCCACGCTGCAGTCCGCCTGAAACGCACGCCGCGGAGGATGCCGGCATCCACGGAGACCGCCATGTCCGACACCAACGCCGCCCCCGTCGTCTGCCTCCACTCCAGCGCCGCCAGCGGCCGCCAATGGCGCCGCCTCGTCGCCGACGGCGGGCCGGCCTGGCCTTGGCACACACCCGACCTCTACGGTCACGGCAGCCGGCCCGACTGGCCCGAACTGATGCCCAACCGGCTGTCCGTCGAGGCCAACGGCGTGCTGGCCGGCCTGCCCTTCGCCGCCGACCGGGGCTTTCACCTCGTCGGCCACAGCTACGGCGGTGCCGTCGCGCTGCAGGTGGCGCTGCAGCAACCGGACCGCGTGCTGTCGCTGACCCTCTACGAGCCCGCCGCCTTCGGCGTGCTGCCGGTCACGGAACCGCGCGAGCCCGCATTGAGAGAGATCAGCGAGGCCGCCGCCCGCCTGGACGCCACGTTGGATCGCGGCGACGAGTTCGGTGCCGCGCGCAGCTTCTGCGCCTACTGGCAGGGCCGCGACGTCTGGCCGGAGATGGACGCAGCCCAGCAACTGCGCGTCGCCGAGGCCATGCCGACCGTGCGCCGCCATTTCGAGGCCTTGTTCGCCGCGCCGTGGCGCAGCGGCCTGCTCGGTCAGCTGCTCATGCCGGTGCAGTTGATCTGTGGCACCGCCACACGCGCAAGCGCCCGCCGCGTGGCCCAGAACCTGGCCCTGCAACTGCCGCGGGCCAGGCTACAGATGCTGGAGGGCGCCGGCCACATGGCGCCCATCACCGACGGCGCACGCGTCAACGCGCTGCTGCTGGAAAGCCTGGCCCGCATGCCCTGCGTGCCGGTGGTCCGCCTGCGTCAGCGCGGAGCCGAGGCCGGCGCGGCCTTCAGATAGGCCCTCATCCCCGCCAGCTCGCCCTCGCGCGCCAGCTTCACGACGTGACGACCCATGTCGGCGACATGGGCGCAGGTGGGTTCGGCCATCCCGCGCATGCTGGCCTCCGTGATGCCTCCGAGGGCACGATCCACGTCCTCGCGCGACAGCGCCTGGGGACTGTGAGGCAGGCCCAGCCGCTCCTCCAGCGCATGGAGCACACGGGAGTCCATCGCGTCCATCGCCATGTCAGGCGCCCGGCGCGCCACCTGCTCGCAGACCTGTCGCCGGTTCGCGTCACGCAGCGCCTCGGCACGGCAGGCCCGGCCGACGCCGACCAGAGAACCGTCCCAGTTCGAAGCCGCGTCGGTACCGATGGCGCTGATCAATGCCCAGGTCTCGCCCGGCGTCGGATCCGCGCCGACGACGTCGGCCAGGGTGGCGGTGAGGGCCCGGGTATTGGCGGACAGGCGCCGCCGCTGCGCGACCTGGTACAGGGCCTGCGAAATGGCTGCTTCATCGCCATGCGCGTCGTTCAGACGCAGCAGCCAGGGCCATGCGTCACCCGGGTCCAGCAGCACCAGCCTCTCCAGGTTGAGCGCGGCACAGGCGCTGGGGACGGCGCCAGGCACCGGCAGCTCCGGAATCTCAAACCTGCCGGCCGCAGAAGCTGCAAGCCGGGCGCGCTGCTGGCTGACGTAGCCGTAGGTCTGTCGGTAGGTGGCGTCCTTGCGGCAAGCCAGCAGTGCGATCCGATAGGTGGCGGCGTCATCGGAGGATGCCGCCAGCTGGGCAGCCGCCTGCACGTCCTTGCCCAACACGGCGCCGGCCACGCGCTGTCTCAGTGTGCCGGCCTCCAGGCGCTTCAGCATATCGGCCAGGCCTTGCTCGGCCTGCCGGTCCAGTGCCTGCATCCAGGCGGGCTTTTGCTGCCCCTCGCCGGTATCCAGCTCGCTGCGCCGCAGCTTGCCGACGCCGCAGACCTCGACGCGCTCCTGGTCCACCGGTGCGGCGCTGGCTGCCGGCCCCGCCGCAACCGCTGCCTGCACCACCGCGCTCGCGCCCGCGGCAATGACCGCTGCCGTCGAGGCAGGGGCGGCCGGCCTCGCCACGCTCCCGGGCTCCGCAGGCCCCTCGGCCGGGCGAAACCACGCAACCAGCAGGGCGCCCCCCAACACCGTCAACGCCTGCACGGCCCGATTCAGCTTCATGCCTTCCCTGCCGACGTTTGGCGCGTCGGCGCCGCAGTGCTCGGCCGCGACGCGGCGGATGCCGGCGGCCTGGCGGCGGCGTTCGCGGGTGGCAGCAACGACAGCGCCAGGGCCAGCTCGCCCTGGGCGGCGCGCTGCGCCCAGAACTCGCTGCTTCGGGCCAAGGCGGCGCAATCCAGCCCATCTTCATGGGCCCGGGCCAGCAGCGCACTCTGCGCGGCCTTCAGTGTCGCGGCATCGTAGGCCTGCTGCTCGGGCGGTACGCCGGCACGCTCGGCCAGCTGCTGCGCCAGCGTGGCCTCAAGCAGGTCGCCCGCAGCGGCCAGCACCTGGCGCGCCACGATGCGGCAATGCTGCGGCCTTTGCAGTCGCTGCAGCTCGTCGCCACGGCAGGCCCTCGCCAGGGCGATGTACCCGGTATCCCACCTGGCCGCATCCATGCCGATGACCTTGATGAGCCCGTGCGCCCGGTCGGTCACATCGGGCACCAGGCCGGCCAAGGGGGCGACATGCATCTCCAGCAAATAGCCGCCGCGGGACAGGTGGGGCCGCGCGGCGGCCTCGGCCAGCGCAGCGTCCACCGCCACGGCGTCTCCACGCCCGTGCGCTTCTTCCAGCAGGCGCAGCCAGGGCCTCGCATCGGTCGGGTCCAGCGCGGCCCAGCGCTGCGCGCTCAGCCGCGCACAGCTCGGGGCCGACGCGCGTGCCAGCGGCCCGCAGGCCTTCAAGGCCATCTGGTAGGCCATCGCATCGCTGCCGCGCTCGGCCAGCACGCTTGCGCCCTTGACATCGTCAATCAGCAGCCGCGCCGCCACCTGCTCGCGCTCGCCGCCTGCCGCCAGTCGCGCGGCCACCCGCGCGAGCCCGGCGTCGGCTCGACGCTCCAGTTCGGCCATCCGGATTTTCATCCAGGCTCGGGCGCCGACCATGTCGGCCAGCCAGCGTTGCACGGTGCCAGCCGTCAGATGACCAATGCCGCAGACCTCCAGTCCTTCCGGCGGGAGCTGCGCCGCGAGGGACTCCAGTCCTGCGCCCGGCCCGGCCGTGGACGACGTGGCTGCGGCGACAGCCGGTGCAGCTCCGGCTGCGGTCACCGCACGGGATGCCACACCTTGCGGCGCCAACACCCCATTCGCCAGCGGACCTTCGGCGGCGCCCTCGCCAGCCCAGGAGCCCTGCCGCCAAGTGGCCATGCCCAGGCCCACCGCAGCCGCCAACAGGACCAGGCACAAGGCCCAGCGCAGGCGCCTCACCGCGCCTGCCCGGCGAGTGCCTCCCGCACCGCCGCGACCTGGCGCCTCGACACGGACAGCCATTCATCCACGTGCACGATGCGCACGGCCCAGCTGTCGGCCGAATCGGCGGATTCGACGCCGTCGAGGTCGCCGAAGTTGGTCGGCGCATGGCGCTCCAGCTCGCGGACCGCCCAGCGAGCCACCAGTGCGTTGCGATGAACGCGCAGGAAACGCTCGCCCAGTCGCTGCTCCAGCTCGGACAGCGCGCCGTCCATCACATGGCTTTCACTGGCGGTGCGCAACGTGAGGTACTTCAGTTCGGCCTTGAAGTACAGCACCTCGGCCAACGGCACGCGCAGGAGGCGGCCACGGTCGGTCAAAGTGACGAAGTCGCCAGGCTCAGGCGCGGCCGGCCCGTCGGACGGTAGCGCCGTCTGCACCGCCGCGCGCTCGGACAGACGCTGCGCGGCGCGCGCCAACGCCGCCTGCAGCCGTTCCCGCCGCACGGGCTTGGTCAGGTAGTCCAGCGCCTCCAGCTCGAAGGCGCGCAGCGCATGCGCGGCATGGGCCGTCACGAAGATGATGAAGGGTGCCGACAGGCCCGGTTGCGCGGCCTGTCGCTGGACCAGGCCGTCAGCGAACTGCAGACCATCGGCCCCGGGCATCTGCACATCCAACAGCACGACGTCGCAGCCATGCTCGCGCAGCCAGGCCGCCGCCTGCGAGGCCGTAGCCGCCTCGGCCGCGATCTCGCAGCGCGGCTCCTGGATGGCATCGACGAGGCCACGCAGCCGCAGCCGGGCCAGAGGTTCGTCGTCGACGATGAGAACGCGCAGCGCAGGGGTCATGAGGGCACGAGTATCCTCAAGGAAAAGCGCTGTTCGGTGGATTCGATGTCGAAACGCGCGGCGACGTCGTGCATCAGCCTCAGGCGCTGGCGCACGTTGCGCAGGGCCAGGCCGTGGCCGGCCGTGCGGGCTGGCGCACCCACCGTGTTGACGATGCGGATCTCGACCTCGGCGCCGCGCCGAACCGTTCGGACCTCGAGCTCGCCGCCCTCGTCGTTGGGCTCGACACCGTGGCGCACCGCGTTCTCCACCAGCGGCTGCAGCAGCAACGGTGGTACGCGTGCAGCGCCGGCATCGGGGTCCAGATGCCAGACGATGCGCAGCCGCTTGCCAAAGCGGATCTGCTCGATGGCGAGGTAACGGCGCGCCAGCTCCACCTCCTCGGCCAGCGCGACCGAGGCGCTGGCATCGGCCAGCGCGACGCGGAACAGCTCCGCCAGGTCCTCCAGCACGCTCTCCGCGCGCGCCGGGTCCACTTGCACGAGGGCGATGGCGCTGTTGAGCGTGTTGAAGAGGAAGTGCGGCCGGATGCGCGACTGAAGTTCGACGAGCTGGGCCAGCGCGTCGGCGGGACGCTGCGTGTGCTCGCGCAGCTTCAGCCAGGCCAGCAGCCCCGCGGCGCCGCTGGCGCCGCATGCGGCGACGCTGGCGATGCGCCAGGTGCCGGGCGGCTCCTCGCTCGTGAGACTCAGCAGGCCGAAGCCCAGCAAGGCCCCGATGGCACCGAGGGCCATCAGCGCCAGCCATTGCGCCGGCTCGGGCAGGCGCGGCCACAGCCGCTTGGCTGCACAGACCGCCAGCAGCCAGGACAGGACGGCAAACATCGTGACGACGGTGCCGTTGGCCGTCAGCGTGAGCCACTGGGCGGCATCGCGAGCGACCAGGGCCGTGCCCAGACCCAGGAGAAGCTGCACGCCCAGCACTGCACGCAGCACCAGTCCCACATGGCAGACGTCGAAGGCCCGCGTCGGGTCCAGCAGCGGGGCCTTGCTCAGCTCCGGCAACTCAGGCAGCTCGTTGGGCGCGAAGCCCAGCCACTGGCTGAGCTGCATGGACTCATGCCAGACGCTGTGTCGCGGTTCGGCGCGACGCTTGAAGAAGAGCATGACAGTTGTACGTTCTGGAATGACGGCGTCCAAGACCTGCGGGCGAGCGCCAGGCCGCGCCTGAGCGACGCCGCCTTGGCCGTGGGCTGGCCGGTCGAACCGGCAAGCACCGCTCCCCTCGGCAGGCCGGCCAGGTCATGCCTTGGACGAGGGGCTCGATAATCCACGGCTGCGGCGCATTTTGCGCGCGGATTTCCCATGCAGCCCATGTCAGACAACCAACTCGCCAACAAATCCCAAGCCTGGTCCGCCCTGTTCTCCGAGCCCATGAGCGATCTGGTCAAGCGCTACACGGCCAGCGTGGGCTTCGACCAGCGCCTCTGGCGCGCTGACATCACGGGCAGCCTGGCGCATGCGGAGATGTTGGCGGCACAAGGCATCCTGAGTGCCGAGGACCATGCCGCCATCCAGCGCGGTTTGAACGAGATCGCCGCCGAGATCGAGGCCGGCCAGTTCGAATGGAAGCTGGACCTGGAGGACGTGCACCTCAACATCGAGGCGCGACTGACCGAGCGCGTGGGCGTCGCCGGCAAGCGTCTGCACACGGGTCGCAGCCGCAACGATCAGGTCGCCACGGACGTGCGCCTGTGGTTGCGCGGCGAGATCGACGAGATCTCGGGGCTGCTGAAGGCCTTGCAGAGCGTCATGGTCGACAAGGCCGGCGAGCATGCCGACGTCATCCTGCCCGGCTTCACCCACCTGCAGGTGGCTCAGCCGGTCAGCTTCGGCCATCACCTGCTCGCCTACGTGGAGATGTTCGCCCGCGACGCCGAGCGGATGGCGGACACCCGCAAGCGCGTCAACCGCCTGCCGCTGGGCGCCGCGGCACTCGCCGGCACCAGCTACCCGCTGGACCGCGAGCGCGTCGCGAAGACGCTGGGCATGGAGGCCTGCGCGCAGAACAGCCTGGACGCCGTCAGCGACCGCGACTTCGCCATCGAGTTCTCGGCCGCGGCGTCCCTCGTCATGCTGCACATCTCAAGGCTTTCCGAGGAACTGATCCTGTGGATGAGCCAGAACTTCGGCTTCATCGCACTGCCCGATGCCTTCTGCACCGGCTCGTCGATCATGCCGCAGAAGAAGAACCCCGACGTGCCCGAGCTGGCGCGTGGCAAGACGGGTCGCGTCGTCGGCCACCTGGTTGGCCTGGTCACGCTGATGAAGGGTCAGCCGCTGGCCTACAACAAGGACAACCAGGAGGACAAGGAGCCCTTGTTCGACACGGTGGACACCTTGAAGGACACGCTGCGCATCTTTGCCGACATGCTGGCCGGCCTGACCGTCAAGCCTGACGCCATGCGCGCCGCCGCGCTGAAGGGCCATGCCACTGCCACAGACCTGGCCGACTACCTCGTCAAGAAGGGCTTGCCCTTCCGTGATGCGCACGAGGTCGTCGCCCATGCTGTGAAGACCGCGACCAGCCATGGCGTGGACCTGGCCGCACTGTCGCTTGAGCAGCTCAAGGCCTTCGACGCCCGCATCGAGGCCGACGTGTTCGACGTACTGTCGCTGGAAGGTTCGCTGAATGCCCGCAATGTGTTGGGCGGCACCGCGCCGGCTCAGGTGCGCGCCCAAGTGGCCCGCCACCGTGCGCGCCTGGCTTGAGCTGGCTCAATATCGTCGCGAGACCAGCCGCCTAGCATCCGTTTAATGAGCACCCTTGCCTGGACCGAATCCCTCGTCCTGAACCAGCCCCGGCTGGACACCACCCACCAGGAGTTCGTCGAACTGCTGAACGCCTTCGGCGCTGCGCTGGACGGCGGCACCGACGCCCTGCCCGCCTACCACGCGTTGCTGGCTCACACCGAGGCCCATTTCGCGATGGAGGAAGACTGGATGGCACGCTGCGGCTTCGATGCGCAGAACTGCCATGCCAGCCAGCATGCGATGGTGTTGCGGGTCATGCGCGAGGCGCTGCGATACGCCACCGAGCTGAACGACCGCGAGCCGCTGAACATCCTGCGCGGCGAGCT
>NZ_DASWYS010000282.1:0-3348 GCF_036404855.1 Roseateles sp.
CCTCCACCGCCTGCGGATCGCGGATGAAGCCCATCGGGGGGTTGTAGTGGCGCAGGTCGCGCAGGCCGTAACGGCGGCGCAGTTCGGCCGCCTGCTCCAGGCCGCAGCCGATCAGCAGCAGCTTGTCGTCTGGCCGCACCACTTCGGTCAGCAGTCGCTGCGTCAGGTCGCTGCCGGGACAGGTCTGCAGACGCGTGCCGCGCACCAGCCGCAGCAGCAGTGCCAGGAAGCGGCTGTCCAGGGTGATGAAGGTGGCGTCTTCGTAGAGCGGACGAAGCGTGGGCTCATCGTGCAGTCGAATCATGTGATCCACGTTCGGCGTCACCACGTAGCCGTAGCGATCCTGCCCGAAGGCAGCCGCGGCGGCGCTCATCGCGTCTACGCCGAGGTCGTCGAAATGGTATTGAAGCTTGGTCATTGCCGCACCCGTCCTTGGGATGGCGGGAACCCCCGCCGGGGCATCGCGCTTCCTGCGCAGATGCCTGGACTCAGCAAAGGGTGGGCCAAGCCGCGAATGGGGGGCGAGGACGGGTCCGAGAACGCAGTCCTGCGGGAATCTGAATCCGTTTTGCGACAGGTCCCCAGAGGGCGTCTTATTGCGGTGCGGCAGGCTGCAAGAGCTCGAAGGTCACTGATTGCAATTTGCGGCAAAAGGCGGTGCAAGCTGCAGGTTCATGCCTTTTTTCAGGGCATCGCAATTTGCACTGGAGCCAGCCAGAGGACCTGCAAATTGCGCGTTAGTGCCGCATGCCGAGGAAATCATGGGGTTCAGTGGTCGCCGGGGGCAGATGAAAGGCGGCTTTTCAGCCATTGAGCGAAGGTACAGCCTCGCGCATTTCGCAGGCATGCGCGTTGTTGCGAAATGCGCAGTTTCCCTTTGTGCATGCGGATTTTAAGTTGTAAGGGCGATCGGCATGGGTCGTGCATAAGTTGCGCCACCGGGGGCCAGGCATTGCTTGGGCGCACGCCGGACATATTTGATTTCGAGTCGCAGGAAGCGACGGAGGCTGGGGCATGGATGCCAGGCATTTTCAGACGGCGCTGTTGGCATGGGGGACGGCAGCAGCGTGGCTGCTGTCCGGCGGAGTCGCCGCCGCGCAGGGGTTCGAGATGGAGGGCGATCCGACTCTGACCGAGGCGCAGCCCCCACCAGCGCAGGAGGCCGAGCCGCCGCAGGCCGGGGCACCATCCGAAGCGCGCCGTGGCAACTGGCGCGTCACCCCGGCGCTGCTGATAGACGGTGCCATGGGCGTGCCCGAGCAGCGCCTGATCGACCCGGGGATGCCCACGCCGGCTCCGGCCGAGGCGGTCGAATCGGACGAGCCCCTGCTCAAACTCGGGGTCGGTGACCAGGTCAACCTTCAGGTCTTCGGACGCCCGGAGTTCAACACCACGACCTACGTTGCCGACGATGGTTCGATCAATGTGCCCCTGGTCGGCGCGGTCGAAGTTGCCGGCAAGTCGCCGTCGGCCGCGGCCAACGCCGTGGCGCGCGCGCTCAAGGGCGGCGAGTTCCTGGTCAACCCCCAGGTTTCGATCGTGCTGCCGGCCTTCAAGAGCCAGCAGGTCTCGGTGCTGGGCGATGTGCGCAACCCCGGCCGCTATCCGCTGGAATCCAGGACCACGGTGCTGGACCTGCTGGCGCAGGCCGGCGGCATCGCCGAGACCGGTTCGACCGTGATCTACCTGCTGCGGGCCGGCCCCGACGGCAAGCCGCTGCGCCAGCCCGTGGATTTGCGCGGCCTGGCCAGCGGCAGCGGCGAGGTTCCCGACGTGCGCATCCGCAGCGGGGACTCGGTCTACGTGCCTCGCGCCGAGCAGTTCTATGTCTACGGCGAAGTCCAGAACCCCAATGCCTACCGCCTCGACCCTGATACCACGGTACTGCAGGCCATCACACGCGGTGGGGGACTGACTCCACGCGGCAGCGACAGCCGCATCGTCATCAAGCGCCGCGTCAAGAACGGCAAGTACCAGACCTTCGACGCGGACCTGACCGATACGGTACACGCCGACGACGTAATCCGGGTCAAGGAGAGGATTTTCTGATGAACAGGGAGCTCTCGGTCATCCAGGGAGGGCCTCCGGCGCCCATGCACCCGCATGCGGCGATACCGGCCAACTACGCGCACCCGGGCATTTCCCTGACGCAGTTGCTGACCATCGTCTGGGCCTATCGCAAGATCACGCTGGCAATCGTGGCGAGCGCCGTGGTGCTGGCCGCCATCGTCACCAAGCTGATGCCCAAGACCTATGAGGCGACGGCGACTTTGATGGTCGACTACGACGTCAACGACCCGCTCGGCGGGCGCGAGTTCCCCATCGGCCTGATGAGCAACTACATGTCAACGCAGATTCAGCTGATCCGCAGCCCCGCCGTGCTGCTACCTGCGATCCAGCAATTGGGACTGGACAAGCAGCGGGAGTACGTCTCCGGTTACCGTCCCGAGGGCGGCGCCTCGCTGGGCGACTTCGTGGCGGCCAACGTTGGCCGCAAGCTGACGGTGGAGCAGGGAGAGTGGAGCAGCCAGTTGATCAACATCGTCTACGCGGCGGACAATCCCAAGGAGGCCGCGCGCGTGGCCAACGGCATCGGCGATGTCTACGCGCAGCAGCAGTACCGCCGCCTCACCGGACCGGTAGCGGAGCGCGACGCCCGCTACAAGCAGCAGCTTGAGGACCTGAAGGCAAGGGTCGACAAGGCCGAGGCGGAACTGGCGGCCTACCGGCAGAAGAATGGCTTGGTGGAAGGGCAGGACTCCGATGCCGATATCGAGATGGAGCGCCTGACCAGTCTCGAGCACCGGCTGCTCGAAGCCCAGGAGCAGCGCCGCGTCACCGAACTGAGCAACACCGGCAACCTGACGTCGCGCAACGCGGTGATCGGCTCCGAGTCTATATCCGGCCTCAAGTCGCAGTTGGCCGAATTGCGCGGACAGCTGGCGCAGCTGAGCTCCACGCTGGGCCCGCGTCATCCGCAGGTGGTTGAGCTCAATGCCCAGGTCGATTCCACCCAGCGGGCGCTGAACGCCGAGATGAGCGTGTACTCGAACAACGCGGAGGCGCAGATCGGTGCTGCCCGCAGCCTGGAAGGACAGTTGCGCGGCGCCGTCGCCCAGGAGAGGACCCGAGTACTGAGCAAGCGCAAGCGCCAGGCCGAGGGCGCCAAGCTGGTGCTCGAACTGGAGACCGCCAAGGCGCTCTACAAGCAGGCGTTGGACGGCTACGACCAGGTGATGCTGGCCACCAGCGGGAAATACAACAACGTCCACTACATTTCCCGCGCCACACCCCCGGTGAAGGCCGAATCGCCAAAGCCCCTGGTAAACCTGCTGGCCGCCCTGATGC
>NZ_DASWYS010000283.1:0-21738 GCF_036404855.1 Roseateles sp.
CGGCGCGCTCGCCGCAGGGCCACACGCTGGCGGCCAACAGCCAGTACCTGCTGCGGGATGGCCAGCCCTGGCTGCCGGTGATGGGCGAGTACCACTACAGCCGCGCGCCGGCCTCCCAGTGGGCAACGCAACTGCGCCTGATGAAGGCCTCGGGCATCGACATCGTCGCGAGCTACGTGTTCTGGAACCACCACCAGCAGCAGCCCGGCGCCTTCAACTGGACCGGCAACCGCGACCTGCGCCGCTTCGTGCAATTGGCCCAGGCCGCGGGCCTGCAGGTCGTGGTGCGCATGGGCCCCTGGGCCCACGGCGAATCCCGCTTTGGCGGCATCCCCGACTGGATCGTCGACAAGATGCCCACGCGCAGCAACGACGCGGAGTACCTCGGCCACGTCGAGCGCCTCTATGCCGAGATCGGCGCCCAGATCTCGGGCCTGCTGTGGAAGGACGGCGGCCCGGTCATCGGCGTGCAGCTGGAGAACGAATACAACCTTCGCGGCGCCGGGCGCGGCGAGGAGCACATTGCCGCACTGAAGGCGCTCGCGCTGAAGGCCGGCATGGACGTGCCGCTCTACACCGTCACCGGCTGGGACGGCACGGTCTACCCGTCCGGTGAGGTCCTGCCCGTCTTCGGCGGCTACCCGGACGAGCCCTGGGCGGCCAGCGCCAAGGAGCTGCCCCCCAAGGAGACGCACGCGTTCCGATTCGACACCCGCGTCAGCGGCGACCTCGGCGCCCAGACCCGCTCCCGCGCGCCAGGCACCGCCGAGACCGACAAGGACCGGGTGCCTTTTCTCGGCGCGGAGTACGGCCCCGGCCTGCCAGCCATGTACCGCCGCCGCACCCTGGTGTCGCCGGACGACATCGCCGCCATGCTCCCCGTGCAGTTGGGCTCGGGGGTCAACCTGTTCGGCTACTACATGTTCCACGGCGGCCGCAACCCGGTGGGCGCTGGCGGGACGGGGCTGGAGGAGAGCACGCTCAGCGGCGGCTACAACGACACGCCGCGCATCAGCTACGACTTCCAGGCGCCGCTGGGGCCCGACGGGCAGCAGCGCCCGGTGTTGACGAAGCTGCGCCCCTTCCACTACTTCCTGCAGGAGCACGGCGCCCGCCTGGCGGCCATGATCGTGCGCCAGCCCCAGCGCACGCCGGCCTCGCCGGCCGACCTGCAGACGCCGCGCTGGTCCGTCCGCGCGGCGGGAGACAGCGGCTTCCTGTTCTTCAACAACCACGTGCGCCAGTACGCCATGCCCACCCAGGCCGCCGTGCGCTTCGAGGTGCAGTTGCCGGGCGGCACGGTGACGCTGCCCAGCGCCCCGGTCGACATTCCCGACGGCGCCTACTTCGTCTGGCCCATCAACCTTGACCTGGACGGCGTGAAGCTGCGCCACGCCACGGCCCAGCCGGTCACGCGCATCGATGCGGGCGCGCAGGGCATCGTCCATGTCTTTGCCGCGACGGCCGGCCTCCCCGCCGAGTTCGCGCTGGTCGATGGCGTGAAGACGCTGAGGGCGGACGCAACCCAGCTGCAACGCCTCGGCACGAGCGGCAACGGCCGTGCCGTCAGCGTGCTGCTGCTGGCACCCCAACAGCTCGAACAGCTGAGCGTTCTGGACCTGGCCGGCCAGCGACGCCTGGTCTTCAGCGAGCAGCAGGCGTGGGTGGACGACGGCAAGCTGCAGCTGCGCGGCGTCGGCCCGCAGCCGCTGCGCGCCGCTGTCTTTCCGGCTCTGCCCCAGCCGCGCGCGGCCGGCCTCCAGGTCAGTCAGGACGGCCTGCTGCAGCGTCTGGCGCTTGCCGGCGACGACGTCCAGCCCACCCTGCAGATCAGCCCCACGCGTCCCGCCCGCAACGTGCCCAAGGTGCTCAAGGGCGGCCTGGCCGGCGCGGCCGTGCAGCCCGCCCCCGAAGCCTTCGCCAGCGCCGCGACCTGGGCGCTGACGCTGCCCGCGCAGTTGCCGCCCCACGCGGAGGACGTGCTGCTGGAGCTGGACTTCGTCGGTGACATCGGGCGGATCTTTGCTGGCACCCGCATGCTGGACGACTGGTACTACAACGGCCAGCGCTGGCAGATCGGCCTGCGGCAGTTCGCGCTCCAGCCGGGCCAGCGGCTCGACCTGAGCGTGCTGCCGCTGCGCGGCGACGCCCCGATCTACATCGACGCAGCCCACCGCCCGGCCTTCGCCGCCGGGCAGGCCCAGGTGGCTGAACTGCGCGGCGCCCGGCTGCTGACGGTCCGTAGCGTGGTCATCGCGCCCTGAGCATCGCCATGACGACGAACGACGAACTCGATCTCCTTCTGCCACAGAGCGCCCTCCTCGGCGAGGGACTGCAGTGGCGGGATGGCCGCTGGTGGTGGACGGACATCGAGGCCGCCACGCTTCAGGCCTGGCGCCCGGGCGAAATGGAGCCGCGCGCCTGCCGCCTGCCGGACCGGCTCGGCAGCTTCGCCCACTGCCGTTCCGGCCGCGTGCTGCTGGGCCTGGCCAAGCGCCTGGCGCTGGCGACCTTCAGCGACGAGCTCGAGCTGGGGCAGTTGCAGACCCTGGCCCCCGTCGATGCCGCCGAGGCGCGCACCCGCGTCAACGACGGCCGCACCGACCGGCGCGGCCACTTCGTCTTCGGTACGCTCAACGAGGCGAAGGAACGCCGTGCCATCGGCAGCTTCTACCAGTACTCCATGCCGCACGGCCTGCGCAGGCTCGCACTGCCCGCCGTGGCCATCGCCAACAGCATCTGCTTCAGCCTCGATGGCCGCACCATGTACTTCTGCGACACGCTGACCCAGCGCATCCAGCAGTGCGACTACGACGCCGAGACGGCCCAGGTCGACAACGTGCGCCACTTCACGCAGATGGACCGCGAGGACGCCTGGCCCGACGGCTCGGTGATCGACGCCGAGGGCTGCCTGTGGAACGCCCAGTGGGGTGTTGGCCGCGTGGCACGCTACGACCCGGACGGCCGTCTGATGGGCGTGTGGACCGCCCCGGCCGCCCAAACCAGCTGTCCCGCCATCGGCGGCGACGGCCTGGACCAGTTGATGCTCACCACCGCGCGCACCGGCCTGAGCCGCGAGGCCTTGGCCGCGCAGCCGCTGTCCGGCGGCCTGTTCGGCCTGCGCCTGACCCCGGGCCTGGGTGTGCCCGATACCCTGTTCGACGATTAAGGAGACGACATGAAGATGCAACGACGCGCCGCCCTGGCCCTGGCCCTGCTGGCCACCCCCTTCGCGCTGCAGGCGGCGGAACCCGTCAAGATCGGCTTCCTCGTCAAGCAGGCCGAGGAACCCTGGTTCCAGGACGAATGGCGCTTCGCCGAACAGGCCGCCAAGGACAAGGGCTTCACCCTCGTGAAGATCGGCATCCCCAACGGCGAAAAGATGATGGCCGCCATCGACAACTTGGCGGCGCAGAAGGCGGTCGGCTTCGTCATCTGCGCGCCGGACGTGAAGCTGGGCGTGGCGGTGAACCGCGCGGCCAAGCGCCACAAGCTCAAGGTCATGTCGGTGGACGACCAGCTCGTCGACGGGGCGGGCAAGCCCATCGCCGACATCCCCCACATGGGCATCTCGGGCTATGAGATCGGCAAGCAGGTCGGACAGGGCCTGCTGGCGGAGATCAAGGCACGCGGCTGGAAGCTCGACGAGGTCGGCGTGCTGCGCGTGGCCTTCGACCAGTTGCCCACCGCCCGCGACCGCACCATGGGCGCGGTTGACGCGCTCAAGGCCGGCGGCATGCCCGCGGCCAACGTCGTCGATGCGCCACAGGCCAAGACCGACACCGAGAGCGCCTTTAACGCGGCGAACATCGCCTTCACGAAGAACGCCAAGTTCAAGCGCTGGGTGGCCTTCGGGCTGAACGACGAGGCGGCGCTGGGTGCCGTGCGTGCAGCCGAAGGCCGCGGCATCAAGCAGGACGCCATGATGGCCATCGGCATCGGTGGCAGCCAGACGGCGCTCAACGAGTTCACCAAGCCCACGCCGACCGCCTTCTACGGCACCGTGCTGATCAGCCCCAAGCGCCACGGCTACGAGACGGCCACGGCCGTGTACGAGTGGGCTACGCAGGGCAAGCAGCCCCCGCCCGTGACGCTGACCAGCGGCATCCTGATGACGCGCCAGAACCAAGCCGAGATCCGCAAGCAGATGGGTCTGTGACATGTCGTCCCTGCAGTTCGACAACATCAGCAAGGTCTTCCCGGGCGTCAAGGCGCTGAACGGGGTGAGCTTCGAGGCGCGCGCCGGCCAGGTCATGGGGCTGCTGGGCGAGAACGGCGCGGGAAAAAGCACGCTGCTGAAGATCCTCGGGGGCCAGTACAAGCCCGACGGTGGCCGCTTGCTGCTGGACGGCCGGGAGCGCCACTTCACATCCGCGGGCGATGCGATCCAGGCCGGCGTGGCCATCATTCACCAGGAGCTGCAGTACGTGGCTGAGCTGACCGTGGCCGAGAACGTGCTGCTGGGCCGGCTGCCGACCCGCTTCGGCTTCGTCGACCACAAGGCGGCACGCCGCTTGGTGGCCGAGCAGCTCGCGGCCATCGGCGTGGACCTGGACCCGGCGGCTCGCCTGTCGCAGTTGTCCATCGCCCAGCGCCAGATGGTGGAGATCTGCAAGGCCGTCATGCAGGATGCCAAGGTCATCGCCTTCGACGAGCCCACCAGCAGCCTGTCGCACCGCGAGACCGAGATCCTGTTCCGCCTTGTCAAGCGCCTGCGCGCCGAGGGACGCACGCTGATCTACATCTCGCACCGCCTCGAAGAGCTCTACGAGCTGTGCGACGCCTGCACCATCTTCCGCGACGGCCGCAAGATCGTCACCCACGAAGTGATGGCCCAGGTGCCGCGCGAGCGCCTGATCGCGGACATGGTGGGCCGCGAGCTGCAGGACATCTACGACTACCGCACGCGCGAGCAAGGCCCGGTGCGGCTGGAGGCCCGCGGGCTGCACAGCGCACGCCTGCCCGAGCCCCTGAGCTTCTCGATGCGGGGCGGCGAGGTGCTTGGCTTCTTCGGCCTGGTGGGCGCGGGCCGCAGCGAACTGATGCGCCTGCTCTACGGTGCCGATGCGCGCCGCGGCGGCGAGGTGCTGCTGGACGGCAAGCGGGTGGCCGCGCGCAGTCCGGCCGACGCCATCGCGGCCGGCATCGTGTTGTGCCCCGAGGACCGCAAGGAGCAGGGCATCCTGGCGCATTCGTCCGTGGCCGAGAACATCAACATCAGCTGCCGACGCCACGGCCTGGCAGGCGGGGTCTTCCTGCGCCACGGCCTGGAGGCCCAGCGTGCCGACGACTTCATCCAGAAGCTGCGCATCAAGACGCCCGGCCGCGAGCAGGAAATCCGCCTGCTGTCCGGCGGCAACCAGCAGAAGGTCATCCTCGCGCGCTGGCTGGCCGAGCCGGGGCTGAAGGTGCTCATCCTCGACGAGCCCACCCGTGGCATCGACGTTGGCGCCAAGAACGAGATCTACCGGATCATCCACGACGTGGCCGCCTCGGGCTGCTGCGTCATCGTCATCTCCAGCGAGCTGCCCGAAGTGCTGGGCATCGCCGACCGCCTCATCGTCATGCGCGACGGCCGCATCAGCGGCGAACTCGCGCGCGAACAGGCCAGCGAGACCGCTGCGCTCGCACTGGCCCTGCCCGACGGCATCACGGGAGCGCCTGCCGCGCCCCTGCACTGACATGAACACGACCACCCTGCCCCAACCCGACCCGCGTCCCGCCATGACCTCTCCCGCCCGTGCCCTGCTCAAGGAGCACAGCATGACGCTGGGCTACGCCCTGCTCTTCGTCGTGCTGGCCTTCTCGGTCGAGAACTTCTTCTCCTCGGCCAACATCGTGGGCTTGCTGCTGTCGGTGGCACAGATCGGCATGGTGGCCTGCACCATGATGTTCTGCCTGGCCTCGCGGGACTTCGACCTCAGTGTGGGCTCCACCATCGCCTTTGCCGGCGTGCTCGGCGCCATGGTGCTGGAACGCACCGGCAGCGTCGCGGCGGCCATCGGCGGCGGGCTGCTGGCCGGCGCCCTGATCGGCGCGGGCAACGGCGTGCTGATCGCCTATCTGCGCGTCAACGCGCTGATCGCCACGCTGGCCACCATGCTGATGGTGCGCGGCCTGGCCTTCATCGCGTCCCAGGGCCAGGCGGTGGGCATCGCCGACGAGGGCTTCATCTCCTTCGGCGACACCACCTTCTTCGGTCTGCCGCTGCCGATCTGGATGACGGCCCTGTGCTTCGTCGTCTTCGGCGTGCTGCTCAACCACACCGTCTTCGGCCGCAACACGTTGGCCATCGGCGGCAACCCCGAGGCCGCGCGCCTGGCGGGCGTTCGCGTGGAGCGGCTGCGGGTGTGGATCTTTCTTCTTCAGGGCGTCGTCACGGCGCTGGCCGGGCTGATCCTGTCGGCCCGCATCACCAGCGGGCAACCCAACGCGGCCACCGGTTTCGAGCTGGACGTCATTTCCGCGTGCGTGCTGGGCGGCGTGTCGCTGCAAGGGGGCAAGGCCCGCATCTTCGGCGTCGTCATCGGCGTGCTCATCATGGGCACGGTCGAGAACGTCATGAACCTGCTCAACGTCGATGCGTTCTACCAGTACCTGGTCCGCGGGTTGATCCTGCTGGCCGCGGTGCTGCTGGACCAGCTGAAGACGCGCGGCGAACGCAGGGCCTGACGCGATGGCTGCCCGCTTGCAAGGCAAGGTTGCGCTGGTGACCGGCGCCAGCCAGGGCATAGGCCGGGCCGTGGCACGGCTCTTTGCCGCGGAAGGCGCCAAGCTCGTCCTCAACGACCTGCAAGGCTCGCCGCAGTCCGAGGCCCTGCTGGCCGAGCTGGGCCAGGACCGCGCGATGTTCGCTGCGGCGGACATCGCCGACGAGGCCGCCGTGCGTGAGATGGCCGCGCGAGGCGCCGCGCGCTTCGGCAGCATCGACGTGCTGGTCAACAATGCGGGCATGAACGTCTTCGCCGAACCGCTTGCGATGACGTCCGCACAATGGCAGCGCTGCTTCGCGGTGGACCTGGAAGGGGCGCTGCACTGCAGCCGCGCCGTGCTGCCAGGCATGCTGGCTGGCGGCGGCGGCAGCATCGTCAACATCGCCTCGGTGCACGGCCACCGCATCGTCCCGGATGCCTTTCCCTACCCCGTCGCCAAGCATGCGCTCATCGGCATGACCAAGGCCCTAGGCATCCAGTACGCCGCGCGCAACGTGCGCGTCAACTCGATCTCGCCGGGGCTGATCCTGTCTGAGCGCATCGTCGAGTGGCTGGCCGGGCTGCCACCCGAGGAGGCGCGGCGCCAGGTCGAGCTGCTGCCCTGCAAGCGCATCGGCACGCCCGAGGAGGTGGCCTACACCGCCCTCTTCCTGGCCAGCGACGAGGCCCGTTTCATCAACGCCACCGACATCCTCATCGATGGCGGTCGCTCCCAGCTCTATCACGATTGAACGCCGTCACACTCCAGGCATGACCGACCCGCGCTCGGACCGTTTCGTCCGCTCCCACCTCAAGACCCGCCAGCTCGTGCTGCTGGTGGAGCTGGGTCGACACGGCTCCATCCTGCATGCGGCCCAGGCCGCCAACCTGACGCAGCCAGCCGCGTCCAAGCTGCTGTCCGACCTGGAGCACGCGCTCGGCGTCAAGCTCTTCGAGCGCCTGCCGCGCGGCGTGGCGCCGACGTGGTACGGCGAGGTCATGATCCGCCGGGCCGGCGCGGCGCTGGCCGAGCTGGACGCCGGCCACCAGGAAGTGATGGAGCTGCTGTCGGGCCTGTCGGGACGCGTCGCAGTCGGTGCCGTGCTGACCCCCTCGACGACACTGCTGCCCGCTGCCATCACGCTGCTCAAGGCGCGCCAGCCGCGCGTGCACGTGGCCGTGTCGGTGGACACGAGCAAGCTGCTCATCCAGCACCTGCAAGGCGGTGAGCTGGACATCGTGCTTGGCCGCGTGCTGGACAGCGAGTCCGCCACGCAGCTCACCTTTGAGCCCCTCACCGATGAACCCCACTGCCTCGTCGTGCGCGCCGGCCATCCGCTGGCCGGCCGCAGCGACCTCAGCCTGCCCGAGCTGGCCGGGCAGAGCTGGATCCTGCCCCCGGGGGGCAGCATCCTGCGCGACCGCCTGACCGCCGTCTTCCTGTCCGCCGGCCTCGGCCAGCCCCAGCAGACGGTCGAGACGCTGTCCCTGCCCGTCATCACCAGCCTGCTGGGCCAGTCCGACATGGTCTCTGCCCTGCCCGACGAGCTGGTGCGGCCGTATCTGGCCACCGGCCTGCTGGAGGTGCTGGACTTCGACCTGGGCTTGCGCATGGACGTCTATGGCATCGTCACCCGCCGCGGCCACCAGCTGTCCCCGGGGGCGGAGTTGATGCTGCAATGCCTGCGCGAGGAAGCCGCAAGGCGCCCGCCACACTGACCCCAGCAGGAGTGCCGCATGGACCCATTCACCGGTGGCTGCCTCTGTGGCAGCGTCCGCTTCGTCGCGACCGGTCGCCCTTACCGGGTGGGCCTTTGCCACTGCCTGGATTGCCGCAAGCACCACGGCGCCCTGTTCCATGCCTCGGCCATCTTCCCTGAAGCGGCTGTGACGATCGAGGGCGAGACGCGCGACTATGCGGGGCGCTTCTTCTGCCCCCGCTGCGGCTCGCCCGTCTTCGGCCGCAGCGCCGACGAGGTCGAGGTCAACCTGGGCAGCCTGGACGCGCCCGACCAGTTCCAGCCCAGTTACGAGCTCTGGACCGTGCGGCGGGAGGCATGGTTGCCGCCCTTCCCGCTCGCCCGGCATTACGAGCACGATCGCGAATCCTCAAGCCGCAGCGAAGACTAGGGTCGACGACCGGCTGCGACACTTCGGCCTCCCTCGCAGCCCCTTGGAAGGACGCCTCATGACTCTCTCCTGCGACGTCGCCATCATCGGCGCCGGCACGGCCGGCATGTCAGCCTACCGTGCCGCGCGGGTGCACACCGACAAAGTGCTGCTGATCGAGGCCGCCCACTACGGCACCACCTGCGCCCGCGTCGGCTGCATGCCCAGCAAGCTCTTGATCGCAGCGGCCGAGGCCGCACAGGCGGTGCGCGAGGCCCATCGTTTCGGCGTGCTGGCCGAAACGCCGCGCATCGACGGCCGGGCCGTCATGCAGCGTGTGCGCAGCGAACGCGACCGCTTCGTCGGCTTCGTGCTGGAGACGGTCCACGGCTGGCCCGAGGCCACCCGCGTCTTTGGCCGCGCCCGCTTCACCGGTCCGGGCGTGCTGGAGGTGGACGGGCAGCGCATCGAGGCCAGAACCGTCGTCGTCGCCACCGGCTCGCGCCCGTTCGTGCCGGCAGGGTGGCGCGAGCGGCTGGGCGCCCGGCTGCTCGTCAACGACGACGTCTTCGACTGGATCGACCTGCCGAAGTCGCTGGCCGTCGTCGGTGCCGGCGTTATCGGCCTGGAGCTGGCCCTGGCGCTGCACAAGCTCGGCGTGCGCGTGCGGCTGTTCGCGCGCGGCGAACGGGTTGGGCCGCTGACCGATCCCGAGCTGCAGGCCCTGGCCCGGCAGCTCTTTGCCGACGACCTGCCGCTGACCTTGCAGGCGGGCGGCCTCGAACCGGTGCTGGACGGCGACGAGGTCCTCCTCGGCGGCGAGCGCTTCGAGGCCCTGCTCTGCACGGCCGGCCGCCAGGCCAATCTCGACGGCCTCGGGCTGGAGGCTCTCGCCTTGCCGCGCGACGCCCAAGGCCATCCGCTGATCGACCGCCACACCGGTCAGTGGGGTGACGCGCCAGTCTTCATTGCCGGCGACGTCACCAACGACCGGCCACTGCTGCACGAGGCGTCCGACGCAGGCCGCATCGCCGGCGACAACGCAGCGCGCTGGCCGGCAGTCCACCGCCGCCCCCGCCGCGCACCGCTGGCCATCGTCTTCAGTGAGCCGCAGATCGCCATTGCCGGCGCCAGCCATGCCGAACTCGTTGCCACGGGGCGCGCCTTCGACACCGGGCGGGTCAGCTTTGCCGACCAGGGGCGCAGCCGCGTCATGCTCGTCAACCGCGGCGGCCTGCACGTCTATGCCGAACGCGGCAGTGGCCGCCTGCTGGGCGCGGAGATGGTGGGGCCGGCCGCCGAGCACCTCGGCCATCTGCTGGCTTGGAGCGTGCAGCGCGGCGATACGGTGCAGCAGATGCTGGACTGCCCGTTCTATCACCCCGTCGTGGAGGAAGGCTTGCGCACGGCGTTGCGCCAGCTCAGCAGCGACCTGCACCTGCCGCCGCCACCCATCGAGACCTGCCTGGACTGCGACACCGCGGCCGAGGTGGGCAACTGAAATAGGATGCCGCGATGAAAAGTCAGGCGCTGGATCGCCAGGAGACGCATGCGGAATTTGGGCGTCTCGCGGCAGATCCCAGAGATCGAGCTCAACCATGTCATGCAGGGCATGGAAGTGATCGACGACCTGTGCGGGGAGATCACGGAGCAGCGGGCGGCGCGCCGGAGAATTGAGGCGACTTCCCGGCTGCTTCAGCCAGAGAAGGGCCGACCACCAGCACGACCATTCCGACGATACCGATCAGCCCGATCAGAAGCTGTCCTTCCTTTGGATTTTGTTCCAGCACCTGGGCAAGCTGCCCCACCGCCACGATGACGCCTGCAATCGCTCCCCTGCTGCGCTGATCGATCCCAACGTTCCCATCAGCTTCGTCGTCACGGTCAGCCTCCCATTCCGCTTCTACAGATCGCACCCGATCCTTCGAGACCCATCAGCCTCACGAACCGAAGCTTCGACCCGCCACGATCGAAGCGGTTTTCAGTCGCCCGAATGCTTGCCGTACATGCAGGCTTGCACACTCTGCGGCGCCGCAGAGTGTGAGGACATTCGGCGCCCAAGAGGTTCACTGAACGCAAGGCAGATCGAGTTCTCGGAACCACCCGTGACATCGCAAGATCCTTGAATGGATAGGATGCAACGTTGTGAACCAGCAACCCAGCGGGCGACTTTTCTAGCGCTCAAACTGCTGGTAGCTAGGTTGTAGCTGGCCGAATATCAGTAGGAAAAGTTTCTAGAAACACCAATTAGATCAAAGAGTTATTGAGATGAAGCGATTCGCCACCTGGAACGTCAACTCCCTTTCCATCCGCCTGCCCCAGGTGCTGGACTGGCTGGCCGCCCATCCTGTCGACGCACTGGTGCTGCAGGAGACCAAGCTCACCGACGACAAGTTCCCCACTGCAGAGATCGGCGCCGCCGGCTGGCAGGTACAGTGGTTCGGCCAGAAGACCTATAACGGCGTCGCGCTGATCAGCCGCGAGCCAGCGACCGACATCGTCAAGAACATCACCGGTTTCGCTGACGAGCAGGCCCGTGTCATCGCGGGCACCGTGGGTGGCGTGCGCGTCATCGGCGGCTACTTCCCCAACGGCCAGGCACCTGACAGCGAGAAGTTCGTCTACAAGATGAACTGGCTGACCGGCCTGCGCAGTTGGCTCGTCGAGGAGATGAAGCAGCATCCCGAACTGGTGCTGATGGGCGACTTCAACATCGCCCCCGAAGACCGCGATGTCTACGATCCCGTCGCCTGGGCCGGCCAGATCCACTGCACCCCGCAGGAGCGGGAGCATTTCCAGCAACTTGTTCAGCTGGGCCTGACCGACGCCTTCCGCCTCTTCGAGCAGCCGCCCAAGAGCTGGAGCTGGTGGGACTACCGCAACCTGGCCTTCCGCAAGAACCAGGGCCTGCGCATCGACCACATCCTCGTCAGCGAGGCACTGAAGGGCCGCGTGACGGCCTGCGAGATCGACAAACTGCCGCGCAAGAACGAGCGCCCCAGCGATCACGCGCCGGTGATCGTCACCATCGACGGCTGAAGCCGCCGACGGCGGCGCAGGAGCGACGACAGGATCAGGCCCGCCACGCTCGCCAGCGCGGCCCATTTGGCGGCACTGGCGCAGAACAGCACCGCGCGAGGCCCCCAGGCCCACCACTCGGCACTGCCGCCGTCGATGGCCATCAGCGACACCCACGCGGCGGCGTTCTCGACCAGGTCCGCGCCCACTGCGATGGGCAGCGCCCAGCCGGCGTGGTTCAGCCAGCTCGGCGGCGTCATGCCGACGTTGATCAGGTTGGCATGGCGCGCGAACGCGCGGCAGACCCAGAAGGACAGCACCCAGGCGTAGGCCGCGACCAGCGCCGTGTCCAGGAACAGCGCATGGCCCGGCCGGGCAAAGTGGGTCGTCTGCTGTGCCCATTCGCCCATGGACGCCAGGCTCAGCTCCCACGCCTGGAAGCCCAGGTTCGCGTCCAGGATCTCGCGCAGCCGCTCCGTCGACGGCAGCAGCCCGCGCGGCTCGAGCAAGGCCCAACCCATCAGCAGCACGAGCGCGGCCATCACCGCCAGCGCCAGCAGCAGCTTGGCCCAGGCGCCCGGCCCCCGCCGCTCGGACCAGGCCGTGGCTTCCGGGAAGGCGTGCGTCCACAGCGCCACCGTGGGGTGGGCCTGCATCTTGACCGGCACCGGCGGCTCACCGTCGACCAGCGCATGGGCGGTGTCTCGCACCTTGAGGCCCGTGAGCGCCCACAGCGGCGTGACATAGGTTTCGCTGTTGATGCGGGCGGCCAGGCGCGCCGGCGTCGGCGGGTCCAGTTGCGGCATCACATGGAAGACATCGGCCTCGCTGACGATCGGTGGCTGTCCCGGAGGAGCCGGCATGCGCAGCCCACACTGCAATGCTTCGGCCACCAGCCATGCGAAGGGCGCGCGGGACATCTCGCTGTACGGGTAGACGTTGCCGCCCCCGACGTCGCAATGCGAACCGCGGAACCAGCACTGCTTGATGTCGCCGGGCTGTTGGTTGGCCATCGAGAACGCGCCGTCGTTTTGCGCATAGGCGCGCGGCAGGAACTGCGCCCGTTGCTCGTCCAGCGCGAGCGCCTGGCGGACATGTCGGAAATGCTTGCCCGCCAGGTCCGGCTTGGCTGTGATCTTCAGCCCGAAGGGCGGCAGGCCGACGCTGGCTACGGTGTCCCAGACACCGACGAAGTGCACCGCCGGCCACTCGGCAGGCCGACTGCCCTGGCCGAACAGGCGGGCGGCCTGCTCGGCAATGGCCTTGCGCTCCGGCGACTGCCGCGAGAAGTACGTCGCGACGAGGCTGGACACCAGCGTGTCCTGCTGGCTCTCGATGACGCCGAATGCATTCACGAGGCCGGCGATGGAGCGCGCCGTGAAGGCGCCGCGCGAAAAGCCGAAGATGAAGATCTCGTCGCCGGGCTCCCAATGCGTCATCAAGAACTGGTAGCCCTCGGCGACGTTGTCGTACAGACCGCGCCCGAAGGCCAGCCCGTCGACACGGTCCAGGGCACGACGCGCCTTGTCCGCGAAGGTCGTGCCCGGCAGTTGGCCAGGGTTGCCGACGCCGGGGTCGTAGTAGACGAGCCGGTTGGGGGCCGGGTAGAGCCTCAGGAGCTCCGCCAGCAGGACCACGTGGGTGTCCGAGTGGCGGCCGCTGAGGTTGTTGTTGGTGCCGTCGCACAGCAGCACCAGTTGACGCGGCGGGTTCATGATGGGCGCCTCATGGGATGGGGACTGGGATGCGGGCAGTCTTGCATCGGTCTCCCCGTCCATCATCCCCACAAGAGCGGAGGCTGGCGATCCCTGAGTTCGTCAGGGCCGGGCTGCGATCGCGCTGGGCTAGATGGCGTCCAGACGCGCCTGCAGCCGCTCGAAGAAGCGGCCCACATGCACGCCATCGCAAAGCGCGTGATGCACGTCGACGGCCACCGGCATCAGCAACCGGCCGCCCTGTTCGGTGAAGCGGCCGAAGGCCACCTTGGGACGATCGTCACCCACCCCCCGGGCGTGCGTGAAGGCCGTGAAAGCGAGCCAGGGCAAGGCCGTCATGTGGACGAGCGTCTCCTCGCGCACGTCGCCGGGCTCGTCGGCCGCGAACAGGTCGCCGCTGGCGTGGCGCACCCGTTCGACGTTGGGCTTGGCACGCGCGGCGAACGCTGCCAGCGAGGGCTCGCGGGGCAACGTGACGAAGCCGAAGCTGCCGTCATCGCGCAGCACCGTGGTGCTGGCGTGGATGACGGCAAACTCGCGCACGCCTCGTCCATCGGCCGTGAGCGTCTGGTGCATGGCCTCGATGCCGTTGGCCGCCTCCAGCGCTGCATGGTGGTAGGCCAGCCAGGGTGTGGCCCCATGGCGGGCGGCGCGTTCGCGCAGGCCCGTCACATCCACCGGCACGGTGACGCTGAAGGCGGGTTGGGCCATCCGGCGGAAATGCGCCAGCGCGGCGCGGCGCGGCCAGGCGTCCAGGGGAATGTCGCGATCTTGCATAGGCCGCATGCTCGCACGGCGAGGCGCCCGGAAAAAAGCCCGGGCCGCTGACGCGGCCCGGGCTGAGAAAGTGAAAGCGCGACTCGGGGCGTCAGTCGACGCCAGGCTGCTGGCGCATTCCGAAGTCGTAGAGGGCGCGCTTGAGCTCGTCCGCCCGTTCCTCGCCCAGGTCGGCCAACAGTCGGTTCGTTGGCGTGCCGCGGATCTGGCCGATCCGGTTGTAACCCAGCGTTTTGGCGCGCGCGAGCGTGCGCGGCGTCAGCGTGAGGCACTCGAGCGGCGCCTGGTCGGCGAGGCTCAACAGCCGGGCGTAGGTTTCAGCGGAGATGGACACGATGCCTGCGCTGAGAGGCACTGCAGTCAGGGTCTGGGCCGGATGCCGAGGCTTCGAGGGAAATGTCGTCGGTGCGGAGCTCGTGATCTGGAGCTGGTCACCTTCGCAATCCGTCATCGCCGCGTACATCTCGGCCAACGTGCCGGTCTAGCCGGTCAGCCGCCGAAGCGGGGAACGCCGAGGACTTCGCAGATCAGGTCGATGAGGTACATGAGGGCTCCTGTGGGAAGGGAAAAATTTCGCTTGCCCGGACTGTCCCTGTTTTTCCCCCCCTAGAAACCTAGCAAGTCTTCTAGGTTTCTGCGTTCACAGCACCCCCGCCGCCACACACTTGAGCACCGCCTGGTGCTTGGACGTGACCTCGAGCTTGCGCATGGCGTTGCCGAGATGGAAGTTCACGGTCTTCTCGCTCATGCCCAGGATGACGCTGACCTCCCAGGCCGTCTTGCCCTGGGCCGTCCAGCTCAGCACGTCCAGTTCACGCCGGGTCAGCTTGGGCAGATCGGCCTTGTTGAGCTTGGGACTCAGCAGCCGATCCGCCGCCGTCAGTGCATGGGTCGCGAGAAGCTGCAGCCCGGCCACCATCTGCATCAAGGGGGCCCCGGCCTTGGGAAGCGCTTCGTCGCGATCCACGCCCAGCACGAAGTGCTTGTCGCCCGGCAGATGCAGCTTGACCGCGATGCCGGTCTTGTAGCCATAGGGCGACTGCATCTCCCACAGCTCGCCCACTCCCGCAGAAACATAGGTGTCCTGGTCGTAGACCACCGGCACGGTTTGCGTCATCAGGTGGCCCACCACCGGATCCCGCAGTGCGTCGTCCCGGTTTCGGGCGGCCTCGAGATAGCCCTCAGGCGTGTTGCCGTAGGTGGTGATCTGCATGCCGCTGTCCTGCAGGACGCCACGCATCAACATGCCGGAAATGATGGGAAATCCCATCGCATCGGCCGTCGCGACGAGACGGCGCTCGAAGCTTTCGAAGTCCTCGCTCAGCCCGACATCGATGAGTTGCTGGTAGTTCATTTCGGGCTTGCCCATACCTGCCAAGTCTGCCAGCTTGTTCCGCCCCTGCGCTGACCAGAGACTGCGCTCCCGTTCGAAACACACGCCAGAGAGGAGCCGTCCATGTCAACCTTGATCCAGTTGCCCGAAGGCAGCGTTTGCTGGCCTGCGGCCGCCCTGTCCAGCGCCGCCCAGGACATCCAGCATGCGCGGACCCACACGGATCGTGCACAGGGCCGCGAGCGCAGGTTGGGCGGATCGACGCGCTGGGAACGCAGCTACGCGGATGCCTGCGCGTGGGTGGAGTGGGACTGGGTCGAGATGGCCGAAGGCACCGTCGTGCAGGCCGACCCCCTCAACGTGCGCTCCAACGTGCTGCTGCTGGATGAATGCGGTCGGCCGCTGCTGTCGTCGCGCCGGCGTGCGGCGCTGGCGACGCTGGTTTATCTGCTGCCCTGGCAGGGGCCGGTGCTGGATGCGCTCAGGAACACCGCGGGCACGCGCCGCGGTGCCAGCGTGGAGCAGCGTCTGGCTGCCTGAACACACGCGACAGCGCGGGACACCGTCTTTGCGCAGAATCCGCGGCTTCCCTGCTTGAAGCCGCAACATGAGCGCCTCCTCTCCCGACGACATCCTTGCGCAGTGGCAGGCCGATGAGGCCTCGCTGCGCGCGCGCCAGCAGCTCGAAACCGGCCTGGCCTCGCGGACCATGCTGGCGGGCAAGACCGGCCTGCAGCAGATGCAGGCCATGCTCGACGGGCTCGCACCACGACCACCGATCAGCGAGACGCTGGACTTCTTGCTGGTCTCGGTCGAAGACGGCAGGGCCACCTTTCAAGGCCGACCGCAGTTCAAGCACTACAACCCGCTCGGCGGCGTGCATGGTGGCTGGTTCGCAACGTTGCTGGACTCGGCCCTGGGCTGCGCCGTTCATACGACGCTGCCGGTGGGCCGCGGGTACACGACGCTGGAATTCAAGGTCAACCTCGTGCGGGGCCTGAGCGACAAGGTGCCGTTGGTGCGTGCGCTCGGCCATGTGGTGCATCGAGGCCGCCAGGTGACGACGGCCGAGGCCGAGCTCGTCGGCCACGACGGCAAGCTCTACGCGCATGCCTCGACGACCTGCCTGCTGTTCGACCTGCCAGCAGCCTAGACGCGTTCCAGCCTGACGTGGGGCGGCGGCGGCAACGCCACCGCCACGCCGTCACCCGGCTTCACGGCACCACCGGCCAGCACGACGCTCATGACGCCGGCCTTGCGCACGATCGCGCCGTCGGCATCCCTGCCGACAACGGCCTTCAGCAGTCCGGTCTCGAAATTCTCGATCTGCGGGCAGGGGTTGCGCAGGCCGGTCAGGCGCAGCACGACGTCGGGGCCGATGTGCAGCTCGGTGTCGCACGGCAGGGCCAGCAGGTCGATGCCGCGGGTCGTGATGTTCTCGCCCAACTGGCCCGGACCGACACGCAAGCCCTGGGCCGCCAGCTCGTCGAAGAGCTCGCCCTGGATCAGGTGAACCTGGCGGAGGTTGGGCTGGGTCGGGTCCTGGGCCACGCGGGAGCGGTGCTTGACCGTCACGCCGCAGTGGGCATCGCCCGCGACACCCTGCCCAGCGATGACGGTGAGTTCGGCGCGCGTGGTCTTGGAGAAGCTGTGCGTCGCGCTGGCCCACACCGCGGCGACGACCGCTGTCGTCATGCGCGCAGTGCCGCGGCCTCGGACGCCAGTCGGGTGATGCGAGCCCAGTCCTTGGCGTCGACGGCGTCCTGTGGCGTCAGCCAGGAGCCGCCGCAGACCTTGACGTTGGGCAGCTTCAGGAACTGCGGTGCGGTCTCCAGCGAGATGCCGCCGGTCGGGCAGAAGGCCACGTCCGGAAACGGGCCGGCCAGCGACTTCAGCAGGTTCACGCCGCCGACGGCGACGGCCGGGAACAGCTTCAGGAAGCTGAAGCCCGCAGCATTGGCCTGCATGACTTCGGACGCCGTCGACACGCCGGGCAGCAGGGGCAGGCCCTCGGCCTTGCAGGCGGCGGCCAGCGCGTCGGTGTAACCGGGGCTGACACCGAACTGGCAGCCGGCATTCTTCGCGCGGGTGGCATCCTGCGAGCTGCGCAGCGTGCCGGCGCCGACGATGGCACCGGGCACCTTGGCCATGGCCTCCATGGCCTGCAGCGCCACCGGGGTGCGCAGAGTCACCTCGAGCACCTTGACGCCGCCGGCGACCAGGGCTTCGGCCAGGGGCACGGCATCCTCCAGGCGCTGGATGACGATGACGGGAATGACGGGGCCGTGGCTGGCCAGGCTGAGGGTGTCGATCATGTTCTTCTCTTGATTCACAACCAGGTGCAGGCGCCTTCCTCGGCGCTCAGGACGTTGCGGCGCAGGCCGGCGAAGAGTTCGCGGCCCAGGCCGTGGGCATTGACGTCGGCCTCGGCGGGAGCGAGCCGGGCGACGTCCCGCACGGCCCATTCGGCATCGCCCACCAGGGCTTGCAGGCTGCCGGTGAGCGCGCAGACGCGCACGACGTCGCCGTCGCGCAGGCGGGCCAGCGGGCCGCCGGCCAGCGCCTCGGGGCTGACGTGGATGGCTGCCGGCACCTTGCCCGAGGCCCCGCTCATGCGGCCGTCGGTGACCAGGGCCACCTTGAACCCCTTGCCCTGCAGCACCGCGAGGGGGGGGGTCAGCTTGTGCAGCTCCGGCATGCCGTTGGCGTGCGGGCCCTGGAAGCGCACCACCACGATGACGTCGCGCTCCAGTTCGCCGTTCTTGAACGCGGTGAGCATGGCTTCCTGTGTGGTGAAGATGCGGCAAGGCGCCTCGACCGTGTGACGGTCTTCGGGCACGGCCGAGACCTTGATGACGGCACGGCCCAGGTTGCCGTCCAGCAGCTTGAGGCCGCCGGTGGCGCTGAACGGGGCGGCGGCCGTGCGCACGACGCCGTCATCGCCACTGGCAGCGGCCAGGGGCTCGCGCACCACCTCGCCGCCCTGCCCCACCGAATGCGGCACAAAGGTGTAGGGCCGCAAGGTGCTGCCGGCGACGGAGAGGACATCCTCATGCATCAGACCGGCGTCCAGCAGTTCGCGGATGACGAAACCGGGACCGCCGGCCGCCTGGAACTGGTTCACGTCGGCGCTGCCGTTGGGGTAGACGCGGGCCAGCAGCGGCACGACGGCGGAGAGATCGGAGAAGTCCGTCCAGTTGATGAGGATGCCGGCCGAGCGGGCGACGGCCACCCAGTGGATCAGGTGGTTGGTGGAGCCACCGGTGGCCAGCAGCGCCACCATGGCGTTCACGATGCAGCGCTCGTCGACGAGCTGGCCGATGGGCTTGGCGGGCTTGCCCTGAAGGCGGCCACTGATCTCCAGCGCGGTGCCGACGGCCTCGCGCGTCAGTGCCGCGCGCAGGTCGTCGTGCGGGTGCACGAAAGCGGCGCCCGGCACGTGCAGGCCCATGGCCTCCAGCAGCATCTGGTTGCTGTTGGCGGTGCCGTAGAAGGTGCAGGTGCCGGCGCCGTGATACGCGGCCGACTCGCTCTTGAGCAGCTCGTCGCGGCCCACCTTGCCCTGGGCGTAGAGCTCGCGCACCTTGGCCTTGTCGCTGTTTGAGATGCCCGAGCTCATGGGCCCGGCCGGCACGAACACGCAGGGCAGATGGCCGAAGTGCAGTGCGCCGATCAGCAGGCCGGGCACGATCTTGTCGCAGATCCCCAGCAGCAGCGCGGCGTCGAAGACGTCGTGCGTCAGCGCGATGGCGGTGCTCATCGCGATGGTGTCGCGAGAGAAGAGGCTCAGCTCCATGCCGGGCAGGCCTTGCGTGACGCCATCGCACATGGCCGGCACGCCTCCGGCCACCTGCACGGTGGCGCCCAGGCGGTGCGCCTCGGCGCGAATCCGTGCCGGGTAGTCCTCGTAGGGCTGGTGGGCCGACAGCATGTCGTTGTAGGCCGTGACGACGCCGAGGTGGGGCGCCTTCTCGGCGACGATGCGCAGCTTGTCGTTGGACGGCAGCGCCGCGACGGCATGGGCGACGTTGGCGCAACCCATGCGCTCGAAGCCGCGCTGGCGGTTGTTGAGCTGGGCGATGCGGGCCAGGTAGTTGTCGCGCAACCCGGCGCTGCGGTCGCGGATGCGTTGAGTGACTACGGTGAGCGTGGAATTCATTCGGTGTCTCCTGAGGCCGCGTTTCCGTAACCGACCCTTGAGAATTTAGGTAACCATATTACTTCGCCCAAGGGGCCTGCGGGTTACGGCCTGGGTACCAGAGCAACACCCGAGCATGCGCCTCGCGAGCGGTGCATTCGGCATGGGGATGCATCTCAGCGTTACAAAAGCGCGCCGCGACATCGGCCCGGGCGGTTCTCCGTGACAAGATGGCGTCAATGGCTTCACAGGCAATCCAGATTCCACACGGGCCGGCCCGCAGCGCGCATCTGCTGCAGCGAACGGTGAGCGAATGGCGCAACAGCGGCGACGATCTGCTCCTTTTCGCGTACGGCTCGCTGATCTGGCGCCCGGAGTTCGAGTATGCCCAGGCCCTCCCTGCAAAGGTGCTGGGCTTTCACCGCGTGCTGCGCATGCGCTCGCGCGTGAACCGCGGCTCGCCGCAGGAGCCGGGACTGGTGCTGGCGCTGATCTCGGGCGGCAGCTGTCGAGGCCTGGTCTACCGCGTGCCGCGCGAGGTTGGCGAGGAGGTGCTGCCGCGGCTGTGGGCGCGCGAGATGCCCAATGGCGTCTACGAGCCGCGCTGGCTGAACTGCGACACGCCGTCGGGCCGCCTGCGCGCGCTGGCCTTCACGCTGTCGCGCCAGAGCCCGAACTGGACCGGTCCTCTGCACGAGCCCGAGTTGCTGCACATCTTTCAGCACGCCAGCGGCCGCTACGGCACGACGCTGGACTACCTGCTGCGCACCGTTCAGGGTTTGCGCGAACATGGCATCCACGACAGGGAGCTGGAACGGCAGGCCCACCTGGCCGCGCGGCACGGGCTGTGCGCGCCGTTGTGAGCCGACCCTAGCCCTGCAGGCGCACCAGGTCTTCGACGGTGTCCACGTCGATGTGGACGCCGGGGTCGTCAATCGCGATGGGCTGGGCCGCGTAACGCGCCACGATGCGCCGGGCCCCCTCGTCGCCCTGCAAGGCCATCAGCTCGGAATAGAGCTCGGTGCAGAAACCGACCGGATGGCCCTGGATGCCGCGGTACTGGGCGTAGCACACGGGATAGCGCTCCAGGCCTTCCGCGACGGCCACGATGGTGGCCGGCTGCACCAGCGGCATGTCGGCTGGCAGGATGAGCCAGCCATCGGCGTCACCGGTGGCGCTCACCCCGGCGGCGATGGAGTGGCCCATGCCCGTGGGCTGCGGCCGTCCCTGGGCGTCGCGATCGGGCAGGGTCACGACGTCGCGCGCCGCGATCAGCTTGTGGACGGCAGGTGCCAGGGCCATCGTCGTCACCACGACGACCCGGAGTTGCGTCGCGATGGCATGGCGAAGGCTGCACGCCAGCACGGTGTCTGCGCCGGGTGAGCCACCCAATTGCTGCTCGAGCTTGTGGCCGGCGCCTCTGAACCGCGCTCCGCGACCGGCGGCCAGCACGACGACAGCGGGGCGTCGCTTTGTCATTTGCAATAGATCCTTCCAAGCCCTCTGCCTAGTGACGGTCTTCGCCGTTTGCTGCACTGCCACAAGCATGCCGAGTGGCACTGCGCTTGAAACTGGTACGTTCACTTAAGGGAAGGTCTGCATACTTAGCACCCATGAGCAAGCTGAGCGAATTTCGAAAGAGCTACGAACTGGGGGAACTGGACGAGGACCAGGCCACGGATGGCCCGCTGGCCTTGTTCCAGCGCTGGATGGACGAGGCCATCGCCCATGACGTGTCCGAGCCCACCGCGATGACGGTGGCCACCGTTGGCGCGAACGGCCGGCCGTCGACGCGCGTCGTGCTGCTCAAGGGCTGCGACGCGCGGGGCATGGTCTGGTTCACCAACTACGAAAGCCGCAAAGGTGAGGAGTTAGCACACCACCCCTTCGCGGCCCTGCAATTCCATTGGGTGGAGATGGAGCGGGTCGTGCGCATCGAGGGACGCGTCGAGAAGA
>NZ_DASWYS010000284.1:0-2020 GCF_036404855.1 Roseateles sp.
GGCCGCGTCAGCGCGCGCGCTGCGATCAGTGTCAGCAGCACCGCCAGCGCAAGCGCCAGCAGCTGCGGCGTCAGCCGCTGCCAGGTGAAGAACTCCAGCTGCTCCAGGAAATAGGGGTCCGGCAGCGGGCTGGTCAGATAGAGCCACTGGCCGGGCTCGGCCTCGACCTGCACGACCAGGAAGGGCGCCGGGCGGTCGGCGGCCAGCAGCGAGGGGTCGACCCAGCTCTCGGGTAGCTCGTCCAGCAGCGCACCGTCGGGCGACACGGCCAGGCCCAGCGGCGAGGCCAGGTCGATGCGCAGCGCCGCGCCGGGCGGCAAGCGCTGGGTCAGCTCCTGGCGCGCTAGCGCCTCCAGTCGGCGGGCCATCGGCTGGTCGGAAAGCGGGCGCACCGGCACGGCGCCCCGGTTGACGAAGACGAGGAAGCGCGTGCCGCCCATCGTGCGCAGCTGCTCGATCAGCAGCGGCCGGTAGGCTGGCGGCAGCTCGCGCAGCGCGCGCACTGCATTAAGCGCGCCGCTCGCGACATGGTGGGCGGCCTGCTCGGTCTGTCGGCGCACGCGTTGCTCGGTTTGGCTGTACCACAGCAGGTTCACAAGCAGCTGCACCAGCGCCAGGCTGGCCAGCATGGCTAGCATGAAGCGGCCCTGCAGGCTGTCGAACAGGAAGCTGCGCAGGCGCCGCAGGCCGGGGCGTAGCGCGGGCGCCGCGTCAGAGGGCATGGCGCGGCGTCACCGTCGTCGCGAACACATAACCCGCGCCGCGCACCGTCTTGATGAGGGCGGGCGACTTACCGTCGTCCTGCAGGCGCTGGCGCAGCCGGCTGATCTGAACGTCCAGCGAGCGGTCCAGCGGCCCGAGGTCGCGCCCCCGGGTAGCCTCGGCGAGGCGCACGCGGTCGATCACCTCGCCCGGGTGCTCAACGAGCAGCTTCAGCAACTGGAAGTCCATGCCCGTCAGCGGCGCGGCCTGGCCTTGCGCGTCGATGAGACGGCGCTCCAGCGTGTCCAGCGTGCAGCCATTGAACTGGTAGTAGCGCGGCGGCGCCGGCTTGTCCTGCCCGGTGCGGCGGCCGATGGCCTTGATGCGGGCCAGCAGCTCGCGCGGGTTGAAGGGTTTGCCCAGATAGTCGTCGGCACCAAGCTCGAGGCCGACGATGCGGTCCGTCTCGTCTGCACTGGCGGTGAGCATGATGACGGGCACGTCCGAGCGGCGGCGCAACTGCTGGCACAGCGCGAAGCCCTCGGTGTCGGGCAGCATCACGTCGAGGATGCACAGGCCGATGTCGTCGCGGTGGCGCTCGAACTCGGCTGTGAAGCTCGCGCCATCATGGGCCAGCAGCACTTCGAACTGGTTCTTCTCGAGATAGGTCTTGAGCAGGCTGCGGATCTTGTGGTCGTCGTCGACGATGAGGATCTTGCGGATCATGGCGGTGGTGAGGCGGCGCCCCCGGCCTTGGGGCCGATGGCGCGGAGCATGCCCTGCAGCCGGCGCTGGGCGGCGGCAGGCGTCTGGTTGAGGTTGAGGGCGAACTGGTGGACGGTCTCGACGATGGCGCTCTTGCCCACCTCGCTGACGGCCATCCGGTGCACGAAGCTGGGCACGCGAGGCGTGGCCGGGTTGGCGAACAGCGCGAAGCTGGCCTGGGCGCAGGTATCGAGCTCGTCGACAGGTACGTCGCGGCGCACCGGAACGGAGCCCTTGATGCGGTTGTAGCCGAGCTGCAGCGTCGCCGTGCCGAGAAGCTCGGCCATTTTTTCCTGGTCGGCGCGGGCGCCGTCGCTCAAGGTCAGCATGGCCAGCGTGTCGATGCTGTAGAGGTGCATGCCGGCGGTGCCGGGCACGGCGCGGCATTCGAAGTCGCGCCCGCCCTCCAGCCCCAGCGTGCCGAGCTCGCCGCGCGCCCAGTCACCCATGATGAAAAAGGCCGCGCGCCCCTGCGCGAAGTCGGCGACGGCATCCGTCCACGGCCGCTCCGCGCTCGGCTGCGCGCCTGGCGCCAGCGGCTGGGCCAACTGGC
>NZ_DASWYS010000285.1:0-23153 GCF_036404855.1 Roseateles sp.
TCGCCCTCATCGGGCTGGCGTTCATCGGGATCGCCCTGGGGCATGCACTCAGGCTCGGTGACCTGGGCCTCATGGCGCACCACCCCCTCTTCGGCTCGGGCGTCGCGTCATTGAGCACCGCCGCCCTGGGCGGCCTGCTGCTGCTGGGCCTCAGTCGCCCATCCCACTGAGAACCGGCACGCTAAGCTGAATCCCAGCGCTGGCAGCCGCCGGATGACGTGATGACCTCCGCCCCATAGAAGAAGACCCCGGCAACGGATGTCACCGAGGTATTCGAGGCAAACACGGAGATGGGGTCGCCATCTCACTGAAGCCGGCTGCTGCCGGCATTTCCTGGGGCGCAGTCGCGCCGTCAATCGCGGCGGCGACGGCCGGCCAGCAGCAAGCCGACGCCCCCCAGCATCAGCACGACGCTGCTCGGCTCGGGCACGGCGCTGATGTTGTCCAGGGCCACGACGTTGGCCATGCCGGTGAGATCGAAGGACAACGCCGTGCCACTGAAAGTCAGCAAGGCCTGGTTCCAGGTGGTGTAGTCGGCGGAGTTGGCGGCCAGATCCAGCGTTCCCAGCAGCGTGCCAGTGCCGTTCAGGCCGGAGTAGGCCTTGATCGCGATGGGGGCGTCGATCGGTGCGGAGTAGAAAAAGCTCAGGCCACCGCTGACACCGGCCGCAACGTTCATGTAGGCCGTCGTGTTGACGATGCCGTCCAGCTGAACGAAGGCCACACCCAGCGGCGACGGCGCGTTGCCGAAGTAGGTGAACTCTTCACTGTTGGACACGCCCAGCACGTTGGTGAAGGAGATGCCATCGGCAGCGTAGGTGTCGGCCACCTCGTCGCCGTAGGACCAGGTCTTTTCAAAGTCCACGGACAGCGGGGCGGCCGCGAAGGCGGGCGAGGCCAGGCTGAGGGCCAGTGCGAGGGAGGCGAGCTTCATCGAAGAACTCCAGGGCTTGAGGATGGGGGCGGCGGGGACCGCGGCGTCTATGTCGGGGGCGCAGTGTGGTCGGCAAAGACGACAGCCGCGTGACGCCACCAAGGCAGCCCGCCGCGCGCTTCATGCCCGTGTCATCGGGGCCTGCGATGGTCGCCAGCCCCTTGCTGCCCCACGCACCATGACCCGCACCGCCCTGCTTCGCCGCCATCTGCTCATCGCCCTCGGCGCCGCCGGAATCGCCCGCCACGCCCGCGCCTGTGAGTTCTTCAGCAGCCACATGCGCATCTGGCACCCCTGGACACGCGCGACGCGGGTCGACGCCGACACGGCCCGGCTGTGCATGCGCTTCGATGAAGTTCAGACCACCGACCGCCTGATCGGTCTAGAAACCCCCGTGGCCACGGGGGCCCGGCTGGCCGGTCCCGGCGCGCCCGAGGGCGAGCAGGGTCTGTCGCTGCTGATCCGTGCCGGCCAGGAACTGACCCTCGCCGAGGACGGTCTGCACATCGAACTGTTGGATCTGCAGCAGCCGTTGCAGGTGGGCCGCAGCTTCCCGCTGCGCCTGATCTTCGAGTCCGCCGAACCGGTCAACGCCATGCTCAACGTCGACTACGCCAGCCTGCGCTGAGCGTCGCGAACCCGTCACGCCGAGGTCATGCCCGGTCCATAGCATGCGCCCCGTTTTTGGCCCTCTCCCCTTCTTCCACGGAGCAGATCCCATGACTCACTTCTTCACCAAGAGCCAGATCGCGCTGGCCGCCCTCGCCGCGCTGGGCAGTGCTGCGGTCATCGCCCCCAACCTCGCAACGGCCGCCGGCAAGACCGCCGGCAAGTACGTGTCGGGCGACTTCCACAACCACACCACTTGCTCGGACGGCGCGATCTCCATGCAGAAGCTGGTCAAGAAGGTCACTGACAAGACGGCCGAATCGCCCTGGGGCCTGGACTGGTTCATCCAGGCCGGCCATGGTGGCAACGGCAACCGCAACTGCACGCTGGTCGAGGACGCCTCGCTGTCCACGCCGGCCTACCCCTACGTGGCTGGCCAGGGCCCGACGACGACCTGGGCCAACAGCATCGGCGCCGCCAACCTCAAGGGCAACGGGGGCGGCGTCGGCGGCACCGGCAACATGTGGCGCTGGCAGTCGCTGCAGGAATACCAGTACCCGGTCATCGAGTACCTCGCGGCCTACAAGAACCTGCCCCTCTTCCTGGGCCTGGAGTCCGTCGTCGCTGGCCATGAGCACAGCTCCATGTCCATCATCACCGGCCAGATGCCGGCCGCCGTGGACAACGCCACGCTGCCGACCACGGCGGGCTATACCGCCCTCGGCAACGCCAGCGCGCTGGCCCAGTGGTCCTACTGCTTCGACCGTGGCGACACGGACACCAGCCGCGGCAACGTGACCGGTTCCACCACCGGCAACAACTGGGACTGCAGCAACCCTGCCAGCGCCGATTCCACGTCGAGCACGCTGGGCTGGAGCAGCACGGGCAAGAAGCTCGTGCAGCCCAGTGGCACCGGCACCGGCAACAAGGGCCACCTGAAGACGCTGGAAGCCCTGAAATGGATGGCCAACTTCCACGGCCAGGCAAGCTACTACGTGCCCGCCCACCTGGAGCGTGCCGGCCCCTTCAACGTGGACGGCAACAACGGCTTCAACATCGAGCACCTGCGCAACTTCAACAACGCCGCACCCAACGTCGCCTTCGGCTTCGAATCGCAGCCGGGCCACGGTGCATCCAGCAACCGCGGCGAGTACCAGGTCAAGCGCAATAACTTCGGCAGCGCGGTTGGTCTGGTCGACTCCGTCGGCGGCACAACCTACGGCGGCACCGGCGTCTACGCGGCCCAGCTCGGCGGCGTCTGGGATGCGCTGCTCGGCGAAGGCCGCAACTGGTGGTTCTTCGCCAGCTCCGACTGGCACAACCGCGGCAGCTTCGGCCCGGACGACCGCCGCTCCACGCAGGACTTCTACCCCGGCGAGTACCAGCGCACCCATGTGATGGTCCGCAACGGCAGTGACAAGCTGCGCCCGCAGACTATCGTCGACGGCCTGCGTAGCGGCAATGCCTGGTCCGCCTCCGGCCAGTTGATCGACCGCCTGGCCTTCATCGCCTGCACGTCGTACGCCGGCGTCGCCGCACGCTCCAATGCGAGTGTCGAGGCGCTGGCCGTCGCCGCAGCCACCAAGGGCACCGACATCGACACGACCGGTTGCGCCACCATGGGCGAGAAGCTCACTGCACGCCCGGGTGCCGAGATCGTCGTCGCCGTCGTCGTGCGCGACCCGGACGGCGCGAACTTCTCGCCCTACAACTTCCCCAATCCGTCGCTGGCCCAGGTCGGCATCAACCAGCCGCTGAACAAGCCGGTGCTGGACCATGTCGACGTGATCCGCGGCCTGGTCACCGGCTACAAGACGCCGGGCTCGGCCGACTATTCGGGCGAATGGCCGCGCAACACCAACTGGCTGAAGGCCGATGGCACGACCACGGGCCTCTCCGCCGTGCCGGCCGGCGCGAAGAACACCTCGGCCGCCGTGCTGAAGACCTTCAGCGGCAACGGCGGCACGCCATGGACCCAGGTGCAGTCGGGCGTGGACAACACTGTCTTTCTGAAGATGAGCTTCCGCATCCCGGCCGTCCAGGCCTCGCAGTACCTGCGCCTGCGCGGTAGCAATCTGCCGGCCGCCGTCCCCTACGAGACGGACGCCAATGGCAACCCGCTGGCCGACATCTACACCAACGCCAACGACACCTCGATGCTGCGCATCCCCTGCAGCACCGTGGGCACAGTGCTGACCGGCGACGCCATCAACGGCTGCCCGGCCCATCTCGCTTCCGTGTCGGGCCAGAAGTACGTCTCCTACGACGTGGCCGCCTGGGCCGACCTCTGGTTCTACAGCAACCCGATCTACGTCGAGATCGCCAACTCCTACGCCATCGCTGGCGTGAAGTAGGCCCAGATGCCGAAGCCGACGGCGGCACGTGTGCCGCCGTCGTTCTCCTGCACAACCTGGACAACGGCGTGGGGCCTGTGCCCCCCGCCGTTGTCGTCGTTTTGTCTTGTTGTCTGCCTAGCATGGGTGGTTATGTCCAGCGTGCTTCCCCCCGTCTCCCTCGCGTCCCGACCGCGCCTGCGACTGCCCGGCTGGACGCGCGAGCCCCTGCTGCATTTCCTGCTGCTCGGCGCCTTGCTCTTCGGCATCGACCGCCTCGCGAACCCGGGGGTTGGCGAAGCCAGTGAGATCGTCATCAGCGCCGAGGTCGACGAGGAAGCCCGCCAGCTCTTCAAGGCCAAGCGCGGCCAGGACCCCAACGCGGAGGAGATGGCGGCCCTGCGCAAGGTCTGGCTGGACAACGAAGTGCTCTACCGCGAGGGTCTGGCGCTGCAGCTCGACAAGGGCGACACCGCGATCCGCGAGCGCGTCATCTTCAAGGCCCTCAGCGTCGTCGACGGCGGCACCAAGCTGCCGCCGGTCAGCGACGAGATGCTGCGCGACTGGTTCGAGAAACGCCGTGCCCGCTACGACGAACCAGCCCGCTTCGACTTCCAGGAAGCCGTGCTGGAAGGCAACGCCGGCGAGACCGTCGTGCGTGCCTTCGTCGAGCAGCTCAACCACGGGACACCGGGCGATGCCAAGGCCGGACTGCGCGTCTTCAAGGGTCGGCCGCACAGCAACCTGCTGCAAAGCTACGGCGAGGACTTCGCCCGGGCCCTGGAGAGCGCAGCCCCCGGCACCTGGCTGGCGCTGCAGTCCCGGGAAGGCTGGCATGCCGTGCGCCTTGAGGCCACCAGCCCCGCCAAGCCCGCCAGCTTCGAAGTCCTGCGCGGGGTGGTGATGCAGGACTGGACGGACGCGACGCTCGCCGAACAGCGCAGCGCCGCCGTCGCGGCCCTGGCCAGGAAGTACACCGTCAAGGTCGAGGCGCCCGCGAAATGAGACGCTTGCTGATCTGCCTGATGGCGCTGGCCGCGGCCCTGTCCGCCACCCTGCCCGCCTTTGGCCACGAGATGAGCATGGCCGAGATGCAGTTGCGCGAGACACGGCACGGCGAGTTCCTCTGGCAGTGGGGCGCGGGCGAGAAGCGCCCCATCGCCCAGGACCTGACGCCCGTCTGGCCGCAGGCCTGCGCGGCCGAGGCCACAATGCTGCGCTGCGGCGAGGCCGGCCTCGCCGGCACGCTGTCGGTCCGGGGCGTGGGTGAGCGCTACTCGGCGGCCGTCGTGCGCGTGTTCTGGCTGGACGGACAGACCCGCGTCTACACCCTGACCAAGGCCCAGCCCTCCGTGCAGCTCTATGGCGCTGCCGACGACCCGCGCGGCATGGGAGAGATCGCCAGCGCCTACACCCTCCTGGGTGTCGAGCACATCCTCGGGGGCATCGACCACCTGCTCTTCGTCGTCGGCCTGCTCTTCCTCGTCGGCTTCAACCGCCAGCTCGTGCTGACGATCACCGCCTTCACCGCCGCGCACAGCCTGACGCTGGCCAGCAGCGCGCTCGGCTGGCTGACACTGCGCGCCGCACCGGTGGAAGCGACCATCGCGCTGTCCATCGTTCTGGTGGCTGGCGAGGCGCTGCACCAGCGCAACACGGCCGCGCGACGCTGGCCGGCGCTCGTCGCGTTCCTGTTTGGCCTCGTGCACGGCCTCGGCTTCGCTGGCGCGCTGCAGGAGATTGGCCTGCCCGAGAACCACCTGCTCGTCGCGCTGCTGACCTTCAACGTCGGCGTCGAGATCGGCCAACTGATGACGGTGGGCGCATGCTGGTGCCTGTGGCGCCTCGCCAGCCGCTGGCCGGCCGCGAGGCGGATGCGCACGGCGTTGCTCTACATGATCGGCAGCATCGCAGCATACTGGTCCTGGCTGCGCATCACGGCGGTGCTGGCATGACGGACGAAGTCATCGGGCTGTTCCCGGTACCGCTGCAGCGCTCTACCGGCGTGCTGCCACCGGCGCTCGTCCATGCCCTGGTCGACCACTTCAGCACCCGCGCGCTGCAGCCCAACAACAGCTCCGATGCGCTGGCCCACACCCGCATGCTGCAGCCCTCGGACAGCCCGCTGCTGGTGCAGGCCGCCGCCCTCATCACGCCCAAGGTCGTCGAGTTCGGTCGCCTGCTCTTCGGCGAAAACTTGGGTTGGGCCATCAAGGAGATGTGGGTCAACGTGCTGGACACCGGCGGTCGCCAGGCCATGCACAACCACGCCAACAGCTTCGCCTCCGGCGTGGTCTACCTGACCGAAACGGACGACTCGGCGCGCACGGTCTTCATGAAGTCGCCTGGCGGCCTTGACTTCGCGCTGAAGAACGACCATGCCGGCGTGGTGACTGGCCCCTACAACGCCGAGAAGTGGGTCAGTCCCTTGCCCCGCCCAGGCGACCTCATGCTCTTCCCCAGCTACCTGATGCACGCCGTGCCGCCCAATGCCGGCGCGCGCCGCATCAGCCTGGCCTTCAACGCGATCCCGACGCGCCTGGAGAGCTGGGGCTACACGCTCAGCTTCAACGCTTGAGCGGCCTCGCGCTGCTGCTGATGGCCGCATCCGGCTTCGCCGGCCTCGGCTACCAGATCGTCTGGACTCAGCAGTTCGGCCTCGTCCTCGGCCATGAGTCGGCCGCCGTGCTGGCCGTCGTCGCGGCGTTCTTCGGCGGGCTGTCTCTGGGCTCGATGCTGCTGGGACGCCGCATCGAGGCCAGCAACGCACCGCTGCGCTGGTACGCCGGTTGCGAAGCGCTGATCGGGGCCTGGGGGGCACTGTTGATACTCGCCATGCCCACCGTCAGCGGAGGGGCCCTGGACCTCATCGGGGCCGAGGCCACGCCGCTGCGGCACTGGAGCATCGCCTTCGGCGCCAGCTTCCTGCTGCTGCTGCCGGCCATGGCCCGCCTTGGCACGACGCGGCTGGCGCCGCTGTACGCGGCCAACACGCTGGGCGCCGTCGCAGGCGTGCTGGCCACGGCCTTCTGGCTGATCCCGGACTGGGGCCTGACACGCAGCGCCGGCCTGTGCGTGGCCCTCAACCTCGGCTGTGCGGCGCTGGCCGGCCTGGCGCTGCAGGCCCGGCCCGTGCCGCCCCTGGGCCCACGCACGTCGAACCGGCCCCTGGCCCTGCTCGCGCTGACGGGGCTGCTGGGCATCGCCTATGAAGTGCTGGCCGTTCGCGTACTCAGCCAGGTCGCTGAGGACACGGTCTACACCTTCGCGCTGCTGTTGGCCGTCTACCTGGCCGGCAGCGCGTTGGGCGCCGCCGCCTACGCGCGCTGGCCGCGGCGATGCGGCACGCCCCGCCTGCTGCAGGCCCTGGCCTGGAGCGTTCTGGTGGGCATGGCCGCGCTGTGGAGCGCGGAGGCGCTGAAGGCGTGGCTTCAGCCGCAGACGCTGGCCGCCGCGCTGGCCACCGAGGCGCTGCTGGCCGTCACCGTGTTCGCGCTGCCGACGCTGCTGATGGGCGCCCTTTTCTGCCAGCTCAGCGCAGACGCCGCCGCGGCCGGCATCACTTTCAGCCGCGCGCTGGGCGTCAACACCCTGGGCGCGATGGCGGCCGCACCGCTGTTCGGCGTCACGCTGGCGCCCGTCCTGGGACCAAAGCTCGCACTGCTCGTCGTCGCGGCCGGCTACCTGCTGCTGGTGCCAGCCTGGCGCAGCCGGCCTTGGTGGCTGCCCGCAGGCGCCACGGCGGTGCTGGCGCTGTTCGCGCCCCCGCTGGCCTTCATCGACCTGCCCGAAGGTGGCCGCTTGCTCAGCTACCGCGAAGGCGCGATGGCCGCGGTCAGCGTCGTCGAAGACGCGGCCGGCGTCGCACGCCTTCGCATCAACAATCGCCAGCAGGAGGGCAGCAGCGCCAGCCTCCTGGTCGACGGGCGCCAGGCCCTGCTGCCGCTGTTGCTGCATGGCGAACCCAGGCAGGCGCTCTTCCTAGGCTTGGGCGCGGGCCTCACCGCTGGCGTGGCCGCCCGGATGCCGGGCTTGCAAGTGGATGCGGTCGAGCTGCTGCCCGAGGTCATCCAGACTTCGGCGCTGTTCCGGCCCGCGCTGGCTGATCTCGGCGACGGACCGGCGCCGCGGCTGCTCGCGGGCGACGCCCGTCGCTACGTGCGCACTGCCGGGAAGCGCTACGACGTCGTCGTCTCCGACAACTTCCACCCCGCCCGCAGCGGCTCGGGGGCCCTCTACACCGTTGAGCATTTCCGCGCCGTACGCGAGCGTCTGGCGCCGCAGGGCCTGTTCTGCCAGTGGCTGCCCCTGCATCAGTTGGACCTGGGCACGCTGCGCAGCATCACGGCCAGCTTCCTGCAGGCCTTCCCCGATGGCGTCGCCGTGCTGGCCAGCAACAGCCTGGACACCCCCACCATCGGCCTCATCGGCCGCGCCGGCAGTACGCAATTCCAGCCCAGACCACTTCCCGAGCTGGCCGCGCGCTTCGGCCTTGACGACGACCTCGCCGTGCTGGGCAGCCTCATCGCCGACCCGCGTTCCCTGCAGCGCTTTGCGGCCGGCGAACCGCTCAACACCGACGACCGCCCCTGGGTGGCCTACCGCGCGCCGCGCATCACCTACGCCCCAGAATCCGCGCCGCGCGACCGCCTGCTGACCCTGCTGGGCCTCGTCAGCGTCGACGCAACGGCCCTGGTCGCCACGCCAGGACTGGCCCGGCGCGTGAATGCCTACGCCCTGGCCCGCCGCAGCTACCTGGACCTCGGCCGACGCACCCAGCCCAGCGCCGACCCCACCGTCATGCTGGCCCGCGTCGGCATACCTCTGCTGGCCGTGCTGACCCAGAGCCCCGACTTCCGGCCCGCCGCCGAGCCGCTGCGCCGCATCGCGCAAGCCCTGGCCCCGCGCGACCCCGCCGCGGCGCGCCAGCTTCGCGACGCGCTGGCACGCATCCGCCCCGATCTCGTGGCCCCCTGAACGCCCCTGTCCGCCCGGCGTCAGCGCTTCGTGGCAAGCTGTCGCCCATGCGCTGGGCTCTCATCACCGATATTCACGCCAACCGGCAGGCCTTCGAGGCCGTCCTTGCCGACGCCCGCAGCCAGGGCGCCACCCACTTCGCGCTGCTGGGCGACTTCGTCGGCTACGGCGCCGATCCGTCCTGGGTGCTGGACCAGGTCATGGCCCTCGTCGCCGATGGCGCCATCGCCGTGCAAGGCAACCATGACGAGGCGGTGGCGCATGGCAGCACGCCCGGCATGCACCCGGACGCACGCGCCGTCGTCGACTGGACGCGCGCCCAACTGAACGAAGACCAGCTTCGCTTCCTGGCGCGGCTGCCTCTTCAGGCCCACGGCGAGCCAGGCCACTGCCTGTTTGTGCACGCGAACGCCTTTGAACCCAATGGCTGGGAGTACATCCAGGGGCGCGCGGAGGCCGTGAAGAGCCTGCACGCGCATCCGGCGCGCATCCAGGTCTGCGGACACATGCACGAGCCCATGCTCTTTCACCTCTCCGGCACTGGCAAGGCGGGCGATTTCCGGCCCGTGGCCGGCGTCCCCATGCCGCTGCCGGGCCACCGCCAGTGGCTGGCCATCCCGGGCTCCTGCGGCCAGCCGCGGGACGGCAACCCGGCAGCATGCTACGCGCTGTTGGACCCGAGCAAGTCCGACCTGGACGACGCCCGCATCACGTTCCAGCGCGTGGCCTACGACGTCGACGCTGCCGGCGAGGCCTTGCGCGCGACGGCCTTGCCGTCGCAGATCGCCGAGCGCCTCGCGCGCCGCCTGACGCTCGGCGAATGATGATGACGACGACGCCCCCCACCTCTGCCCCACCCGTGCCCCTGGAGGCCGGCCGGGTGCTGGACGGCTTCCGGCTGGAGGAACGACTGCACCAGGGCGGCATGGCCAACCTTTGGCGGGTCAGCCGCGTGGAGGGCGAGGACGACGGCATCGAGCTGCTGATGAAGGTGCCGCGCATCAAGGGTGGCGAGGATCCCGCAACCATCGTCGGCTTCGAGGTCGAACAGATGCTGATGCCTCAGCTCAGCGGCCCGCATGTACCGCGCTTCGTTGCCCGCGGGGACTGGACGCGGCAGGCCTTCATCGTCATGGAGCGCATTCCCGGCGACACGCTGCGCCCGCGCCTCGATGACGCACCGCTTCCGCCCGAGGAGGTGGCCGACATCGGCGCGCGCGTGGCCACGGCGCTGGCGGCCCTGCATCGCCAGCATGTCGTTCACCTGGACATCAAGCCCAGCAACATCATGTTCCGCCCCGACGGCACGGCCGTGCTCGTCGACTTCGGCCTCAGCCGCCACGAGCTGCTGCCCGACCTCCTGGAGGAGGAGTTCACGCTGCCCATGGGGACCGGCCCCTACATGAGTCCGGAGCAGGTGCAGTTCGTGCGCAACGACCCGCGCAGCGACCTGTTCGCGCTTGGCGTCATGCTCTACCACCTCAGCACCGGCGAGCGGCCATTCGGCCAACCCAGCTCCGTGCGCGGCCTGCGCCGCCGCCTGTTCGTCGAGCCCGTGCCGCCGCGCGTCATCCGGCCCGAACTCCCACCCTGGCTGCAGGAGGTCATCCTGCGCTGCCTGGAGGTCAAGCCCGAACGCCGCTACCAGAGCGCCGCCCAGCTCGCGCTGGACCTGCGCGAGCCCGGCGGTGTGGCGCTGACGGCGCGCGCCGAGAAGCTGCAAACCAGCGGCGCGATGCGACGCCTCAAGCGCTGGTTCTTCGCGCTGGGTTCGGAGCCCACGCCCGCCGCGCCGGCGGGCCAGCAGCTGGCCCGAAGCCCCATCGTCATGGCGGCGGTGGACGTCGACAACGCGACGCCCGAACTGCTGACCCAGCTCTGCGAGACCGTGCGCCGCATCGTGCAGACCGAGGCGGGCGCCCGCCTTGCCTGCGTAAGCATCATGCGCGTGAACCGCATCGGCATTGACGAGCTCACCGACAAGCACGGCCAGAGCCTGCATGTGAAGCAGCTCATCGCCCTCAAGCATTGGGCGCGGCCCATCAGCAAGGCGCTTAACCTGGAGGACGGCCGGCTGACCTTCCACGTGCTGGAGGCCCCCGAGGCAGCCGGCGCCATCATCGATTTCGCCCATCGCAACGGTGTGGACCACATCGTCATGGGTGCGCGTGGCGCATCGGCGCTGCGGCGCTACCTCGGCAGCGTGTCGGGCCAGGTCGTGGCCGAGTCGGATTGCACCGTCACCGTTGTGCGCGAGCCGGCGAGCGGCTAGGGGCCGGCGCGGCCGGCCACCTATGATTCCGGCATGACTGTTCCCGCCAACCCGCGGCTCGGCCGGCTGCACCCCTACCCCTTCGAGCGCCTGCGCGAACTGACCGCCGGCATCACGCCGAATCCGGACCTTACGGCCATCTCGCTGGGCATTGGCGAGCCTCGCCACGCCGCCCCGGCCCTGATCGCCGAGGCCATCAATGGCGCGATGAAAGGCCTGTCGGCCTACCCGGCAACGGCCGGCACGCCGCAGTTGCGAGAGGCCATCGCCGGCTGGATCGCGCGCCGCTACGGGCTGACGATCGACCCGGCCACCCAGGTGCTGCCCGTCAACGGCTCGCGCGAGGCGCTGTTCGCCATCGCGCAGACGGTGGTCGATACGAGTCGCGTCGGCGCCACGGTGGCCTGCCCCAACCCCTTCTATCAAATCTACGAAGGCGCGGCTTTGCTGGCGGGTGCCGAGGTCGCGTTCGCGAACTCCGACCCGGCGCGCAACTTCGCCGTGGACTGGCGCCAGATCGACGACGCGACCTGGGGGCGAACGCAACTGCTATATGTCTGCTCCCCTGGCAATCCCAGCGGCGCCGTGATGCCACTGGAGGAATGGCAGGCCTTGTTCGAGCTGAGCGACCGCCACGGCTTCGTCATCGCGTCGGACGAGTGCTACTCCGAGATCTATTTCCGCGAAGAAGCGCCGCTGGGCGGCCTGGAGGCTGCAGTCAAGCTGGGCCGCAACGACTTCCGCAACCTGATCGCCTTCACGTCGCTGTCCAAGCGCTCCAATGTGCCGGGCCTGCGCTCGGGCTTCGTGGCCGGCGACGCGGCGCTGCTGAAGAAATTCCTGCTCTACCGCACCTACCACGGCAGTGCGATGAGCCCCATCGTGCAGGCCGCCAGCATCGCTGCCTGGGGCGACGAGGCCCACGTCGTCGAGAACCGGGCGCGCTACCGGCGCAAGTTCGCCGAGGTGACGCCGCTGCTGGCCGAGGTGCTGGACGTGGCCCTGCCCGACGCTGGCTTCTACCTCTGGGCCGCTGTTCCAGGCGGTAACGACGTGGCCTTCGCCCAGGGCCTGCTCGCTCAATACAATCTGGCCGTCCTGCCGGGCAGCCTGCTGGCCCGCGAAGCCCATGGCTACAACCCCGGCGCCGGGCGCATCCGCCTGGCCCTGGTGGCCGACGAGGCCGAATGCCTGGAAGCCGCCCACCGCATCGTCTCCTTCACGAAATCCCGCCCATGAACACCGCTGAACTGCAGAGCCTGATCGACCTTGCCTGGGACAACCGCGCGTCGCTCGACCCCACCAACGCGCCCGAGCTGCGCCAGGCGGTCGACCACGTCATCGCCGAACTGGACGCCGGCCGCCTGCGCGTGGCCACGCGTGAGGGTGTGGGCCAGTGGACCGTGCACCAATGGATCAAGAAGGCCGTGTTGCTGTCCTTCCGTCTGAACGACAACCGCATCATGGGCGACAAGGAGCTGACCTTCTTCGACAAGGTGCCCACCAAGTTCGCCGGCATGACGGACGAACAGCTGCGCGCCACGGGCGTGCGCGTCGTGCCCCCGGCCGTCGCGCGCCGCGGCAGCTTCCAGGCCAAGAACGTCGTGCTGATGCCCAGCTACGTGAACATCGGCGCCTATGTCGACGAAGGCGCGATGGTCGACACCTGGGCCACTGTCGGCTCCTGCGCCCAGATCGGCAAGAACGTGCACCTCTCGGGCGGCGTCGGCATCGGCGGCGTGCTGGAGCCGCTGCAGGCCAATCCGACCATCATCGAAGACAACTGCTTCATCGGCGCCCGCTCCGAAGTCGTGGAGGGCGTCATCGTCGAAGAGAACTCGGTCATCTCCATGGGTGTCTACATCGGCCAGAGCACGCCGATCTACGACCGTGCTACCGACACCGTCAGCTACGGCCGCATCCCGGCCGGCTCCGTCGTGATTTCGGGCTCGCTGCCCAAGGACGGCGGCCGCTACTCGCTGTACGCGGCCATCATCGTCAAGCGGGTGGACGCGCAGACGCGCTCCAAGACCAGCATCAACGAACTGCTGCGCGCCTGACCATGAGCGGCGGCGGCAACATGGAGCGCATCCTGCGGCTGATGGCCGACAAGGGTGCTTCGGACTGCTATCTGTCGGCCAACATGCCGGTGCTGATCCGCATCAACGGGCAGACCGTGCAGCTATCGGACCAGCTCCTGACGCCGCCGCAGCCGCGCCAGCTCATCGCCGAGGTCATCGACCCGGGCTCGCTGGCCGAGCTGGACAACAGCGGCGAGCTGAACATGGCCGTCTCGGTGCGCGGCGTGGGCAGCTTCCGCCTGTCGGGCTTCCGCCAGCGCGGCACGATCGCCGGCGTCTTCCGGCACATCCCGCACGAGATCCCGACGCTGGAGTCGCTGAGCCTGCCGCCCGTGCTGGGATCGATGATCAAAGAGAAGCGCGGCCTCATCCTGATGGTGGGCGCCACCGGCACCGGCAAGAGCACCACGCTCGCGTCGATGCTGGAGATGCGCAACCAGACCATGACCGGGCACATCCTCACCATCGAGGACCCGATTGAGTACCTGTTCAGCAACAAGCGCTCCGTCGTCAACCAGCGGGAGATCGGCCGCGACACGGCGTCGCTGCAGATCGCGCTGAAGAACGCACTGCGCCAGGCGCCGGACTGCATCTTGATCGGCGAGATCCGCGACCGCGAGACGATGACGGCGGCCATCAGCTATGCCCTGTCGGGTCACCTGGTGCTCGCGACGCTGCACGGCAACAACACCTACCACGCGCTGAACCGGATCCTGTCGTTCTACACGCCGGAATCGCGTCCGGCGCTGCTGAATGATCTGGCGGCCGGCTTGAAGGCCATCGTCTCGCAGCGGCTGGTACGCGCCACCGCCGGCGGCCGCGTGCCCGTCATCGAGATTCTGCTGAACACCAAGCTGACGGCCGAACTCATCGAGAACGGCGACTTCGCTGGCGTGAAGGAAGCGATGGAGAAGTCCATCGCCGAAGGCTCGCAGACCTACGAAGAGCATTTCGCCAAACTCATCAGCGACGGCACCATCACGCGCGAGGAAGGCCTGGCCTTCGCCGACTCGCCCACCAACCTGTTGTGGCGGCTGCAGAACGAGGCGCCCGGAGCGCGTCTCACGAACACCCCCCGCAAGGAAGAGAAGGCCCCCGACGAGGCCAGCTTCACCGAAATCACCCTGGACGTCCGCGGCACTTGAAGCTGATTGACTGCATCGAATCCCAAGCCGCCCGCCTCGCCCAGGCGGGCTTGTTTTTTGGCCATGGCACGACCAACGCCTTCGACGAGGCCATGTGGCTGGCCCTGTGGCGCCTGGGCATTCCACTGGACGCCCTTGACGACCATGAAAGGCGTGAGCTGACGGCGGCCGAGGTGGCGTCCATCACGGCGCTGATCGACGAACGCATCACCACTCGCAAGCCGGCCGCCTACCTGACCGGCGAGGCCTGGCTTCAGGGCGTGCCCTTCACCATCGACGAGCGCGCCATCGTGCCGCGCAGCTTCATCGCCGAGCTGATCGCCGACGCCAGCATCGACCCCTGGCTGAACCCGGCGAGCCGCCGCGTGTTGGACCTGTGCACCGGCAACGGCAGCCTGGCCGTGCTGGCCGCGATGGCCTGGCCCGAGGTGCAGGTCGATGCGCTGGACCTGAGCACCGACGCCCTTGATGTGGCCAGGCTCAATGTCGAGCGCCATGCATTGACCGGCCGCATCCGGCTGCTGCAGGGCGACGGCCTGGCGGGCGCCCAAGGGCCCTACGACCTGATCCTCTGCAACCCGCCCTACGTGAACAGCGCCAGCATGGCCGCCCTGCCCGCGGAATACCTCGCCGAGCCGGAGTTGGCCCTGGCCGGCGGCAGCGACGGCATGGACTTCATCCGTGAGCTGCTGCGCGCCGCGCCCGCCGCGCTGAACGACGACGGCGTGCTGGTGCTGGAGATCGGCAACGAGCGCGAGCATTTTGAAGCCGCCTTCCCTCACCTCGAAGTCGTGTGGATGGAAACCTCATCGGGCGCCGACCAGGTGCTGCTGGTGACGAAAGAAAACCTGAAGTGATCACCCTACGCGACATCACGCTGCGCCGCGGCGTCAAGGTGGTGCTGGACAACGCGTCCGCCACCCTGCAACCCGGCGAGAAGATTGGCCTCGTGGGCCGCAATGGCGCTGGCAAGTCCAGCCTGTTTGCCCTGCTGACCCATCGCCTGGGCAACGACAAGGGCGAGGTCGAGGTGCCCAAGCACTGGCGCCGCTCCGAAGTGGCCCAGAACATGCCCGAGACCGAGGACGGCGCGACCGACTTCGTGCTGCAAGGCGATCTGACGCTCGTCGCTGCGCGCATCGCGCTGGACGAAGCCGAGAAGGCCGAGGACGGCCATGCGATGGCCGAGGCCCATGCCGCGCTGGCCGATGCCGGTGCGTTCGACGCACGTTCGCGCGCGCAGGCGCTGCTGATGGGCCTGGGCTTCCGGACCGAGCAGCTCGACGCCCCGGTGAACAGCTTCTCCGGCGGGTGGCGCATGCGCCTGCAACTGGCGCGGGCGCTGATGTGCCCCGCCGAGCTGATGCTGCTCGACGAGCCCACCAACCACCTGGACCTCGACGCCCTCGTCTGGCTGGAAGCCTGGCTGCAGCGCTACGACGGCACGCTGATCATCATCAGCCATGACCGCGAGTTCCTGGATGCCATCACCAAGGTCACGCTGCACCTCGACGAAGGCAAGCTGGTGCGCTACGGCGGCAACTACACGAGCTTCGAGAGCCAGCGCGCCGAACGCATGGTCCTGCAGCAGGCCGCGTTCGAGCGTCAGCAGGAGAAGGTCGCCCACCTGCAGAAGTTCATCGACCGCTTCAAGGCCAAGGCCAGCAAGGCCAAGCAGGCGCAAAGCCGCGTGAAGGCGTTGGAGCGCATGGAGAAGCTGGCACCGGTGCTGGCGTCCGCCGACTTCAACTTCGAGTTCCGCGAGCCGCTGAACCTGCCCAACCCGATGCTGATGTTCGACGAGCTGTCGGCCGGCTACCGCACCGACGAAGGCGACAAGATCATCGTCCGCGGCGTGGACCGCTCGGTGCTGGCCGGCCAACGAATCGGCATCCTGGGCGCCAACGGCCAGGGCAAGTCCACCCTGGTCAAGACCATCGCCCGCGCGCAGGCGCCGATGGCTGGCAAGCTGACCGAAGGCAAGGGCCTGTCCATCGGCTATTTCGCCCAGCAAGAGCTGGATGTGCTGCGCCTGGACGAAGGTCCGCTGGCGCACATGGTGCGTCTGGCCCGCGACGTCGGCCCGCCCGGCCGCGAGCAGGAGTTGCGCGACTTCCTCGGTCAGTTCCGCTTCACGGGCGACATGGTCAACCAGGAGGTCGGCAGCCTGTCGGGCGGCGAGAAGGCACGACTGGTGCTGGCCATGCTGGTGTGGCAGCGTCCCAACCTGCTGCTGCTGGACGAACCGACCAACCACCTGGACCTGAACACGCGCGAGGCGTTGTCGCTGGCGCTCAACGAGTTCGAAGGCACCGTCATGCTGGTCAGCCACGACCGCGCGCTGCTGCGCGAGGTCTGCGACGAGTTCTGGCTGGTGGCCGACGGCGTGGTCAAGCCCTTCGACGGGGACCTGGACGACTACCAGCGCTGGCTGCTCGATCAGAGCAAGGAAGCCGCGCGCGCGGCCAAGAAGCAGCCGTCCGCGGCGCCCGCGCCCGTCGTCGCTGCTGCGCCGGCACCGGCCCCTGCGTCACGCGAGGACCGCAAGGCCTCCGGCCAGGCCCGCGCCAAGCTGGCCGAGCAGACCCGTCCGCTGCGCAAGGAGATGGAAGCCATCGACAAGCGCCTGCATGCGCTGGCCCAGGAGCGCGCCGAGATCGAGGCGCAGCTGGCCGACGGCGCGGCCGCGTCGGCCATCGCCGAGATGGGCAAGCGGCTGAAGGCGATTGCCGATCAGCTCGAGGCCGACGAGATGCGCTGGCTGGAGCTGGGCGAGCAGATCGAGGCGATGTCGACCTGATTCCCGCTCAGGTCGCCAGTACCGCTGCCAGCGCCAGCGCGCCTGGCAGCGCCTGCACGAACAGGATCTTCCTGGACGCCGTGGCTGCACCGAACACGCCGGCCACGACGACGCAGCCCAGGAAGAAAACCAGCCAGGGCCGGCCCGCGCCCGCGGCGCCCTGCATCAGGCCCCACACCAGGCCCGCGACGAGAAAGCCGTTGTAGAGCCCCTGGTTGGCCGCGAGCGCCTTGCTCTGCTCGGCGAAGCCCTTCTCCAGCCCGAAGGCCTTGCGGCCTAGCGGCTTGGTCCAGAAGAACATCTCCAGTACCAGGAAGTACAGGTGCAGCAGCGCCACCAGCGCGGCCAGCACGACGGCCAGGATTTGCATCGCCTCACTCCTCATTGCATGTTCGGGGTGGCGAATCCTCTCAGATCGCCCTACCGTGCCGTGTCACCCAAAAGACCATTTAGATTGTGTGCAATTAAATTGCCAACTACATTCATGGTCATGGCACGCAGCAAGACCCCCACCCCGGCCGCCGATTCCCGCGCCGAATGGCTGCAGCTGGACCGCCAGCTGTGTTTCGCGCTGTACAGCAGCTCGCGGGCCATGACCCGGATCTACAAGCCGCTGCTCACGCCGCTCGGCCTGACCTACCCGCAATACCTCGTCATGCTGGTCCTGTGGGAGACCGAAGGCCTGAGCGTGTCGCAACTGGGCCAGCGCCTGTCGCTGGACTCGGGCACGCTGACGCCACTGCTCAAGCGCCTCGAAGCGCTGGGCCATCTCGAGCGCCGCCGCGCCAGCGATGACGAGCGCCGCGTCGACATCTTCCTGACGCCCCGGGGCCGCAAGCTGCGCGAGCCGGCCCTGGACATCCCCGGCCAACTCGCCTGCGCCAGCGCCTGCGAGCTTGACGAGGTCATCGCGCTGACGCAGCGGCTGCAGCAGCTGCGCCAGCAACTCAACCGGGCCGCCGACGCGGCCGCCTGATCCCTTCCCCACCACCACGCATCACGCAAAGGAGCCCACCATGGCCATCGAGAAAGCCCTCTACACCGCCACCGCCACTGCCACCGGCGGCCGCGCCGGCACTGCCAAGTCGTCTGACGGCGCCATCGACCTGACGCTGTCCACGCCGAAGGAACTGGGCGGCGCCGGCGGCCCGGGCACCAATCCCGAGCAACTGTTCGCGGCCGGTTATTCCGCCTGCTTCATCGGCGCGATGAAGGCCGTGGCTGGCAAGCAGAAGATCGCCTTGCCTGCCGAGGTCTCCATCACCAGCGACGTCGCCATCGGCCCGCACGCGAACAAGCCGGGCGCCTTCGGCATCCAGGTCGACATGAAGATCTCGGTGCCCGGCATGGACCGCGCGCAGCTCGAAGCGCTGGTCAAGACAGCGCACGAGGTCTGCCCCTACTCGAACGCCACGCGCGGTAACGTCGACGTCTCGCTGACCATCGTCTGAGGGCCGGGCCGGCTCAGCCGGCCAGCAAGGTCAGGATCAGCTCGATCCTGGCCTTGACCGGGCTCAGCGCGCCCGCGCTGGGCAGCAGACCGGGCAAGTCCATGACCGGTCCGGCATCACAGCGCGTGCTGCGCCAGACCTTCACGCCGTCGGCCTGCGCCTCGCGCAGCGCCGTGTCCAGCGCGACGCTGAGCGTGCCGTTGCCGGTGCCCGCGGCGATCAGCCCATCAACGCCCGCGGCACGCAACGCATCCACGACGGCACCGCTGGCGCCGGCGTGGTTCATGACGATCTCCACACGCGGCCAGCGCTCGGCCGGGCGGGAGATGCACGCCAGGCCCAGCGCCTCGCCCGACGGCCAGCGCCCGAGCAGCCGCACCACGCCCTCCTCCACGCGCGCCACCAACGCGCCATCCACGGACTCAAACGCGTCGACGCGATAGCTGTGCGTCTTGCGGACCTGGGTCGCGTCATGCACCCGCCCCGCACACGCCACGACGACGCCCTCCGCGCCCGGCGCGGCGGCCACCTGCACCGCGTCGAAGAGATTCTGCGGCCCATCCGGCGCCAGCGCCGTGGCCGGCCGCATCGCCGCCGTCAGCACAACAGGCTTGGCCGGCGCAAGCACGCGCTGCAGGAAATAGGCGGTCTCTTCCAGCGTGTCCGTGCCATGGGTGATCACGATGCCCCCCACCTCGGGCCGCGCGAGCTGGGCCTGCACCGCCGTCGCAAGGCGCTGCCAGGTCAGGAAATCCATGTCCTTGCTGTCCAGTTGGGCGACCTGATGCGCCTCCAGCCGACGGCTGGCCAGCGCTGGCACGGCGGCCAGCAAGTCCTCCACGCTCAACTGAGCGGCCGTGTAACCCACACCGTCGCTGGCCGTTTTGGCCGTGCCGGCAATCGTGCCGCCGGTGCCCAGAATGACGATCAGATCGGCGGTAATTTGCAATCTCCTGGTTTCCTGGATGAAAATACAGCTGCTGGACAAATTGCCAGCCTACGACTAAGGCCGACCGTGCAAGACCGACCCAAGCTTACCGCCCGCCAGCAACAGATCTTCGACCTGGTACGAAATGCGATCGAAAGTACGGGCGCCCCGCCGACCCGCGCCGAGATCGCCGCCGAACTGGGCTTCAAGTCCGCCAATGCGGCGGAGGAGCATCTGCAGGCGCTGGCCCGCAAGGGCATGTTGGAACTCGTGGGCGGCACCTCACGGGGCATCCGCCTCAAGTCCGACGCGCTCAGCGCCGTCAATCGCGCCCGCCAGTTCAGCCTGCCCCTTCCGGCCTTGGCCCAGCTGACGCTGCCGCTGATTGGTCGTGTTGCAGCCGGCGCCCCCATCCTCGCGCAGGAGCATGTGGAGCAGACCTTCACCGTCGAGCCCGGCCTGTTCGCGAAGAAGCCCGACTACCTGCTCAAGGTCAAGGGCATGAGCATGAAGGACATCGGCATCCTCGACGGCGATTTGCTGGCCGTGCAGTCCGCCAGTGAGGCGCGCAACGGCCAGATCGTCGTCGCCCGAGTCGGCGAGGAGGTCACCGTGAAGCGCTTCAAGCGCGGTCCCGACGGCATCCAGTTGCTGCCCGAGAACCCCGATTTCGAGCCCATCATCGTCAACGAGAGCAGCGAGCACTTCAGCATCGAAGGGCTGGCGGTGGGCCTGATCCGCGGGCAAGGCTTCAACTGACTGAGCACAGCCGCATTGCTGGCGCCTCATGGGCGCGCCCGCCAAGACGTGCGGGCCCAAAAAAAAAGCCCCGCCTAGGCGGGGCTTTTTGCTTTCCTTGCGCCTCAGGCCGACTTGCGGCGGCGGGCGGCGCCAACGGCAATCAACGCTGCACCCACCAGAGCGACGGATGCGGGTTCGGGCACTTCGGCTTCGTTGATGCGGAACGCGTAGTTGACATAGCTGTCCGAGCAAGCCGTGGTCGGGCTCGTGTAGCGGATGCTGCAGGAATTGTCGAGGATGTAGGCGGAGCGCACACCGGCCGTGTAGAGCGAGCCGTTGGTGAAACTCTCAGCCAGCTGGCCCATGCCGATGCCGTAGCCGTCATACCAAGCCAAGTGATTGATGCTGTTCACATCCGAGCTGATGGTCGAGATCTCGTAGTCGCTGGCCACACCACCAAACAGCAGAGCGGCAGCTTCTTGCGCGCTGTAGGCGGTCTGGGTGGCCGCGTCCCAGCGCAGGCCATCGCCGACATGCCACGAACCGACGAAAACGGGGGCGGCGAAGCTTGACGCGGCAGCAATCGAAGCAACGGCGCCGATGACGATCTTGAGCAGGGAGGGCTTGTTCATTGTTTGAGATGCATGGAGGTCACAGATATCCCATCGAAGCAAAACTCGCGCCACCCATGTAAGCCGTTGATTTACATGGAAATTTCCCCGACAACACAATGCCTATCGCCTCGAATGTAAAGTTTACCGACAAACTAGGGGGTATTCCTTGAAATACTCATGAACATCGACTTCCTCCTGGTGCAAGTCTTTTAGCTGCAAGAACCGAGATCCTTGAGTTCTTGCAGGAGGAAGTGGAGGCTGGCGGACGTTCTTGCACCCGCCCGGACAAAGAAAAAGGCCTAAGTCGTTGATTGACTTAGGCCTTCTGATCGTCAGCGGACCCGCTGAACTCTGAGATGGTGGAGCCGGGGGGAATTGAACCCTCGTCTGTCAAGCGACATCGAGAGCCCTGGTGATAGTCTTCAAGGCCGCGGCAGATAGTGCAGGGCGGGGTCCCGAGCACGCGCCGCGGGGTTTCCTCACCCTCCCCCGGCCGCACATCGGCCCTGGCGCACCGGGACAGCCCGCTCTAAGGGTGCGTAGGGGCCGCCATCGCGCCCGCGTCGAGCTGCCAGGGGGCTCGGGCGCCTCGCCCGTGCCGCGCGCTCCTAGAGCCTCTCTGCACGCCGCGCCCTGGCTGCGGGCGTTATGGTGGATAAATTTACAGTATGGTGGTCGACTTGGTCGAGTTGAATCACGCCGGGCGGCGGCTGCCGCGCGAGGTGTGGCGCGCGGCCGTTCCGATCCGCGGCGAGCTGTCGGTCCTGAAGTACATGAGCTGGCACGGCCACAAGGGCGGCCCAGTCTTCGCTGCGCTTCGGGCCCAAGGCTTGGTCGCGGATCTCAGCAAGGCGCGGATCTGGCACATGAGCGGCCGCAGCACGCTGCTGAGCGGCCAGCAGCGTACGCAGGGCCGGACGGATGACCAGGTGTGTTGGTGCCGCTTCGTGCAGTGACTACGCCGCTCGCCAAGTGCTCGCCGACGGACATTAGATTTCCATTGCCAAATCTAATGCTTATCTTATAGTTCAGCCCATGAACTCGATCAGCTGGCGAACCAAAGCGCTGAAGCAAATGCGCAAGCTGCCGGCCAAAGCCGGCGCGGCGATCCGACAGGCCGTTAGTACCGAGTTGGTCGACCTGACCAAGGCCAAGAACGTCAAGTCGTTGACCAATCACCAGTACGGCTACAGGCTGCGGGTCGGCAACTACCGAGTGTTCTTTGATTTCGACGGCGGCGTGCGCATCGTCACCATCGAAGAAGTGAGGAAACGCGATGAACAAACGTATTGACTTCCAGACCATCAACGACGCCGAAGGCCGACCGGCCTTCGTCGTCGTGCCCTACGCCGAGTTCGTGGCCCGCTTTGAGCAGGCCGGCGACCTGGTGCCGGACGCCGTCGTGAAGCTGGCCTTCGATGAGAGCATGTCTCCGGCTAAGGCCTGGCGCACTCACCTGGGCCTGACTCAGGACGACATGGCCGGCCGCATGGGCATCACGCAAAGCGCGTACGCGCAGCTGGAGACCAGCGCCAACCCGCGCAAGTCCTCGCGCGAGCGCATCGCGCAGGCACTGGGCATCAGTGCCGGCCAGCTGGACTTCTGACCCTTTCATGGAAGCAACGATGGCCAAGACAACGGGCGCCTGGACCTGATCGACTACTTTCAAGAGTCGGCAAGCACGCATGTCGACACAACAGGTCATGCAAAGCTCGTGACCCACGAGCAAACGAGCGTGATGTTGGAGATCTTCTTCAGTCACAACAACGCCTGTAAGGCCACCCGCCATCTCTTCGAGCAAGCGCTCGAACGCATCCACCGGCGCGCCACACCGACGGCGATGAGGCTGCGCCGCTGCAAAGTCGAACATCCGTTTGCAGCCTTGAAGTTCCACATCTTCGAGGAGCCGCGCTTCCTGATGCGGGGCCTGACAGGTGCGGGCACGGAGATCGCCCTGGCGACTCTGGCCTACAACGTCAAGCGCGCGTTGGCTGTACTTGGCGCGCGGCACATGCTGCAGAAGTTGGCCCCGCCATGACAGGCATGGCGCTCTAGGACTGTCGCACTCCAAGCGCCCTCACAAAAGCGGCGACGTAGCACGGCACCGCACCGTGGATCAATTTGGCGCCCAATCGGCATAGGGGGCCTCCTTGAGGAGGCGCCCCTGCCACACCACCTGGCATGCGGGTCCGCACCAGGCGGTTCGAGAGCTTGAGGTCAGGAGAGTCGGGGCAGGCCAAGTCGGTCGAACGACGCAATGCCCAGGAC